>JBDSPG010000323.1:0-7803 GCA_039912685.1 Longimicrobiales bacterium | reverse complement strand
ACAACAGGTCGCCCCAGAATCCCTGGCCTGATGCGATACGAACGATTTCCTTCTCTGCCATGATATCCAGTCTTCAGCCGATGGGCGGCAAGGTGCCGAATGCGCCGAGATGCGGTCCGGGGTTATGCAACGTCGTGAACAGCGCGAGTGCGAGTGTAGCGCGGATGTGTTCAGGTGCGATCACTGCATCCACGAAGCCTCGCGCCGCGGCGTACCGCGAATCGAGCTGCTTCTCGTAGTCTGCGCGCACCGCGTCCATCTTCTTCTGTAACGCCGCGTCAGGCTTCTGCTTCTTCGCTTTCAACTCGTCGAGCTGTGTTCCGAACAGCGCCATGACGGCGGACTCGCCTTCCATAACGCCCATGCGCCCGGTCGGCAGGGTGAAGATGAAGTCCGGGTCGAAGCCCTGCCCCGCCATCGCATAATAACCCGCACCGGATGCGTGGTTGATCGTGAGTACGAGTTTCGGCACGGTCGCTGTCGCCATGGCTTCCACGAACTGCGCGCCGGCGCGAATGATGCCGCTGTGCTCCGCTTCCGTGCCCACCATGAACCCGCTCACATCCTGCACGAACAGCAGTGGCGTGCGATGCCGGTTCATAGTATCGATAAAGAACGCGGTCTTCTCCGCACTGTCGGCATAGACGATCCCGCCGAACTTCGGTGGACCACCGCGCGGATCCTTGATCATGCCGCGTGCGTTCGAGATCACACCGACGGTAATGCCGCCGAGCGTACCGGTGCCGCAGATGATCTCGGGAGCGCGGTCCTTCTGGAATTCATCGAAGCGATCGTTATCGAGGAGGATATCGAGCAGTCGGTGCACGTCATACGGCTGCCGATGATCATCGGGGATCAACGCAGTGAGTGCCTTCGCATTGGTCGCGGGCAGCTCGAACGGCGCGGGCACGCGCACAGGTCTATCGTCATATGGCAGCTCGTGCACGAGCTGGCGGAGACGTGCGATACAAGCGCGATCATCGGGCAGCCGATAGTGCGCGACGCCGCTGATGGCGTTGTGTGTCCACGCGCCGCCAAGCTCTTCGGACTCCACGGTCTGACCGGTCGCGCCCTTCACGAGGTTGGGACCACCGAGTCCCATGAAGCTCGTGTTCTCGACCATCAGGATGACATCGGAGAGTGCGGGCAGATACGCGCCGCCGGCGATACATGGCCCCATCACGGCTGCAAATTGCGGAACGCGAAGATACCGTCGCATTAAAGAGTTGTAATAGAAAATCCGGCTCGCGCCGTACTGTCCGGGGAAGACGCCGCCCTGATACGGGAGATTTACGCCGGCCGAGTCGACGAGGTAGATGATCGGGACGCGGCAGCGCATCGCGATCTCCTGTGCGCGCAGCATTTTCGTGATTGTCTCGGGCCACCATGATCCGGCTTTGACTGTCGCATCATTCGCAATGACAACGACGGGGCGATGATGAACAATGCCGATGCCGGTGACGACGCCTGCAGCGGGTGCCTGTTCCTCATACTGATCATGTGCGACGAGGAGTCCGATCTCGAGGAGGTCCTGACCCGGGTCGAGAAGAAGCGCGATGCGCTCGCGGGCGGTGAGCTTACCCTGGCTGTGCTGACGATCGATCTTGTCGCGACCGCCGCCCTGGCGGAGCCTATGCTCGAGGTCGTGCAGCTCGCGAGTCAGCCGGACGAGCCGGCCCTCGCCTGGGGCTGCGTCAGTGGCCTTGGTCACCCCGTGCGTGCTGCGAAGAAGTCACGCACGTAGTCGATTGGTGCGCTGGTCGGCGTTCCCGGGCCGAAGAGTTTTGCAACGCCGAGGCCCTCGAGGTGCGCGATGTCCTCCTCCGGGATAATGCCACCACCGATGACCAGGACGTGCTCCATGCCCTCGGTCTTCAGCAGTTCGAGTACGCGCGGAAACAGTGCCATGTGGGCACCCGACAGAATCGAGAGCGCGACGACATCGGCATCTTCCTGCACGGCGGCGCTGACGATCATTTCCGGCGTCTGATGCAGGCCCGTGTAGATCACCTCGAAGCCGGCGTCCCGGAAGGCGCTTGCAATCACCTTCGCGCCGCGATCGTGGCCGTCGAGTCCGGGCTTCGCAACGAGCACTCGGATCTTTGTGTCGTTCATGAGGTTCCTTCTCGTCCGTTGGATGCGTGAAGGTTAGGTCTGGGGCAAATTCCGCGCAACGGCAATTACATGCTCCGAATCGTGCCTCAAGGGGCGTCCGAACCAATCCCCGAAGTATTCGATGTCCCCGAAGCCCGCGGCCCGCAGCAGCGCATCGATTTCGGTGGCGGTACGCAGGCGGAGGGAGTGTGCCTTCCGGCCTTCGTCAGTGCCCCGTCGCCACCTGAGCTTTTCATGGCTGACGCCGGTTACCGGATCGAAGGTTCTGCGGACCCGTACTTCAGTCCCATCGGGGAGCGTCCACGCATCACGCTCGGCGTACTGACTGATGACGTCATCACGATGCATGGTCTCGAGGAGGAACGCGCCATCCGGCCGCAGCACACGGCCCGCCTCGCGCAACGCTAGGATATCCTCCGCGTCATCGAGGAACAGGCCGAGGCTCGTGAAGACGTTGCACACCGCATCAAACGATGCATCGGCAAACGGCAATGCGCGCACATCGGCGACGGTGTATCTCGCTGGCTGATGGTCGCCTTCGTGCGGCTCCGCACGGCTGATGAGCGGATACGAGATGTCGGCGCCAAATGCGTCACACGCGGCCTCGGCGAACAACTCCGTGTGGCGGCCCCAGCCGCACGGCACATCGAGAACCCGCGCCCCGACGGGCAACCCGAGAAGTTCGCGCATCGCCGCGACCTCGGACCGACTCTTACTCTCCGGAAAGAGATCGCCGTGCAGGTCGAAGTATGCATCGTCGAAGTAGTTCTTCCACCAGCTCATCCGCGGGCGGGATCCGCAAGCCAGTCCAGGATCTCGGGTATCGCCTGGATGCGATCGCAATCCGCATCGGGGCACGTGTCCGCGGGGTCGATCAGCAGCGCAGTGATTCCGGCGGCACGCGCACCGACGACATCGATCTCGTACAGGTCGCCGACATAGAGTGTCTCGGCCGGATCAATGCCGAGGCGTTCGCACGCGATGAGAAACAGCCGCGGATCGGGTTTCTCCACGCCTTCCGTGCCGGAATCGACAATGATCTCGAAATAATGTGCGAGTCCGGCGTGGGCGAGGAACTCGGCGACACGGCCATCGGAGTTGGAGACGACGGCAATGCGATAGCCGTCATCCTTGAGTTGCTGCAGCGTCTCTGCGGTGCCTTTCTCGACGTGTCCCCACAGCCTGCCGTTCGTGTTGTGCTCGCGCACGCGCATGCCGACCGCCATGGCATCTTCGTCGCTGCAACCGAGTTCCTTCAGGAGTGTCCCTGCATACGCGCGCCAGCGGATGGTATCGGTGCCGGGGTTGCCGGAGCGCAGGATCAGCGCCATGGCCTCGCGGCCACGATAGTCCGCAGCAGCGAATTCCGCATCATCACGATGCACGCCGCGCTCCGCGAGACACGACAGGATGAAGCCGCGGTCGACATGGAGCAGGGTACCGCCGACATCGAAAAGAATATTACGGGGCCGTGTCATGCTAGAAAAAGATCGGCTCCCGGTATGCGCCATATTCTTTTTCCAGCGCGTGCCTGATCTCGAAGAGCGTGCAATACTGTCGCACGCACTCGAGCATCGGCTCGACGACGTTCGTGCCTTCTCGCGCAGCCAACGCGAGTGCTTCGAGCGCGCGAGTTCCGGCTTCGTCATCGCGCGTGCTGCGCAATGAAGCGAGGCGTTCACGCTGCAGACGTTCCGGTTCGGCGCCGATCTTCAGGATATCGAGTGCAGCGTCATCGTTGCCTTCCGGGAACGCGTTCACGCCGACAATGATTCGGTCGTTCTGCTCGATCTCGCGCTGCTGCTGTTCCGCGCTCGCACCGATTTCGCGCTGGAAGTAGCCCATGTCGAGACCGTTGACCACGCCGCCGAGGCGATCGACTTCCTCGAAAATGTCCTCGCATTCATGTTCCATCTGGTCGGTCAGACTCTCGACGTAGTAGGAGCCGGCGAGCGGGTCGATGGTATTTGCAGCGCCTGTTTCGAACGCAATCACTTGCTGTGTGCGCAGTGCGATGCGCACAGACTTCTCGGTCGGCAGTGCGAGTGTCTCGTCCATCGAGTTCGTGTGCAGCGACTGCGTCCCGCCGAGTACTGCAGCCAGCGCCTGGTAGGCGACGCGCACGATGTTGTTCTCCGGCTGCTGCGCGACCAGCGTCACACCGGCAGTCTGTGCGTGGGTGCGCAGGCGCCACGATTCCTCCTTCTTCGCCCCATACACATCCCGCATGCGCCTGGCCCAGATGCGGCGCGCCGCGCGGAACTTCGCGATCTCCTCGAAGAAATCATTGTGCACGTCGAAGAAGAATGACAGACGAGGCGCGAAGTCATCGACATCCAGACCGCGTGCAATCGCGCGCTCGACATACTCGAAGCCGTTGCGCAGTGTGAACGCGAGCTCCTGAACGGCAGTCGCGCCGGCTTCGCGAATATGGTAACCGCTGATCGAAATGGGGTTGTACTTCGGCGCGTTGCGCGAGCACCACTCGAACATGTCTGTGATCAGCGAGAGTGCGGGCTCCGGTGGATAGATCCACGCGTGCTGCGCCATGTACTCCTTGAGAATGTCGTTCTGCACGGTGCCGCGCAGCTGGTCAGCGGACACACCCTGCTTTTCGGCAGCAACGACATAGAAGCAGAACAGGATGATGGCCGGCCCATTGATGGTCATGGAGACGGACACCTGGTCGAGCGGAATGCCGTCGAACAGTGTCTCCATGTCGGCGAGACTCGAGATCGCGACACCGCACTTGCCGACTTCGCCGAGCGAGCGCGGGTGGTCCGAGTCGTAGCCCATCAATGTCGGGAAGTCGAATGCGACGGAGAGTCCAGTCTGGCCGTGCTCGAGGAGGTACTTGAAGCGCTCATTGGTCTCTACGGCCGAGCCGAACCCTGCGAACTGCCGCATGGTCCACAGGCGGGTGCGATACATCGACGTGTAGGGACCGCGCGTAAACGGAAACTCGCCGGGCAGTCCGAGCTGCTCGAGCTCATCCCAGCCGGGCGTCAGGCTCGCTTGGGTATACAGCGGCTCGACAGGCGTGCCGGAGATGGAGCTGAACTCCTTCTGCCTGCGCGGCAATCGGTCGAAGTCGGCCTCCCACTGTGCCAACCGCGCGCGCAGCTCCGCGATCTCCTGCTCCTGCCGCTCGATGCGCGCCAGGCTTTCCGGGCTTGTCAGCGCAACATCCCGAGCCGACGCATTGATTACAGTCATCGATCACCCATCCCCTGGTTGTTCAGTGCTGCCTGAAGATAATACACGACTACCCGGTTCCTGAGCCTCTGACAGCGAGCAGAATGCGCGCCGCGAGGGCGTAGGGGGTCAGCCGACCCTGCTCGAGGTCGGGAATGGCGTCCGCCAGGAGCGCTTCCCCGCCGCTCTGCTTCCACGCCAGACGGTCCAGGCCACGAGCCACCTGCTCGCGGACCCGGTCGCCGAGGCGGTGCCGGCGACGGCCCGTCCGCTCGCCGGTAGCATCCAGCCATTCCCCGTGCTGTTCGATCGCCGTCGACAGTTCGGGGACACCGCCACTGTTCCCGGCGATCGTCTTGAGCACCGGGATCGACCAGTCGGCGGGCGAGAGATCGACCCCATGATGTGCGGGCACGTTGCGCAGTGCCCGGCCGTGCCGGAAGTGGAGCATGAGCGAGAGCTCGCGCGAGAGCTTGTCAGCACCCGGTCGATCGGACTTGTTGATGACGAAGAGATCCGCCGCCTCCATGAGTCCAGCCTTCATCGCCTGAATCGAATCACCGGACTCCGGAACGAGCACAACAACCGTGGTATCCGCGGCGGCCGCGACATCGAGCTCCGACTGACCGACACCGACGGTCTCGACAATGATGCGATCGAAGCCGAACGCATCCATCACATCCGCGACTTCCTTTGTGGCGAGCGACAACCCGCCGAGCGCGCCGCGTGTCGCCATTGAACGGATGAACACACCGTTGTCGAGCGCGTGATCATTCATTCGGATGCGGTCGCCGAGCAGAGCGCCGCCTGTGAACGGACTTGTCGGGTCAACGGCCACAATGCCGACGCGCAGGCCCTGCTCGCGCCAGTGCGCCGCCAGTGCAGAGCTGAGCGTGGACTTACCAGCCCCCGGCGGACCGGTAATGCCGATGCGATGCGCGCGACCCAGTCTCGGATAGAGCGTCTCAAGCAATTCCTCGAAGCCGGGACGCTGGTTCTCCACAATCGTGATCGCGCGTCCAAGGGCAGCGCGCTCACCGCGATCGAAACGTGACAGCAGCTCGCTGTGCATCGTCATGACTCCGGCTTGATCCCGCGCGCGTGGCGCATTGGGTTCTCGAGCAGGTGGGTGGGAAGGAACAGGACGACCAGGAACATGACGAGCGACGCGATGAGTCCGATGACGAGCAGGTAGCCGTTGTGCAGTGCCAGGAACGTGATGCTCGTGATGAGCGCGATGGTCAGCGCGAAGATGCTGAGCAGTACACGTCGCACCTGCAAGGACAGAAAGCGTTCGACATGACCGAGGTCACGCGGATGGATGCGGACGCGCAGCTCCTCACGGTCGGTTCGCGTGATGACGTCCCGCACGGCGCCGAAACCCGCACGAATCTCGTCGAACACATTTCGTGCTACTTCCTTCGGCGCGCGGGCGGTCACCTCCAGCAGCTCGAACTTCAGGCGACGGATGACAGGCCGTGCCACCTCGAGTCCGTTGAACGTCGGGTCATAGCGGAAGCCGATGCCCTCGAGCAGTGCGGTTGCGCGGAAGAAATACACGAGTTCGCGCGGCAGCATGAGCGGCCACGTGTAGAACGTGTCCATGAGCTCACCCACCAGCTCCTGCGCCTTGCTCATCCCCAGATCGCGGACGCGGTCGATGATGCCGAGAATTTCGGCAGCCGCATCGCGGATCTCCGCGCGGGAGATTTCGGGATCGATCATCCCAAGCTCGTACATGCCGTTGATGATGCCGTCGAGATCATCGCGCCCCGCGGCCATGGCAGTGCGCAGAAGACCATCGCGCGTGTTGCGCGTGAGCTGCACGACCATGCCCCAGTCGAGCAACACGATCGTGCCGTCCTTCTGCACCAGCAGGTTGCCCGGATGCGGGTCGGCATGCATGAAGCCCTGGACCATCATCATGCGGAGGTACAGCTCGGTCAGTGTTTCCATCATGCGGCGGAAATCGAGGTCGCCTGCAGCGAAGCGCGCGGAAAGCTGATCGATCTTGTCGCCATCGATCCACTCGAGAACAATGACGCGACGGCGCGTCATCTCGTCATAAACGCGAGGAGCTTTGACCTTTGGTTCGTCCGCGAACTGCTTGCGGAACATCGCGATGTGCGCAGCCTCTTCCCGGAAATCCATCTCTTCGCGAATGCGCGCGCTGAACTCACGGACGACGTTCGTGAGCGCGCGCACGTGGTGGTTCGGGAAGACGATATTGAGCAGCAGCAGGATACGGAACGAGATGTCGACATCGACCGCAATAAGTGCCTCGACACCAGGTCGCAGCACCTTTACGGCAACGGGTTCACCACGAAGTGTCGCGCGGTGCACCTGACCGAGGCTGGCGGCGGCGACGGGCACCTGCTGGAAATCATCGAACGCTTTGTCGAGCGGAACGCCGAGCTCGAGCTCAATGACATCACGGATCGACTCGAACGAATCCGCGGGCACCTGGTCCTGCAGCCGCGCAATACGAGAGAG
>JBDSPG010000253.1:0-3601 GCA_039912685.1 Longimicrobiales bacterium | reverse complement strand
CCGCCTGGTCACCGGCGCGCACACGCATGGTGTGCGCCTTCTTGAGCTCGGCTACGGCCTCAGTAGTTCTGCCATTCGAGTGGAGATGCTGCGCGAGCAGCTCGCGCACGTCCGCATCATCGGATGTATCCGCAAACTCCTGGAGCGCCGACAACGCGTCATCGACCTCGCCTACTGCGAGCTGCTTCTCTGCATAATCGAGGAAGTAGCGGCGCGCATCGGTGACGAATCCCTGGGACGCGCTGAACTGACCGAGCTTGCGGACGAGGTCGACCTGGTGCGGTGCGTAGCGCATGGCCTTGTTGCACAGCGCGATCGCGTTGTTGAAGAGGCCGGCTTCCGCGTACCGATCGGCGGCCTGCGCGTAGTAGCGCACCGCATCGCTCGGCTTGTTCACCCGCAGATACAGATCGCCGACGCGATTGTACAGCGGCAGGTCCAGCTCACCCTCGCCCTCCTCGCCGGTCTTCAGGACCTCGAGGTAAGCCTGGATGGCTTTCTCCCACTCTTCCTTCTGCTCGTGTTTGCGAGCGTCGTCCTTCAACTTCGTTATTGACTTCATTCCGCCGACCGCACGGGTGATTGCTGTTGTGCTGCGTGCCTTAGCACCTGTCGTGTGAGCTGCTTCGACGCAGCGGGTTTTACCAGATTCAAGCGATCGGACGCCGCTTCCACCAGCAGAGCATCCGGGAGCATGCCAATGACTTCGGTTTCGATGATGTTTCCGCCGACCTCCGCGACACGGTGCTCAATGCGGCGGAACACGTTCATCGGCGAATTGCGTTCGACATCTTCGAGATTCATCGAGATCTGCACGCGGCCGTTCGATTTGAGGGCAAATGCGAGAGCGCGTACACCGTCGATGCCTCCATTCGTTTCGCGGATCTCCTTCGCAATGCGCTTTGCCTGCGTCAGATCGATTCCGCCGACCACGACATTCCATGCGAGCAGTACCGGGCGGGAGCCGACCGCGGTGGCCCCTGCCGTCGGATGTGCACCCGGGTGGTGCCAGTCCGCTGGCACCATATCAGGTATCCGGTCTTCGGGCCATTGCTCGAGCAGCGCTTCGAAACCGCCTCGCCGAAGTTCGGCGAGCGAGCGGCCGGCCGGGTTCGACGCATCCGCATAATAGTACACGGGCACGCCCACTTCACATGCGAGACGCTTGCCAACACGGTGTGCACTCTCTCGCGCGTCCTCCGGTGAGAGGCCGACGAGCGGGACAAACGGCAGAACATCAATCGCACCGATCCTCGGGTGCAGCCCGGAATGAGTTCGCAGGTCGATCCGACGGACGGCTACCCGGGCAGCCGCGATGGCTGCATCCTCGACCGTCTCGGGCGTCCCGATGAACGTGACGACCGCCCGGTTATGGTCGGGATCCGCCGACCAGTCGAGGACTTCCGCGCCCGCTTCCTCCACGGCCGCAACGATTTCCGTCACGACTCGCGGATCGCGCCCTGCGCTGAAATTGGGCACTGCTTCAAGGATCCGGACAGTGCTCACAGAGTGCGAAGATACAGGCGGGGGTGGAGGGTCACAAGCACGGGGTCACCGGTTTCCCGCCCTTGTAGACAGTCCGGATTGGAGGCCCGCCGAAGCGATACGGGATCTCGCGGTAGTCGGCGAGGTCCCAGACGATGAGGTCGGCGGGCGCACCCTGCACGAGTGTGCCGCGGCCATCCTGAAGCTGAAGCGCAGCCGCTCCGCCGGCCGTGGCCGCGACGATCGCCTCGAGCGGATCCATCCCCATCTGGGAGCAGGCCAGCGTAAGCGTGAGCGGCATGCTGTGGGTGGGTGACGAGCCGGGATTGAAGTCTGTTGCGAGAGCAACGCGCACGCCAGCATCGATCATGCGACGGGCCGGCGCGTAGGCCTTCCTGCCGAGGAAGAGCATGGTCGTAGGGAGCAGCGTTGCGACGGTGGTCGATCCAGCCAGTGCCGCGATACCTGCATCACTGATGGCCGCGAGATGATCGGCTGACGCTGCGCCCAGTGCCGCAGCGAGCTCTGCGCCGCCTGAATTTTCCAGCTCGTCCGCGTGGAGCTTTGCAACCATCCCATGCGCCTGTCCTGCCACCAACATCCGGCGACTCTGCTCCGGTGTGAACACACCCGGCTCGCAGAACACGTCGCAGAACTGCGCGAGTCCTTCCGCAGCTACCGCCGGAATCATCACGTCGGCGACGAGTGTTACATACTCCTCGCGATTGTCGCGATATTCTGCCGGACACTCGTGTCCGCCGAGAAATGTCGGCAGCACATCCCACCCCTCCTGTGCAACCGCTTTCACCGCGCGCAGCTGCTTGAGCTCGGCCTCCAGCGACAGACCGTACCCGCTCTTCACCTCAACCGTCGTGGTGCCGTGGGCAAGCATCTCCTGCAGACGAACGCGCAGTAAATCCGTGAGCGCATCCTGTGATGTGGCACGCACGTCGCGAACCGATGCATTGATGCCCCCGCCCTGTCGCGCGATCTCCATGTATGGAACGCCACGCGATCGCAGAGCGTACTCGCCCGCGCGCCAGCCGCCGAACACGGTATGTGTGTGTGAATCGATGAAGCCCGGCGTGATCACGGCACCAGCGCAGTCGACGTGGCGCGCCGATTCGTATCGATGCGCGAGATCGGAAGCAAGGCCGATGTCGCGTATGACGCCATCTTCAACTGCGATCGCAGCATTCTCCAGTACGCTCGCGCGATCGGTCCCCGTGCACGGAAGGATCTGCGCCGCGCCGGTGAAGATGTCGACGCTCATGCGTCCTGCCAGATCCTCGAGAGCACGCCGTCCCGCACCAGGTCCTCGAGCAGCGCGATGTCGCCGGAGAGGACGCGGTCCTGTTCGAGCGCGGGCACGCGCTCGCGCACCAGCTCGTACGCGCGCTCGACGCCCTTCCCCGGGCGCAGCGGCCTAAGGAACTCGAGCGCCTGCGCCGCCGTGAGAAGCTCGAGCGCAAGCACACTCTGCACGATACGCACTGCCTCCCTTGCCTTCAGTGCTGCATGCACGCCCATCGATACGTGGTCTTCCTTGTTCGCATCCGTCGGAACGGAATCCACGCTCGCGGGATGCGCCTGCAGCCGCAGATCCGCCACCAGCGCTGCGGCAACGATCTGCGCCATCATCAATCCCGAATTCACGCCGGGATCCTTCGTCAGGAATGCGGGCAAACCGGACAATGCGGGATCGATCATGCGTGCGATGCGGCGTTCCGAAATGGAACCGAGGTCCGCAATCGCAATCGCGAGCAGATCGAGCACCTGCGCAACCGGTTGCCCGTGGAAGTTGCCGCCGCTCAGGATCGTTTCGTCTTCCGCGAAGATGAGCGGATTGTCCGTTGCGCTGTTTGCTTCGATCTCGAGAACCTGGCGCACAAAAGTGAGCGCCTGGCGCGCGGCTCCGTGCACCTGCGGCATGCAGCGCAGCGAGTATGCGTCCTGTACCCGCGGGTCGTCGTGGAGATGGGATTCGCGGATCTCCGAACCGCGCAACAACGTGCGCAGCCGTTGCGCGCTCACCACCTGGCCGGCCTGCGGGCGGGCGCGCTGAATGCGTTCATCGAATGCGACGGGGGTACCGCGCAATCCCTCCAGGCTCATC
>JBDSPG010000169.1:0-5128 GCA_039912685.1 Longimicrobiales bacterium | reverse complement strand
ACTGCAGCAGCTGGTTCAGATCCAGCTGCCCGGATGCTTGCGTCACCGACGGGAGATCGATGATGTCAACCGGCAACGGTGTGTTTGTCGGCGCGCGATCCACGCGCCGCGTACCCACGCCTTCAAGTGAACCAAGCGCGATGGCTTCCGACAGGGAGACATTGACCATGGCCGCCGCAGGTCGCTCTTCTTCACGGTACCCCGCCCGCGTGAACACAAGCACCGCCGGCCCGCGCAGTCCCCGCAGCTCATAACGACCCTGCCCGTTCGTCAGCGTCTCGTTCAACGTTCCCTTCTCAACGACCCGAACCAGTGGCAGCGGAAGCCCCGCCTGATCCGTCACCCGGCCCGCTGCATTGATGGATTGCGCCCGCACCCACGCCGGTGCGAGTACCATCAGGACCGTCATCAATGTCACCGTTCTGCGTCGCATGGTCGCCATCTCCTGGCTCAGGGATTATTGTGTACAGTGCTGTGGACGTGGGCGGACGTCAACCCTGTTGCTGGAACGGGCGGTGGCCGTGCGGCCCGGTCGTTACGCGTCTGGTACGCCGTGAACCATCCAAACGCGTAAAGACCGTGCGATGATCAGACATGGAGGAACACCGTGCACGTGAAGGACGAACCTGTGAAAAGCACTGAGACTCTTCAGCCTGCGCGCGTACTCGAAACGATTGAGCGGCTGCATGCGCGGATCAATGAACGCTTCCCGTCCTCCGGTCTCGGCCGTGTCAGCGGCGACCTGTACCGTGTCGCGGAAGAATCAGGCGCCGTATGGAACCGGCTGCGCAGACCGTACTGGCCGCTGCGCGTGCTCGCGCTAACGGGTGTCGCACTGGTGATGGCCGTCGCCACGAGTCTTGTGGTGCTCATCACATCATTGAAAGCACCACACGTCATCGGTCTGCCGGATACACTGCAGACCATCGAATCGGGCATCAACGATGTAGTACTGCTATCCCTCGCAATCTTTTTTCTTGCGACGATGGAAGGTCGATACAAGCGGCATGTGGCATTGCGCAACCTGCACCGGCTGCGCAGCATTGTTCACATTGTCGACATGCATCAGCTGACGAAGGACCCGGAATGGTTGTTCACACCTGATGCCACGACGCCGTCATCGCCGCAGCGCAAGTTCACGCGTTTCGAGCTGACGCGGTACCTCGATTACTGCTCCGAGCTGCTTTCACTCAGCAGCAAGATTGCCGCGCTTCACATGCAGTACATGAATGACCCCGTGGTTCTCGACGCGGTGAATGACATCGAAACGCTTGCCGCCAGCCTGTCGAACAGCGTCTGGCAGAAGATCATGATCCTGGATACGACACTTGCGGACGAGCCTGGCCGCACGCCCGGCCTGTGACGAAGGGAGAGCAGGCCTGTATGGCACGAGGGCACTCGACCGGGTTGACGCGGCGGCGTGCGCGTGGAACCTTTCATCATGCACGTCGCCGAATTTCTTTTCGTCATCGCATCCACGCTCGTGGCAGCCAAGCTTCTGGGGGAGCTTGCGGAACGCTTCGGACAGCCCGCCGTCCTCGGTGAGCTGGTCGCAGGTGTCCTGCTCGGCGCATCCGTGCTGGGCGTGGTCCACCCTGAAGTCGAAATCATTCACCTCCTGGCCGAAGTCGGCGTCATCATTCTTCTTTTCGAGATCGGCCTCGAGACGGACCTGAAGAAGCTGATGTCGGTGGGACCGGCGGCGTTCGCGGTTGCCCTTGCCGGCGTCGCGCTGCCGTTCGGCCTCGGCTACCTGGTCGCGAGCCTCTTCGGGCTCGACCTGCTCCCCAGCCTCGTTGCCGGTGCAGCGCTCACCGCGACCTCGGTCGGTATCACTGCGCGCGTCCTTTCCGATCTCGGACGACTGAACGATCCCGAAGGCCAGATCGTGCTTGGCGCGGCGGTGATCGATGATGTGCTCGGGTTGGTCATCCTTTCCGTTGTTGGCGGTGTCGTTGCCGGCGGCACGCTGAGCGTGGGGGGCGTTGCATTGACGACGGCCGCAGCCTTCGGTTTCCTCGCTGCGGCCATCGTGCTTGGACGATTGGTGGTACCGCCATTGTTCGCAATGCTGGGGCGCATCGGGAAGGAGCAGACCGTCGCGATGATGGGCCTGGCGCTCGCATTCCTCTTCGCAGTTATTGCCGAGCGCGTGGGCTCCGCGTTCATCATTGGCGCGTTCGCCGCCGGACTCGTGATCGCGCCGACACCGCAGCACCGCGCAGTCGAAGCCGGGGTCGTGAGACTCGGCTACTTCTTCGTGCCGATTTTTTTCGTCGCCGTTGGTGCCGCTGTCGATGTGCGCTCATTCGCAACCCTCGACGTTACGCTGTTTGGAATTGCACTCACACTCGTTGCCGTTGTGGGCAAGATTGCTGCGGGCTATGCGCCGTGGTGGTTCAAGGGTCGCAAGCTCGTCATTGGCGTGGCAATGGTTCCGCGCGGTGAGGTAGGCCTCATCTTTGCCCAGATGGGGCTCACCACGGGTGTGCTCGCGGCCGGCGACTTCAGCGGTGTGATGTTCATGGTCATGGCAACCACATTCCTCGCCCCCATCGCGCTAAAGCGTCTGCTCACGAAGGACGCAGATGGTAAGGACCCAGGGGAATACGGAATCGCTGAGCTGACGACGGAAGCCTAGTTCGAGATCGGCGCGACCCGCAGAAGAAACCCCTCCACGACGATCGAGCTGATCTGGTAGCACGGGCCGCGAACGATGTAGTCGCAGCCATGCGTCGCCCACGGCAGGATCACGAACCGTGCGGGGTTGCGAGCGCGCAGCAGAACGTTGGCGAGCCGCTTCGAGTGCTCGATGCTCACGAGCTCGTCACTTCCGCCATGCACGAGCAGTGTGGGCGGCGAGGCACTGTCCGCGAATGTAATGGGCGACGCTGTCGCATACGCGCGGGCGTGCGTCACCGGCTCTCCGCCTACGTACTCGCGGAGGAGCCGCTGGCTTGGATGCACCCGTGGCGGAGACGGGTGCGCATAACCCCAGGTGAGGTCGGCTGGCGCATAGAAGGCGATGGTACCGATGACAAACGGATCACGGTCCGCATAGGCCGTGAGCAGCGCCAGCTGCCCGCCTGCCGATCTGCCCATGACGACAATTCGGTCCGGATCGAAGCCGAGCTCACGCGCGTTCGCGCGCAACCAGCTGACCTGCTCCCGCACATCACTCAACTGCGTGGGAAACTTTTCGCGCGGTGCGAAACGGTATGAGATGGCAGCGACTGCATAGCCTTCATGCGCGAGTCTGTAGTTGAGCGGTGCGAGCTGCGCGGGATCGCCGCCCTGCCAGCTGCCGCCGTGGATCACGACGATGAGCGGCCCCGCTTTTCCACTTGCCTTCGTGCGTCCCCGCGCGGTGTAGAAGTCTGTCGGCAGCACTGCTGCGCCAGGTACGCGGATCATGAGCCGGCGTGGCGTAACGGGAATTTCGCGTCCGCTGTACAACGATCCGATGAACCGGAATACCGAGGGCCGCGGCTCCGGCAGACTGCGCAGCACATGTAATGCATTTATTGTCGGCACGAGGAGAATACAAGACGCAATCGCCGCGATCACTGCAGCAGCACGTGTCAGCTTGGATCGGCGCCAGAACAAAAGCGATAAGAGTGCGACCGGCGCGACGAAATGGCCGCACTCGGTTACGAGGATCTTGAGTTTCCAGAGGTTGTAGGTCGGCGCGGGAATTATTGCGAGTATTGCGACCGCTAGCAGTACCAGCGACGTAACGAGCGCGAACATGCCGACCAGCGGCGTGCGCCGGCGCACGCGTGGCCGCGCTGTCATCCGTGATACCGGGTCAGTCCTTCCTGCGCAGTGGAAGCGATGAGCTGCCCCTTCTCATTGAAGATGCTGCCTCGCGTGAAGCCTCGCGCCCCTGATGCCGATGGACTGTCCATGACATACAGATGCCACTGGTCGTAATGGACGGGGCGATGAAACCAGATTGCATGATCGAGCGTTGCCACCTGCATGCCCGGCGTATGAATGGAAAGAGCGTGCGGCAGCAATGACGTCGCAAGCAATCCGTAATCCGATGCGTAGGCGAGTACGGCCTGATTCGCGAGGGATTCACGCGGCATGTCACCGATGACACGGGCCCAGAGCATCCGTCGCGGCGGTCGCGCGACGGGATCGAACGGATCGATGGGATCGACGGGGCGGAAATCGATGGGCCGGTCCTGCGTCAGAATCGGTCGCAGATGATCGGGAATCGAATCCGCGCGAGAGCGCACGAGCTCGAGATCCGGCACGAGCGATTCCGGCGGCGGCGCTGCGGGCATTTCGGTTTGATGCTCGGGTCCGTCATCCTCCACGATCTGGAATGATGCAGACATGTTGAAGATCGCGCGGCCGTGCTGAATCGCGGTCACGCGTCGCGTTGTGAAGCTCTTGCCATCACGCAGCCGGTCCACGAAGTAGACAATCGGCGCATTCATGTCACCCGGCAGGATGAAGTATCCGTGCATCGAGTGCGCTACACGCTCTTCCGGCACTGTCCGCTGCGCCGCTACCAGCGCCTGCGCCATAACCTGCCCGCCGAACACGCGGCCGGTGCCGATGTCGCGATTGAGACCGCGGTAGATGTTCTCCTCGATCGACTCGAGGTCGAGCAGCTCCAGCAGATCCTGTACGGTGTAACTCAAGGCATGCCCCCGGCGGTTTCTGAATGCGACGTCGGACGTGACGCCACACTATACAACATGGCCGAGCGCTGAACCACAGTCCGACCCCCCGCCGTGGGCGGGCGCAGTTGTGTTGCACCGCACTGAGACCGGTCCTACCTTCGGGGGATGGACAATCCCTGGCAACGCATCCGCGAGCGCAAGCTCGTCCAGTGGTCATTCGCCTACATCGCTGTTTCCTGGGCCGCGCTTCAAGGCCTCGACTTCCTGGCGGGCCATTTCGGATCGTGGGACGCCATCGTGCGAGCGGCGACCGTGTTTCTCGCAGTCAATTACATCGCGGTGCTCCTCATCGCAATCCGGCACGGCGAGCAGGGCCGTCAGCGTGTGACATCCGGCGAGATCGCGATCGTTAGCACGGTCTTCCTGGCGGCGTGTGGCGCTGCATTCGTCGCAGGATCTCGCACCCCTGATCGTAATGCCCCACTCGCTGC
>JBDSPG010000161.1:0-3889 GCA_039912685.1 Longimicrobiales bacterium | reverse complement strand
CAGCGATCGCTCTCGATGACATGTCTGCGATATCAGCGACTTATCCTGACCGCCCTTTCACTTCGATAGAAGACATCGTGTTGCGCGCTCGTCTCAAACGAGCAGATGCATTACACCTCGCGCGTGCCGGTGCATTCGCGGCGTGGGAGCCCGATCGCAGGAAAGCTGCGTGGGAGGCATTGCGTGTGTGTGGTGATTCGCTGCCCTTTGCGCCGGCGACGCGGGACATGCACGCACCTCGTGTGCTGACTCCGACTGAGCTGGTCTACCTGGATTACTTCGCTGTGGGAGTGAGTGTCACTGGTCATCCCATGCAGCACATGCGACCTCGCTTGCGGCGAGCGGGTGTTGTGGATAGTCAGGGATTGCTCGCGATGAAGGGCGGGGAGCCGATCATTGTCGCCGGCCTGGTGACGATTCGTCAGCGGCCTGCTTCGGCGAACGGGACGATCTTTCTGCTGCTCGAGGATGAGTGGGGGTTCATCAATGTCGTCGTTCCGAGCTACCTGGTGGATGAGTACAGCGAGGTGGTAAAGTTCGCGACTTTCGTCGTCGTGCAGGGAAGATTCGAAAAAGACGGAAATGTGCTGAACGTGATTGGGAAGCGGTTCAAAGAGCTGGAGGTAAAGCGGTTGGAGCACCAGGCGAGGAGTTTCAGGTAGCCGGCCAAGGATCACCTGCGGGGCGGAACCGAGCGCAACATCTCCGGCACGTTTCTGAGAATGCGCACCCGACTATCCAACGATCGACGCACCATCACCAGCGTCCATCCATCAGGACCAGCATCGTAATTCGCGTGCGACACTCCCGGCACCATATCGCGCACCGAAAAAAGATAAGTGAGCATCCCGCCTCTGATCGCCGAATCTGCACGAATCAGCGAAGTAACGAGGAACCCGGTCGCAGTTTCCCTGTAGTACAGCTCGAGCCCGCTCGGACTCCAAACCGGCTCAGTTCCACCGTGCTTTGAGATGCGAGCCTCCAATCCGTTTCGCATTCGTGAACGAGCATAGATCTCGTCACGACCGCTTCGATTCGAGACGTACGCGACCCACTTGCCATCACGCGACACAACCGGAGACCGTGCGCGATTGCCATCGACCACAACGGGAACGATCGGCCCTACACCCGCATTATCGATGAACGCAACGTCGAGCCCAGAACGAGGAGCAAGGTCGGCAGCCGTCGTCACCAGTCCGCTCCCGTCCTTCAACCATTCTCCCGAGTACACGAGAGGTATAGCCGTGAAGAGGGAGTCGGGCGTCCCACGCGCGCCAGGGCGCACACGATAAATACCGAGCGATCCGCGTCTGAACGAAGTGAACGTGAGAAACTGTCCATCGGGCGTCCACACCGCATCATGCGCATCGCCCACGAAGGTTGCTCGCGACATCGCGCCGCCATCTGCGTTCACAACCCACACATCGCGACCGGCAGAATCCGTGAAGTCGACAGAGATTCGTCTTCCATCTGGCGAGAAGCGTGGACTGCCGAAACCCTTCCGCTCACGAGTCGCTTCGCGCAGCCGACCCTCTCGATTCACGATCACTAGCGAACGCCCACCTTCCGTCATGTAGGCAACATTGCCGTTCTTCGATACATCGAATTGTGCTACCCCGTCGCCGGTAATTGCAACGTTCGTCGCGATTCTACGAGAGGCGCCAGTCACTCGAGTATGCTTCTCATCGAACGGCGCCGCCCACATCGTTCCATCAGCCTTCACGTAGATCAATACTCCCGCGGCAGAGCGCATCCCAACGACGTCATCACTCAGCACACGTATGTCGGTTCGAGCCTTGATGTCGCGGGCAATCGCTGGACCCCCAGCTCTTCCAGGCGGAGCATTCACGACAAGCGCTGTGCGATTGCGATTCAACATCTGCTGCACACGCAGTCCCTCCGCCTCGAGAGCTGCACGTCTAGGATCAGGCTCCGCCTCCTCGAGCGAAGGCGTGCCACCTCTCACACTTACTCGGACTTGTTGACTGGCCGCAGCACTATCCCGCATCCCCAAAACCGTTCGCCCATCTCGTGACAGATCCGGCGATGTGATACCCTCGGTTCCCTGAAGTACTACCGCAGGCCCCGAATCGGTAGGCTGATACGCGAGAACGTCGTCGCCGCCTTCGCCCTTCATCACGAAGACCACCCCGGTACCGTCGGGCGTGATTGCGATCTGACGAGTGAAGGATGCGCTGCCTGACGCCCCGACGCCATCGATGTTCAGCTCAATACGCGCCGGCGCACCGGGGTTCGGTACAATTCCGAGCGTATCACGCCCGACTCCAAGACCGAGAATCGCGACAAGGGAACCAGTCAGAATGATCCCCGTTACGACCGCGGCGCGTCCAAGACTGAGCGGCCGAGTCAGCTCTGCGGAGCGAGGCTCTACAGACTGGTCAGATGAAACACGATGCGGGTCCGACTTCATTTACTACGTATATACACGCATCGACATTCTGCGTGAAGATCATTGACTCCGGCGGTACAGATCAGCTCGGCTCGGTCCTGCCGCGCAAGTCGCGGCTGACACAAAACTGCACTTCCGTGATATGGAACCGGCATTGCGGGAATCCGGAAACTCCCCACTTTTGATCGATGCTCGCCCGCCTCCAAGGATGGGCCAACTGGATCAGAGACCGTTTCGATTCGCCACTCGCCAGGCGAATCGAGACCTTCCGCATCGTCGCGGCACTCGGTGGCATAACCGCCCTTGTCGCTATCCTCATGCGAGCTGCAGCGCCGAAGGCGTGCCGAACGCTTCCGGTGAGGATCATCGACCTCGAGCTCACGTTCTCATCGCGCCGCTTCGGCGCGCTCATGCAGCAGCTCGAGGCCAGGGGGTGCGACAGCGCCTTCCTGAACAGCCTCATCACATGGGACATTCTCTTCCCGGTCACCTACGCAGCCACCCTGTGCGCGTTCTTTATCTGGGCCGAGCGACAGCGCAGGTTCAACGTCGACGGCACCGAGACGCACGCACGGCTGCCCCGACGCAATCACATCTTCCTGCTCGTTCCGCTCGCCGCCGGCGCAATCGACATCCTCTTCGAGAACATTCCGCTCTTTGTCGCTGGAACACTGCTCGCTGAGCCGGCCAACGCGAAATCGACGACCCTCTCGGCGCTCGTACGATTCGGGTCACTAGGGGCATCGATCAAATGGTCGCTGGTATTCATCTCCTTCCTTTCCATACTCGCCGAGCTGCTGAGAGGCGCCCGTGGGATAGTCCTCAAACGCCTTCGCTACGCCGTAATCGCGGTGCTCCTTGGCGCACTTCCACTCCTTGTAGTCCCGCAGGGACTGGATATTCTCCAGCGCACCATCGAAGAGGATCCGGCACTGCCCGGAATCGTCCGCGCTCTAATCGCGATCACGTTCGGCGCGTGGGTCGTCTGGTACTGCAGCCGCAAACTGGTTCAGCTGCGTTTCCCGAACGATCCGCCGAGCTCGCGGGACTGGTATGAGTTTTTCGCCGAGCAGATCCCGCGAATTCTGGGAATCGCTGTTCTCCTGCTTGGGGCCGCGGCGTTTGCGCGCGCCGGAGCGGCGCTTCCTGTATTCGTCATGGCCTCCGCTGGCGGTTTCATGGTCGCGTCGATCGCCGGCACATTCATGCCGCGCGTCACACGCTACATCGGCCGGCTTCTCGTTCGTGGATACCTGCGCATCGTGGACGGGTTCGATCAGAACGTCGGCCGCGCAGTGATCGCGCTCGTCATCGGGCTTGCCATCATCCGTGCCCCGAATGACCCGCGGGATTTCCTGCTTCTCCGCCGAGCGGCATACCTGCTCCTGATGATTGCGTGGCTGTTTTACCTGTACGTCTATTCCCGGCGTGGACGGATCGCGGCACGCAATACGGTTAAAGTGATGCTCCCAGCCGTCG
>JBDSPG010000100.1:0-2849 GCA_039912685.1 Longimicrobiales bacterium | reverse complement strand
G
This sequence comes from Longimicrobiales bacterium, assembly GCA_039912685.1. Taxonomy (GTDB): domain Bacteria; phylum Gemmatimonadota; class Gemmatimonadetes; order Longimicrobiales; family RSA9; genus DASUXU01. The sequence goes on along the minus strand of JBDSPG010000100.1, from coordinate 2,848 downwards.
GGTGGCTGGCGCGCTTTCATCTGTATTCAAAGGACTATGAAGCGGCACTCTCGAGCGGTGCTGAGCTGCTCGAGATAGACGATCAATACGGTCGCGGTTTCGTGTGGATGGGCTCAGCGCATCTCGCAATGGGGAATGCGGAGCTGGCTCTCGAGTGGTTTCAGCGCGGACAAGCGCTCGAGCGATCAGTCCGGTCTTATGATGCGATGATTGTCCGTGCACTCGCTGCGCTCGATAGGCGGGAGGAAGCAGAGGAGATTCTCACGCGGCTCGAGGCGGAGTCGCGCCAGCATTATGTCCGGTCGGAATATCTCGCTATGGGCCACGCGGCGGTCGGAAATCTGGATCGGGCCTTCGAGTCACTCGAGCGCGCGTATCAGGCGAGGTCGGGTGGGCTCATCTATCTACATCTCGATCCGGGCTATGACCCGTTGCGAGGAGATCCGCGTTACGCGGAAATGCTGAGTCGAATGGGTTTGCGTTAGCGGTTTTCCGCCGCTCGTCGTTCATGCGCGGCCGCTCATCTTGCAGCAGCCCCCGCCACCCGCGACCGCAACACCGACTTCCAGTTCGTCACCACTACCATGTTGCCTTCGCTCGCCGCCTTGAGAAAGATGAAACTCCCATCCGGCATCACGTCATAGTTTGCATGCGGATTGGTGGCGTACATGTACTCATCAGCGAACAGCGTGTCGCGGGCGGCAATGGCGAACGTCGGCCCGCTTCCAATCGTAGCTGACATAAACTTCTCATCGCCGCGATAAAACAATCGTCGCCCGTCTCTCGACCAGACGGGCTCGGATCCTCCGCCGTTTGACACCTGAACGCGCCCGCCCGGCCCGGGAAACGGCTGCACCACAACCTGGGGCTGTCCCGACTCGTCGGTTGTGAAAGCGATCCAGCGACCATCGGGTGAGATTCGCTGCATCATTTCGACTGCGGCACTGCGAGCGATGGCAACCGGTGCAGTCTCGCCGGTCACCGCCCGATAGTAGATGTCTGCTCCCGCCGTGTCCATCTGATAGGCGATGAGCTTCCCGTCCGGGGATATCACCGCCTCGAAGAAATCCTCCCGATCTCTCGTGAGCAGCGCGGTCGCTGGTGTACTTAGATCAACACTGCGCCACCAGATGGCAGCCCTGCCGTTCTGATCGGATCGGTAAAGCACACGTTTTCCGTCGGGACTCCACTCCGGTCGCTCGTTCAAAGTGCCTTCTGTCGTCAGTCGCGTCATTGTTCCGGACGCCAGCTCATACAACCATATGTCCCGGCGGTCCACAGCTCCGATCGCGAGCGCCAGTTGTCTGCCGTCTGGCGAGAGTCTCGGAAATCCATACTCCCGAAGTTCTTCGATGACGGTGCGGCTCGTCCCGGCTGTCGTTGTAATCACAAGCTGCGATAGTTGCGTCCCGCTCTGGTAGAACAGGGTGCCTGTGCGCGACAGCGCTGCGCGCGCCAGGCCCGAAGTGGGATTGATCGACACGTCGGTCACAATCTGCACTGGCGTACCGGTCACTCTCCGCTTTCCCACATCTATGCGAACGCCCATAACGGTGCCGGTCGTGCTGACGTAAGCCAGAATGCCGTCCACAATGCCCAGTGGCTGCACCCCTCGGACGTTGAGGACGTTGGTCTCACCCGTTTCCATTGAGGCAATGGCGATCGAAGCCGAGGTCATGGCAGCACTGGTCCAGCTCGAATAGAGCACGATGCGTTCATCGTCCACAACCACTGGATTTGCCTGGTAGAGTATCCCCTTGGCGCGGTTGGATTTGACCAGCTCACGGGGCGGCCCCCCCGATTCGGGGAAAACGTGCAGGCCCACATTTGAGGATACAACGATGACGCCCGTAGACGACCAGGTTGCGCCAACGAATGTGCCTGGTGCTGTTCCGATCAGTTGTGGCTTGCCGCCGTCGACGCTGATCTTGTAAAGCCGATTCCCATCGATGAACGCAACGAACTTGCCGTCGGGCGAGAAGACCGGGTTGTCACTGTTCTCCGTGTACGGTAGAGGACGCGGCACTGGGTCGTCGATCGATCGTACCATCAGCTGCTGCCGCCGACCATCGGTCTGGCCGAGGTAAACGAGCATGCGCCCATTAGACGAGACAGAAAGGGTGCTGAGCCCAAGTGCGTTCGCGCGTCCGCCCCGGGTTCCCGGTATCGCGAAGCGCACTACCTCTCCCGTGTCGCGGAGCTCAGTGCGCCGCGGCCAAAATGCGAAGAGCGCGCTCGCGAGTGCGATCGCTCCCAGCGCGAGCACCACTGGATCACGAAGTCGCGCATTCCACCCTTTGCTCGCCTGAGCGCCGGTGCGATAGCGGGTTGCGGTAGCGTTGCGAGCATGCGAAGCTCCGGTCCCGCCCTCGAGCGCGGCGGCAAACTCGCGTGCGGACGCCCATCGATCGGCGGGTAATTTTTCGAGACCTTGCAGCACGGCGTCATTCACATATTCCGGAATGGCCTTCCGCTGAGTCGCCAGAGGACGCGGATCTTCCGACATCACTCGCGCTACAATTGCCTGCACAGTCGGACCAGTGAACGGCGCCTCACCGATCAACATTTCATAGGTAACCGCGGCAAGCGCGTAGATATCGCTTCGCGCATCGATCGATTTCTCGCCCATCGCCTGTTCGGGACTCATGTACTGCGGCGTGCCAAGCGAAAGTCCCGTCTGCGTCATTCGCTGACCGCCGGCACTCTGCACGGCTAGCGCGATACCGAAATCGGCGACGAGCGCGTGACCGCCCTGAAGCAGAATATTCTCGGGCTTGATGTCGCGATGAATCACGCCGTGCTCGTGCGCATAACCGAGAGCATCAGCTACTTCGCGGGCAATGCGCAG
>JBDSPG010000092.1:0-4466 GCA_039912685.1 Longimicrobiales bacterium | reverse complement strand
GCGGCGGCCGAATGGCGACGTCGCGATCATCGACAACGGCATCTTCATCATCGGGCCGCGCGGTGATACGATCGCATCTCTGCCGCCGGTGTCGTCGTCATACGGTACAATTCACCACGCGATCACCAACAGTCCGAGCGGCGGAGTCCTGTTCGTGGCAACCGACAAACGCACGATTGCGGATACGGTTGTCACGGGCGATGGTATCTTTGAGTGGGATCCTGCGTCAAATGTAGTGGTGAAGCGTTGGACGGCGTTCGACTTCTTCGATTGGAAAACACAGCGCACGAGCCAGTCCGCGGTCAGCAACTGGCTTCACGCGAACGCCCTCAACGTTGGGCCACGAGGGAACTACATCCTATCGATGCGCAACATGAACCAGGTCGCGTCCGTCGCGCCCGACTTCAAATCCGTGGAATGGCGACTGGGAGGGCCAGGCGCGACAATCACTCTGCCAGTAACGGATCTCTTCTATGGCCAGCACGGCGCGCGCGAGATTGCAGACGGTCGCCTGCTCGTATTCGACAATGGCTTCGAGCGTCCCTCAGGCGGCAGCTTTTCGCGTGCTATGGAAATCGCAATCGATACGAATGCGCGCACCGGGACGAAGAAGTGGGAGTACCGCGAGACGCCGGACAACCTCGCCGTCCGCCTTGGCTCCGTGCACCGTTTTTCGAACGGCAACACTTTTATTACATTCGGCTGGCTCTCCCCGAGTCCCATACAGATCGTGGAGGTTACCGGGGCCGGACAGAAGGTGTTTACGATTGCGCCCGCGGGCACGGTGATCGAGAAGATCTATGCGTCGGAGCCCGTGACTTCACTGTTTGGTGAGAGGGATAACTGAAACTGGCGGATGACCGAGGTCTACGCGGTCGCCTCCCTCTCCGTGTCCATATGCTCACCCAGCGCCTCGAACAAACTCTCGAAATGCTCCGGCTTGTGCGCAGCCGTCGCGCACAGGCGCAGCCTCGCTTGTCCCATCGCAACGGCCGGATGAATCACAGCTGATGTGAAGATGCCGTTGGCGAGGAGGCTGCGTGCTACGCGGAACGCGCGCCACTCGTCGCCGAGAATAAGCGGAACGACCGGTGTGGTCGATGCGCCCGTGTCGAAGCCGAGCTCAGACAGCCCCTGCTTCAGGTGGTGCGTGTTCTCACGCAGCCGCGCGATATGTTCGGGCTCTTCCTGGATGATGTGCAGCGCTTCGAGAATCGCTGCTGCATTCGCAGGTGTAAGCGCAGCAGAGAACATGTACGGCGCGGACCCATGCTGCATGTAGATCTTGAGCGCCTTCGATCCCGCAACGAATCCACCCGACGAGGGGATGGCCTTGGACAGCGAACCGGTGAGGATGTCGATGCTGGCGGGATCGATGTTCTGTTCCTCACAGATGCCGCGGCCCGTTGCACCGATCGCGCCGATCGAGTGTGCTTCATCCACGAGCAGGAACGCGCCGTACTTGTCGCGCAGCGCGATGATCTCCGCGAGCGGCGCCTGATCGCCATCCATGCTGAACACGGAATCGACGGCAATGAGGATGCGCTTCGCACCGCGATTGCGGGCCTGACGCAGACGTCGCTCGAGATCGTTCATGTCATTGTGCTTGAAGCGGCGCGTCTCACAACCGGCCATGCGCGCGCCGTCATGAATGCTCTGGTGCGCGTACTGGTCGAGCAATGCGGCATCGCTCGGTCCGAACAGTGATGTGATTGCCGCGATGTTCGCATCGTATCCGGAGCCGAATGTCGCGGCGGCCTCCTGTCCGAGGAATGCGGCGAGCTCGTGCTCCAGCTCGTGGTGCAGCTCCAGCGTGCCGGTCAGCAGTCGCACTCCGCCGGTCGAAGTGCCGTACCGGTCGACCGCTTCCTTTACCGCCGTCGCAAGACGTGGATGTCCGATCAGGCCGAGATAGCTGTACGTCGAAAACATGATGAACCGCTCACCGAACGCGCCGGATTCGGGGCCGGAGCGCATGTCGAGCGGGAGTTGGTACGTGTAGAGCGACGCATGCGAGCCGGAGGAGATCAGCTCGAACCAGCGTTTGACGTTCGGGAGGTCGAGGAGCGAGCCGGCCGGTACGATGTCCGCGAGGTCCGCATCGACAAAGAATCCGCGGAACGGGTCATTCGTGTACTCGGGTAGAGTGTCGGCGGGCATGGCCGGATTTGATATGGCGTTGGCTTGATCAGCCATGTGCGTTTCCGTGTCGGATGACGACCTTGATCGAGCGGCTGCCGCCTTTGTCGAGGGCGGCTGCGAGAGCTGCACGGTACTCCTCCAGTTCGAAGCTGTGGGTCACAAGGCCCAACCCCGCCAGGTCCGTCCGGCGGAGGATCTCGAGCGTCACGTCATAGATGTCGCGTTGGCGGCCTTCGAATGGGACGAGGCCATAGGCAAAGATACCGGCGATGGTCAGCTGACGGTACCAGAGGCGGGTGAAGTCGACGGATACTTTGGCCGCGGCACCGACCAGGATAATTCGTCCTCCCTCGCGCGTGAGGCACATGCAGTCCCCGACCGAGCTCTCGGTACCGACTGTGTCATAGACGAGCGATGGGCCGCCTTCGACGAAGCGTGCGGCCAGGGTCGGCTTGTAGCTGCGCGCGCCGGGCAGGGCGCCGGCCCAGGCGAAAAGCTCATCCGGGGACCGTACGACGGCGGTGGCGCCGGCCTTCGAGGCGAGGTCTGCCTGGAAGGCGTGGCGGGCCATGACAATGACCGGACCGGTCCATCCAATAGCGCGGAGGGCCACAATCGTCAGGAGTCCGATCGAGCCGGCACCAATGACGAGTACGACGTCACCCACCATAGGCGGATGGAGCAGGACGGGTCGCAGCGCGGACGCGAACGGGTCCGCCAGGATCGCGACGTCATCGGTCAGGCCGGCTGCGTCATGGAGCTGGGATTCGTGGGCGACGAACGACGGTGACCAGCCTCCGCCAACCGTGGGGCAGTATCCGATCATCGGGCCGGTCCCGACGTCGCCATCAGTGGTACGGCGGCACAGACCGTACTCTCCGCGTTCGCACGCTGCGCAGACGGGATCGAGACCGCGCTGCCTGCATGCGAGCATGGGATTGACGACGACGCGGTCGCCGGTCTTCCAGCGGGTTACGGCGCTGCCGACCTCGCTTACGCGGCCGATATTCTCATGGCCGAACGTGAAGGGGAACGCGCCGAACGGCTCGAGCGTGAAGGAGTCGTGCGCCGTTACGGCGGAAAGGTCGCTGCCGCAGATGCCGGAAAGGGTGGTATCGATGCGCACCCAGTCATTCCGCGGCAGGTTCGGCGGCTCGACCTCGTCGAGCGAGACGCAGCCCATCGAGGAGAATGCGAGGTTGGGATTTCGCTTCGCAGCGAAACGCGTCAACAGGTAGCGGGCGGGTCGGTAATGAAAGCGGACAGCGAGCAATGGCTTGGCCTCCGGTGCTGCGGTCAAGTCAGGTCGGCGTGTGGGCGGTTTGTCCGCTGAGATGGCAAGTTATGTCGTAGCCATGCAAAACGGAAGGTGGTCCCGCACAACGGAAGTGTTCCCCGCCGGGGCATGCGCGCCTAGTTTGGACGAATGGCGGAAATGCATCTGGATCGGCGCGGATTTCTGCGCACCACGGCTGGTGGTGCGGTGGCGATCGTCGTCGCATCACTGCTGCCCGCGGGTTGTTCAACGGATTATCCGCAGGCCGCGTCCGACCGTTACTCCCTGCTCTCGCTCACGGACAAGGAGTATGCGACGGCGCGCTCGGCCGCTGAAGCGATGCTGGTCGGCGCACCGGTCACGGCGGCAAGCGTCGCGCAGGCGATCGACCGCGAGCTTGCAGCCGTCGGTGACCCGATCCGCACCGACATGAAGACGGTTCTCGGTCTCATCGAGCACGGTACAATCCTCAATCTGCACGCACGCCGGTTCACCGCACTGTCTGCGGCCGATCGGCTCTCCAATCTCGACAGCTGGGCGCGCAGCCGCATTGATCTGAGGCGCGCAGGTTACCAGGCGCTACGCAGCTTCGTCGTTTATTTCGCGTACATCCAGGATACGACGCGGCCATTGACGCACTTCGAGGGCACGTGGCCGGAGCGCAAGGTGCCGATTGCCGCGTATCCGGTAGACTTCGGCGGTATCGCGTGATCATACAGGGACACACACGCACGGGTGCAGTGCGCGAGAAAGCCGACGTCGTTGTAGTCGGCACCGGTGCGGGCGGCGGTACACTCGCGGCATATCTCGCGGAGCGCGGCACGAATGTCGTGATGGTGGAAAAGGGTGGCTTCTTCCGCGCGGAGGATTTTTCCCAACGCGAGGAGACCGCAATGGCGGACTTCAACGGTCGCCGCGGACTCGACTCCACTGCAGACAATGCGTTCTTCCTGAATTACGCCGAAGCGGTCGGCGGTTGCACAGTGCACTACTGGGGCGACTCGTTTCGCACGCCCACGGATCGGCTGGAGCGCTGGCGCACGCAGAG
>JBDSPG010000077.1:0-3629 GCA_039912685.1 Longimicrobiales bacterium | reverse complement strand
ATGCGCGCAAACAAGCTCGACGCGCTGTTGCTCACGGGTGGAACGTCGACGGTCTATTTCACGGGCATCAACTGGTGGGTGAGCGAACGGTTGTTCGCCGTGGTCGTGCCGGTGCGCGGCGCAGCGTTCGTTGTCACGCCGGCGTTCGAGGAGGAGCGCACACGCGAGCAGCTCGCGCGGGGACCGCTCGCCGATGCGGAGGTCCTCACCTGGCAGGAGGATGATGATCCGTACAAACGCGTAGCGCAGGGGCTCGCGACTCGCGGTATCTCTGCAGGCACAATCGGCGCCGAAGAAACCGTGAAGTTCGTGTTCAGCGATGGGATTCGCCACGCATCTCCCGCACTTCAAGTCGCGAGCGGCACGCCGATCACCGCAGGCTGTCGCGGCAGAAAGGATGAGCATGAACTCGCACTGATGCGGCTTGCATCCGAAGTGACCCTTACCGCATACAAGGCTGCCTATCTCGCGATGAAGGACGGGATGACGCAGGATGCGTTCGCCAATCTGGTTTCCGTCGCACACTCACGTCTGGGATTCAGCGGGGGCGCGGGCGTTCAGGTCGGGATGTATTCCGCGCTGCCGCACGGCTCCATTACACCGCAGACGATTCATGAAGGCACGATCCTGCTGATCGACGGCGGCTGCGCGGTCGAGGGCTATCAATCCGATCTCAGTCGCACGTTTGTGCTGGGCAAGCCAACCGACAAGATGCTGAAGGTGTTCGACATCGAGAAGCGCGCGCAGACGGCCGCGCTCGCCGCTGCGAGGCCGGGCGCGGAAGCGCAGGCAGTCGATGCAGCCGCGCGCAAAGTCATCCTGGACGCCGGCTACGGGCCGGGTTACAAATATTTCACGCACCGCGTCGGTCACGGCATGGGCATGGATGGCCACGAATGGCCCTACCTCGTCAAAGGCAACATAACGCAGCTTCAGCCGGGCATGACGTTCAGCGACGAGCCCGGGATTTACATCCCCGGCGAGTTCGGCGTCCGGTTGGAAGATGACATGGTGATCACGGAGACCGGTGCGGAGCTTTTTACACCGCAGAGCCCGTCGCTCGAGGATCCGTTCGGGAACTGGTCGAAATAGTTCAGCGACTGATGTCGTTTACAGCCTGACATTGCGGGCAGAAGTAGGTCGATCGACCCACGTCGCCCTGAAGAAACCGCTCGATGTTCGTGCCGCAGTCGAGACATGGCTTGCCTGCACGCATGTAGACCCAGAAACGATGACTCGACGGCTCGGGACGCCGCTTGAGAGGCACAGATGTACGACGTCGCGTAAGCAGATTCAACCTCATGAGCTCGTTCGCCTTCTCGTAAATCCGGCGTATGCTGTCGGGCGACAGCTGATGCATGAGCGCCCGCGGGTGAACGCGACACTCGAACAGCACTTCACTCTTATATACGTTGCCGACACCGGAAGCGACACGCTGGTCCATGATGAGATCACCGATTTCGCGGCCGGCATTGCCTGGCTGTGCTGCCCGCCCCACTGCCGCGTCGATGTCCGGCGGATCCGCGAGAAGGTCCGGGCCGAGGCGCGCGAGCCGCGGGTTCGATCGCAGCGCCTCCTGCCGAATGAGCTCCGCGCGATATGCCCGCTCGCACACATACGCGGCATCGCCAACCTCGATGCGCACGGTTGGATGACGTGGTGCCTTCTCGCGGATGTGCAGACGTCGCCAGTGTCCGTTCATCCCGAGGTGCACACGCATTACCCACGGTGCGTCGAACGTTACCAGCATGTGTTTCCCGATCGCTTCGATGCTTTCAATCCGCTTGCCACCAAGCTCTGCGATATCGCCGCGGTCGTGCAGCTCGAGCCGGTCGATGGTACGACCGGTGAGCTCGCGTCCGAGCACGCGGGCGATTCGATGAACGGTATCGCCTTCAGGCATCGGCGCTCAGCGTGAGATAGCGATAGCTCTGCTTGAAACCGGCGGCACGCAGGGCTGGTGCAAGAGGCGACGTTATGGCGGAGTCCGAACCAATGTGGTCGAGCGTGATCGCGCCGCGCGTGGTACCGCGTGCAATAGTACGCAACGCGGGGAGTGCACGTTCGATATCCTCATGCGCAGCATTGTCGAATACGCGGAGTCGCCGGGCGTTGCGATCCAGATAAAGGACGGGAACGCCATTGACGAGAACGACGGCTGCGCCCGTAGCGCGACGCGCGCCCTGCCCATGGCCGAGATCGGGCCATGGCAACAACCATCCGAATGGATTTGCAGGGTCGGTTGCGGCGAGCGCAACGACCTCGTGCTCGTGCACCATTGCGTCGCGAACACGGCGCAGTCTGTCGACGACGCCGGGATACGTGAACTGCACGCCGCCGAGGCCTTCGACAAAATATCCGCGACGTAGTTTGCCGGCGTCTTCCATGGAGCGCAGGACGCTGTATACGCCCGCGAACCCTCCGCCGAGCGCTTCGATGACGGCGGTTTCGCGAGCGACGAGGCCGTGTCGCTCAAGGAGAGCTGTTGCCCATGATTTCGCGCGTTCAGTCGACGTCGCAGGCGCACGCACGAGATCGCGCACGAGCGACCATCGCCCGACGGGACCGCCGCGTTGCTGCGCACCAGCGCCAGCCTTGCTTTCGCGCCACCATCCGCTCGGAAGTTTTTTACGGCGAACATCATCGCCTGTGACGGGCTCACCTCTGAAGTTACGTTGAGCGGGATGCGTGCGTTGCCTGCGTCCGCGTGGCGCGACACGCGCAGGCACCTGCAGGCTACGTAGTGCGCCAAACGTGTCATTCGTGACGAGGCCCGCCCACACCAGATCCCACACGGCACTCAGCACTTCGTCCGGAGCGGTGCCCGATTCTGCGAAAGCTGTTTCCAGCTCGAAGTGAAACGATGCACCGCGCCGCCCGAGGTGTTCGAGAATCAGGTTGTGACGATCATCGAAATTCTCGATGGATGATACAGCCGCTTCATCGTCCGGCGTAATCAGAAGGCGATCGACGCGGTCGCGTCGGAACAGCTGGATGCGACCGTCGTCATTGCGCAGCGGCGAATGACCAACCCACACAAGCCAGCCCATGGCGCCCAGCGCATCGAGCATGTCCGTACGAAACCCCGGAACGCGTGCGGGCAGAATCATGCGAGTCAACTCGCGATAGCTCAGGGGTATCCCCTGCAGCTGCTCGATCGCCGACTCGAGCGATTCGTGCGGATGATCACCGGACACGCGATGCCAGGAGGGGAGAAAGCGCGCGAGCGCTTCTCTCGAAACCGGCGCGACCTGGCCGCGCAGCTTTGCGATCGTCCGTCGTTTGATCTGGCGCAACACATCCGGCTCGCACCATTCATCACCGGTTTCGTTCGGCAGGAACTCACCGCGCAGCAGACGATCATCTGATTCCAAGCGCTCGAGGCCGAGCCTTGCCTGTGATGTCGTCATGCCGAACCGGTTGGCGACATCTGCTGTCGTGAACGGCCCGTGTGTCCTTGCCCATCGGCCGAGAAGCGAGATAACAGCGTCCGCAACTTCCTCTAGGAAGACGGCAGCAATGCCCTGAGGCGGGGAAACGCCGACCGCGTCACGATACAGGCCGGCGTCCTCGACTGCGATCCATGCATCCCGCCCGGCGACGCGGACGCGTACGGCGCGACGATCGCG
>JBDSPG010000074.1:0-10553 GCA_039912685.1 Longimicrobiales bacterium | reverse complement strand
CGCGTGCAACGCGCGTCACTTCCGATGCGAAGCTCGACAGCTGGTCGACCATCGTGTTCACCGTCGTGCCGATGCGCAGGAATTCGCCCTGCACCGACTTGCCATCGATCTCGAGCACCATCTTCTGTGACAGATCGCCTTCCGCGACCGCTGACAGCACGCGGGCGACTTCCGTCGTCGGTTGCGTAAGGTCGATCACAAGCGAATTGAGCGAATCAAGCTCGGCCGCGTAGGAACCGCGGGCACCCGGCACATGCGCGCGATCCTGCGCGCGACCCTCGCGGCCAACGGTCCTGCTGATCCGGCTGAACTCGACTGCCACGTTGCGGTTGGTCTCCACAACGTTGTTGAATGCGTGCGCGATCTCCACCCACAGCGTGTCCCCGGCCTCCGCCAGATGGACGTCGAAGTCGCCCCCGGCCAGGCGGCGCAGCGCTGCCAGCAGCTCTGAGGACTGCGTGCGAACCGGGGTGCCGCCCGCATAGCCATCCCCGCCGGTGCCGGCTGCAGCCCCGGCACTACCGCCGGGACCGCGCGAGCGCTTGGCTGGCGCAGGCGTGCTGCCGCGGGCGGCCGGGGTCAGCATGCCCCCCGTCGCCGAACGGGGGCTGCCGGGAGATCGCGAGCGCGCGGGCGCCGAACCGCTGTCCGCACCGCCCGCCTCGGGCCCACTACGGCTCTCGCCATCCGGGGTCCGTGCACCTCGTGGCCGTACACCTTTTCGCGACGATCCCGCCGCTCCGCCGCCTGCTTCGTCCGCAACGCTCATTTTGGTTAATCAGTCCGGGGATTAATGGTACGAACCCGCGGGACGGCCCAGTCGTCCCGCAGCTCTCCGAGCTCCGCTCAGGGCCGCCTTGCAATGCAAAGACTGGGCTCAAAGCGCCGGGCCCGTCCCGGCGCGCAAAACGGCGCGGATGCGCGCTATATTCGCCCCATGACTGAACCGCACATATCAGGTCCTCTCAGCGAGAATGTGAACCTGCTGGGATCGCTTCTCGGCGATGCGATTGTTGCGCGGGCCGGCGCGCCCGCACTCGCGCTGGTGGAAGAGCTGCGTTTGCTGTGCAAGCGCGCCGCGGCAACCGGGGACACATCGCTGCAGGATGAAGCGGCGGCGCGCATCCACGAGCTGGACAATGATGCGATCGGGTGGGTGCTGCGGTCCTATGACACGTTCTTCCACCTGGTGAATCAGGCGGAGAAACATGAGATCCAGCGTGTCAACCGCGCGCGCTCGGCAGATGCATCGAAGCCGCGACCGGAATCGATCGACGACGCAATTGCGCGCCTGAAGGCGGAAGGTCGCACGCTGGATGAAGTGGTCGCGCTGCTCCGCACGCTCGATGTTCAGCCGACATTCACCGCACACCCCACGGAAGCTCGACGGCGCACGATCCTCGACAAACAGCGCCACATTGCCGAACTGCTGCGCGCACTGCGTGACCCGCAGGCGACGGCGGATGAAGTCGCGAATGCGCACGCGTCTCTCTACGACCAGATCGCGCTGCTGCTCGCAACCGATGAAATCCGCGCGGAGCGGCCGAGTGTGCAGGATGAAGTCGAGCACGGCCTGTACTTCCTGCTCGGCGCAGTGTGGGACACGGCACCGCTCATCCGGCGCGATGTCGAGCATGCGCTGCACCGACACTACAGTGCAGACGCATCCGAGGTGCCGACCTTCCTTCGCTGGCGTTCATGGATCGGCAGCGATCGCGATGGCAATCCGAATGTGACCGCGGATGTGACACGGTGGACACTGCAACGTCATCGCACTGCAGTGCTCGGTCGTTACGTCGACGAGCTGCGCGCACTCCGCGACGAGCTCAGCATTTCCGACCTCCAGGTCCCGACGCCGCCCGCACTCGCACGCGCGCTCGACAGCGGAAATGATGCCGATACCGACACGGAACCGGAGTTCCGCCAGGAACCGTATCGCCGCATGATCACGCGGATGATCGCCGCGATCAATGAGCTGATACCCCATGCGACGGCGGGACCGCCTTCCAGTCATCCGTACGATTCCGCGAGGTTCATGGCCGACCTGGACCTGATGCACGAAAGCCTTGTCGAGTCGGGGTTCGGTGCCGTTGCGCGCAACGGCGCGCTCTCCCGCGTGCGCCTACTCGCACGGACGTTCGGCTTTCACCTCGTCGCACTGGATGTGCGCCAGCACAGCCGTATCCACGAGGCTGCTGTCGCTGCACTGCTCGCGCATGCTGGCGTGTGCGAGGATTACAGTGCGCTGTCCGAGGACGAGAAGCTGCGCGTGCTGTCGGACGAGCTGCGCAGCACGCGGCCGCTCGTCGATCGCGATGCCTTGCTTCCCGATGAAGCACGCTCCTGTCTCGATACGTTCGATGTCATGCGTCATGCCCTTGTTGCCGAGCCCGCATCCATCGGCAGCTACATCGTCAGCATGACGAAGTCCGTCAGTGACCTGCTCGAGCCCATGCTGATCGCCAGGGAGACCGGGCTCTGGCACATGCGGAACGGCAAAGTCGACTGCGCCATCGACTTCGTTCCACTCTTCGAGACCATCGAGGATCTCGCTGAGGCCGCGCCGCGCATGGAAGCGCTGTTCGAGCACGAGACATATCGGCTGCAGATCGAGGCGCGCAGCGGCTTCCAGGAGATCATGCTGGGATACTCCGACAGCAATAAGGATGGCGGATACTGGATGGCGAACTGGGCGCTGCACTGCGCGCAGCGCGCGCTCGGTGAAGTGTGCCAAAAGCATGACATCGACTTCCGGCTGTTCCATGGACGCGGCGGATCTGTCGGACGTGGTGGCGGACGCGCGAACGTCGCGATCACTGCCATGCCAGATGTAGTTCACAACGGCCGCATCCGCGTGACCGAGCAGGGCGAGGTGATTTCGTTCCGCTATGCGCTCAAAGACATCGCGCATCGGCACACGGAACAGCTCGTCAGTGCAACGCTGCTCGCGCTCGCACACGCGAAGCATGCGCCGCGTGATGCTGAGCCGAAGGCAGTGCGCGATGCTGGCGTGCAACCGATGCGCGATGGCGAGCCGCACACTCCCCCCAACGAAGCCGTGCTCGATAGTATCGCGGCCGCATCCATGTCCGTGTATCGCGAGCTTATCGATGCACCAACCTTCTGGGACTGGTTCGTCCGCGTCACACCCATCGAGCAGATCTCGCACCTGCCGATTGCGTCTCGACCGGTGTCACGCGGCGGCGGCCAGGTAGACTTCGATTCGCTCCGCGCAATTCCCTGGGTCTTCTCGTGGACGCAGACACGCTACCTCGTGCCCGGTTGGTTCGGCACCGGGCATGCACTCGCTTCCGCCATCCGGGATCCGCAGACCGCCCATACATTGCGCGAGTTCTATTGCGACTGGCCGTTCTTCCGTCTTCTGGTCGACAATGCACAGCGTGAAATGGCTCGCGCTCGACTCCAGATCGCTGCCCGTTACGCCAGCCTCGCTCCAACCGATCACTCGCACCACGACCGCATTGTTGCGGACTTCGACGCGGCTGTCGTCGCATTTGAGAACATCACCGGTCGCGCGCAACTGATGGAATTCAGCGACGTGATTCAGAAGTCCATCGCCCTGCGGAATCCTTATACCGACGTGCTGAACCTGGTGCAGATTGAGTTGCTCACTCGGGCACGCGACGCCGTACCTGACGACGTGGAGCGCATCCGGCATCTGCTCTTCCTCAGCATCAACGGGATCGCCGCGGCTATGCAGTCCACCGGCTGAGGGCGCACGCGCCCGCAGCCCGTGGAGGGAGTGGGCTAGCGCTGGCCCTTAGGGCTCGGGCCAATAAGGGGGTGAGGGTCCTTGCATCCCTCCAGTCCTGACCCCCGAACACTAGCGCTAGCCCCCTCCCTGAGGGCGGCAGCCCTTGATCCATCAATTTTTCTTGTTATACTGCAGCATGCTGACCCAGACCAATCTCGACGCCGCCCGGGCTGCCGCCCTCTTCCATGCCCTCTCGGACGAAATCCGGCTGCGGGTGATCGGCATGCTGTTTCAGGGGGAGCGGTGTGTGTGTGAGCTCATGGAGGATCTGGATATGGCGCAGTCCCGGCTGTCCTGGCATTTGAAGACCCTTAGCGATGCGGGCGTCATATCCGCCCGGCGGGAGGGTCGCTGGAATTACTACTCGCTCAATGCCAGGACCCTCGAGGAGGCCCGTTCTCTGCTCGACGGCATCGAGGCGTTGGCGAGGCGTGCGCCGAAGCTGGGCGGTTGCTGCGGATAGGTGCTTTTCATTTACCGAAGTGCATCAAGAAAACTCGATTGGAGGCTGAAATGGCGGATGTGACGATGGATACGAGTGCGGATCTGAAGGCGAACGTGAAAGCGAAGTATGGCCAGGTCGCACAGGCGGTGACGGATGGCGAGTCGGGCGCTTCGTGCTGCGGCTCGAGCGGTTGCAGCGGAACGACGGGTGAGATTTGGGACCCGATCACTTCGAATTTGTATGACGAAGCGCAGCAGGCAGGTGTGCCGGCACAGGCGATGCTGGCGTCACTGGGGTGCGGCAATCCGACAGCGCTCGCGGCGCTACATGAGGGCGAGGTGGTGCTCGATCTCGGATCGG
Source organism: Longimicrobiales bacterium (assembly GCA_039912685.1). GTDB lineage: Bacteria > Gemmatimonadota > Gemmatimonadetes > Longimicrobiales > RSA9 > DASUXU01. The sequence goes on along the minus strand of JBDSPG010000074.1, from coordinate 5,973 downwards.
GGGGCGGCATCGATGTACTTCTGTCGGCCAGGCGGGTTGGACCCACAGGCAAGGCATACGGCCTGGACATGACGGACGAGATGCTGGCGCTCGCTGAAACCAACAAGCTGGCGGCGGGCGCGACGAACGTCGAGTTTCTGAAGGGTGAGATCGAACACATTCCGCTGCCGGACCATTCTGTGGATGTGATCATCTCGAACTGTGTCATCAACCTGTCGGGTGACAAGCGCGCCGTGCTTGCGGAATCGTTTCGTGTGTTGAAGCCGGGCGGCAGGTTCGCGGTATCCGATGTCGTGGTTCGCGGCGAGGTCCCGTCAGAAGTGAAGCGCAGCATGGAGCTGTGGATCGGCTGCGTCGCGGGCGCGCTGGAGGAGCAGGAATTCCTGTCGTTGCTGCGCGAAGTTGGCTTCACGGATGCTAGCATCGAACCAACACGCGTGTACGAGTCGGCGGATGCAAAAGCGTTTCTCGAGGGAACCGGCCTCGACGCCGACGCGGTCGCGCGCGACATCGAGGGCAGGTTCATGAGTGCGTTCGTTCGCGCGACGAAGCCGTCACAATCTTGCTGCGGTCCGACGTGCTGCACGTGAGTAACGACGCCGCGATTCGAGACGCGACCGCGGGCGGCGCCCTATAGTGCCGCCGCGTGTGCAGGAAACCGAAACCGCCTGCCCCGCCTCGGCTGCAGTCATGCTTCTGGCGCTGAAAGCGCCGGGACCCTCCCACCCATAGCCCTAGCCCTCAGGGCTAGCGCTAGCCCTCTCCCTGCGATTCGCCGGCACATAGCTGCGCTCCACATAATCGCAAACCATCCGATGCGTGTTAAAAAACGATCCCAGCTCGCGAATCGCCCCGAACATGCGATGACACCACGCGATCGGGATGTCTCGATCCTTGCGATCGTAGAACAGCGGGATGACCTCGTTCTCGAGCAGCTTGAACAGTACTTCGGCATCGGCCGCATCCTGTCCTTCCCCGACAGTCGGCGCTTCAATGCTCCATCCTGGCGCAGCGGCACGGTCGCAATGTTCTTCCCATGCTTCTGCCCACCACCCGTCGGGGATCGAGAGATTGAGTCCGCCGTTGGCGGCGGCCTTCATGCCGCTGGTTCCGCTCGCTTCATATGGGCGCCGCGGCACATTCAACCACACATCGGCACCCGCAACGAGATCGCGCGCGAGATCGACGTCGTATCCCTCGAGAAACAGGAACCGCTCGCGAACTTCGGGCACATGCGCGAACTCGACGATCCTGCGCAGGAACTCCTTGCCGGGATCATCCTTCGGATGCGCCTTGCCCGCGAAGATGAACTGAACGGGCATATCAGTATTCGTGAGCATACGCGTGAGGCGCGCGGGATCGGACAGCAGCAGTGTCGCGCGCTTGTAGGTCGCGAATCTGCGTGCAAACACGATCGTGAGCGCATTGGGGTCGAGTGCGCGCGCGGTCCATTCGTTTGATGCATGGGGCGTCGTTGACGCGGCATCCTGTCGAGCGGTTTGCTTTGCCAGCTCGGTGCGTGCACGCTGCACGAGTGTTTCGCGCTGCTCGTTGCGGGCTTTCCACAGATCATTGCGCGGGATGTGCAGAGCGCCCTGCCAGGGTTTTGCGCTCGCATCGCTGCGCCATTCGCGTCCGATCCATTCGTCGTACAGCCGTTCCATCGGCCGTCCGAGCCACGTCTGCACGTGCACGCCGTTCGTGATGTGACCGATCGGCACGTCTGCTTCCGCCAGCTCGGGCCACACGCCGTTCCATATCTTGCGGCTGACTTCACCGTGCAGCTTGCTCACGCCGTTGGCCCGACCCGCAATGCGCAGCGCCAGCAGCGTCATGTTGAACGGTTCGTCGCGAGCATTCGTATCGTGACGGCCGAGGGCCAGAAACTGCTCCCACGGCTCGCGCATTTCCCACACGTAGCCGCCGAGATACCGCTCCATGAGATGGGTCGGGAAGAAGTCGTGGCCTGCCGGCACTGGCGTGTGCGTGGTGAATACGACGTTGTCCGCCATGCGCATTGCGGCAAACCCGAACTGCCCGGCCTCCGAGCGAATCGCCTGGCGCACGCGCTCCACCGCTGCGAACGCCGCGTGTCCTTCATTGAGATGGATGACGGACGGCTTCAGGTCCACTGCAGTGAGTGCGCGCATGCCACCGATGCCGAGCACGATCTCCTGCTGCAGACGATGCTCGTTGTCTCCGCCGTACAGACGGTCGGTAATGCGGCGCGCGAGCGCAGGATTCACATCAATGTCCGTGTCGAGCAGATACAGCTTCACTCGACCTACATCCGCCCGCCATACTTGCGCACGGCACGTACCATCCGGATATGGAAACTCGACCTGCACGGGCTCGCCGTCAGGTCGGCGCACCAGTGTGAGCGGCAGCCGCTCGAAATCCTGACGCGGATAGCTCTCCTGCTGCAGCCCCGATGCATCCACACTCTGCGTGAAATAGCCCTCGCGGTAGAGCAGCCCGACTGCCGTCAGCGGCACACCGAGATCGCTTGCCGACTTCAGGTGATCGCCCGCCAGTACGCCGAGGCCGCCGGAGAAGATGCGCAGGCACTCGGTGATCGCGAACTCCGCCGAGAAATACGCAACGCTGAGCGGAGGTCCCGTTTCCTGTCGCCGAGCGTACCATGTATTCGTTTCGTCGAGGTACGTGCGCAGATCTTTCGCCAACGCTGTTGCATCCGCCACGAACGAAACGTCCGCTGCGAGCTCCGCCAGTCGCGTTGCGCCCAGATCGGCGAGCAATGCGACCGGGTTGTGACCCGTCGACGACCAGAGCACTGGATCCATGCGCTCGAACAGCGCCGTTGCCGGGTGATGCCAGCTCCAGCGCAGGTTGCCGGCGAGGAACTTCAGATTTTCGGAAAGATGAACGGCTGCGGATTCTGCCATGACTCTCATATGTGTAAACGCGCGCATGCGTGCGTGTTGGGTCCCGGTTCTACAGACACTGCGTCGTGCCTCGAAGACTGGAAGATTCGCCTATTCGCCCCCCCAGTCAAATCCTCCGAGACCATCCGGAAAGGGGCTGGTCCGGCGCGTCGGCGGCCGGGTCCGGGCGGCCCACCGGATCCAGCGCGGCGTGCCACTGGCCGTGCGGCCTCTTGCGCTGACGAATCTTCCCGTACATTGCAGCAATGAATCCACCAAGCAGGCAGCGCCTCTGGCGTTTCAGCGGGGTCTATGTAGGCCTCGGAACCGCACTCGGCATCCTCACAGCCGTGATCCTCGTTGGCCGTTCGACGACCAACCAACTGGCTGATTCCGTCCGGCTGCAGGACCACGCGTACACCATGCTTCTGCATATGGAATCCGCTTCATCAGACATGCGCGGGATGGAGGCGGCCCACCGCGGATTCGTGGCCGTCGGCGATTCCCATTTCATTGCGGAATACGCGATCGCCCGCGACTCGATGCTGTCCTCGCTCGAGGCCGTTCACCAGCAGACGACGGACGAGACGGTCCGAGGTCTCGCCCAGCGCTTGCAGACGCAGATCGCGCAGCGTCTCGCGTATATGGACCGCACGAGGGAGCTGGCCCGGCTGGGCCGGAACGAGGAAGCCCAGGCGGAGATTCGCGTTGGCAGCGAGTCGCGCCTGCGCTCTGAGGTTTATGAAGGGTTCGGAAAAATCGCAGCGCGCGAGCGCCAAATTATCCAACACCGCACCGCCGCCGTCGCCCAGGGGATGCGCACCAGCCGAGGAGTCAACGCGGCCGGCGTCGCGACCAGCACGGTGCTCGTTTTCCTCTCCATCCTCCTGTTTCGCTCCGAGGCCGCGCGACGGCGGCGCGCCAAGGCGTTGCTGGAGTCGAGCGAGGAGCGGCTGCGTGACTTCCTTGATTCCGCGAGCGACCTCATCCAGAGCAGCGGCCCCGATGGCCGTCTGATCTACGTGAACCGCGCGCTGCTCGAGGCGCTCGGTTACGAGGAACAGGAAGTGATTGGACTGCCTTCCGAGATGTTCTTCGCCCCGGAATGCGTAGCGCAAGGCCATGCGCTGTTCGAGCGCATTCTCGGCGGTGAGTCGGTGACGGACATCGAGACCGTCTACATCCGTAACGATGGACGCCGCATCCATGTGAAGGGCAGCTCCAACTGCCGCTTCGAGGATGGCAAGCCGGTCGCATCACGCACGATTCTGCACGATGTCACGCAGCAGCGTGAAGTCGAGCGCATGAAGGATCAGTTCGTGTCGATCGTGAGTCACGAGCTACGCACGCCGCTGACGTCAATCCGCGGCGCTCTAGGACTGCTGAGCGGGGGTCTCCTTGGTGACGTGTCCGACCGGGGCAAGAGGATGCTCGAGCTGGCCGTCACCAACACCGATCGCCTCATTCGCCTTATTAATGACATCCTCGATGTGGAACGCATCGAGTCGGGTGCACTGCCGATGGCACGACATCGCGTTGCACTCGCCGAAATCATGAGGCATGTCGAAGAGATGATGCGGCCGCTCGCGCTCAAGGCCGGGATCAATCTCTTGATCACCGCGAACGATGTCGACCTCAACGCCGACGAAGATCGTATCGTCCAGATGTTGACGAACCTGGTCGGCAACGCGATCAAGTTTTCCCCGCCGGGCACTGCGGTTCATGTCATCGCGGAACTCGAGGCCGACTGCATCCATATCTGCGTGCGCGATGAGGGTCGCGGGATCCCGGCGCATATGCTGGAGACCGTGTTCGCACGATTCCGGCAGGTCGATGGGTCGGACATACGCGAGAAAGGAGGCACCGGCCTCGGCCTCGCCATCAGCAAGAGTATTGTCGAGCAGCACAACGGGACCATCTGGGTCGAAAGTAAAACGGGACTGGGTTCCGCCTTCCACGTCCGCTTGCCAGTGATGACCGATAGTGTCGCGGTCAAGTTGGCGATGTCGCCAGCGTCAAACCCAGACGGCACGCTCATCATGGTGTGTGATGATGACGCGGACGTCCGCACGGTGCTGTCTGCTATCCTCACGGATCGCGGTTTCCGTGTGAGTGTCGCGGAATCGGGTGAATCGGCGCTGAAGCTCGCCGCGGATGAGCGGCCGTCGCTCATCCTTCTCGACCTCCTCGATACGGATGGCTTTGCCGTGGTCGACTGGCTGCGGAAGCACAACCGCCTCCGTGACGTGCCGATTATGGTGTATAGCGCAAAGGACGTCGACGACGAGCAGCGGGAGCGACTGGGTTTGCGTCAGGAACTGATCTTCACCAAATCACGGATGGCGCCAGAACAACTCGTCGAACGCGTTGCTGCTGTGGTCGCCCGCAACATGGACAAGCCGGAGGATAAATGACACATCGCATTTTGCTGATCGAAGATGAGGATGACATCCGTGAGGTGGCACAGGCTTCCCTCGAGCTCACCCGTGGTTGGGACGTCCACGCCGCGAGCTCGGGCGCGCAGGGAATCGAGATGGCGCGCGCGCTGCAACCGGATGCTGTTGTGCTCGACGTCATGATGCCTGACATGGACGGACCCACGACGTTCACCGAGCTGAAGAATGATCCGCAGACGAGTGAGATACCGGTGGTATTCCTCACTGCGAAGGTTCACAGCTCGGAACGAACGCGGCTCATCGATATGGGCGCGCGTGGTGTGCTTGCGAAGCCCTTCGATCCCATGACGCTCGGTGATGATGTGGCCCGGCTGCTGGGGTGGACCGAGTGAGCAGTGCCGAAGGTGCCGGTCTGAGCAGTACGATCGCCGCGATCTGGACAAAGCACCGGCCGCTGATGTTCGAACGCGTTGCTACGATCGAGGCCGCACTTGCTGCGCACGAGGCGGGCTCGCTGACCTCGGATGCGCGCGCCGCCGCGCGGCGCGATGCCCACAAGCTCGCCGGTTCTCTGGGGACATTCGGACTGCAGCAAGGTACGACGCTCGCACGACAGCTCGAGCTGGCGTTCGCGGCAGATGAATATCTCGAATACGCATCGCTCGAGGCTGCCGCGCGTGGTCTGCGCGCAG
>JBDSPG010000060.1:0-16304 GCA_039912685.1 Longimicrobiales bacterium | reverse complement strand
GTCTGGCTCTCCACGCGCCTCATCGGCACGCTGCGCACTGCACTCCGCGAGATCTTCGATCTGCAGCAGGACCGCCCGATCATTGCTGGTAAGATCTTCGACATCAAGATGGTCATCCTCGCGGGATCACTGCTTACACTCAACGTCTGCGTCACGCTGATCATCACGTATCTGGCCGCACGCGGACAGCAGGTTGTGCAGGACAACCTCGGACTTCATGTCGCCAACATAGGATTCTGGAACACATTGCTCGCGAACGCGGCCGCGTTCGTCTCCATCTGGGCGATGTTCCTGCTGATCTACCGCTACCTGCCCGCGAGGCGAATCCAGTGGCGCACCGCCTTCATCTCCGCAACGTTCGCTGCGGTCCTGTTCGAGATCATGAAGCGCCTTTTCGCGTGGTACGCCGCCCGACCCGGATACGGTGCGCTCTATAGCTCCCTCGCGATTGCAGCAATTCTGGTGATCTGGGTGTACTACACGGCGATCGCGTTCATTCTCGGTGGCGAAGTCGGGCAGGTCTGGACCCTGCGCCGGATCCGCCGTCGTCAGAAGGAGCGCTTGGGTTGATCCGCTTGGGGTAGGCCCTTCACCCTCGTTATCTTGGTTCCATGGCCGACACGACTGACGGGCGCAAGGTGATCGCCCGGAACAAGAAAGCCCTTCACGAATATGCGATCCTGGATTCGTGGGAAGCCGGCATCGCGCTGGTCGGCCCCGAGGTCAAATCGATCCGTGCAGGGAAAGTGAGTCTCAGCGAGGCATTCGCACGCGTGGATCGCGGCGAAGTATGGCTTCACGGGATGCATGTCACGCCCTATGACCCTGCTGCGGGCTGGAACGTCGCTGCGGACAGGTCGCGCAAGCTCCTGCTCAATCGGCGCGAGATCAAGAAAATGCTGGGTGCAACACAGCAGGAAGGGCACACGCTCGTTCCGCTCGACCTGTACCTGCGCCAGGGGCTCGTGAAAATCACCCTCGCCCTCGGCAAGGGAAAAAAGAATTACGACAAGCGCGAAACGCTGAAGACCCGCGACGCCGAGCGAGAAATGCAGCGCGCGACGCGCAAATCATGATACGTCGGATTGCACTCGCGGCGTTCATCGCGACCACGTCCATGGTGTTCGTCGTCACCGCCGCCGCCCCTGTCTACGCACAGTCGAACGCGCTGCGTGTGGATGCTGGGTCAGGTGTTCGCTCCTTTGCAGGCGTCCGAATCGACGGCGCGGTGACATACCCGGTTACCGTCATGGAGCAGCTGGGTGGTTCCATTCGGTCCGTGCCGGGTGGGGCAGTCATTCGGATTGGCGGCGACTCTGTCCGTTTCTGGAGCCGGTCGCCGTTCTTCACAGCGGGAAACCGTATCAACCAGCTTGCATTCAACGCTGAGGAAGCCGACGGAGTGCTGCGCATTCCCGAGCAGTTCTTTGTGCAAACGCTGCCTGCAATGTTCGGCAACCGCTTCGAGTATCGCGGCGGTACTCTCTACGTGAAGGGCGGGACGCCTGTTGCCGCGCAGACAGCACCCGCCGCACCTGCACCAGCAGATACAAATGCGCGCCCCGGTGAGCGACCGACGCCCACACCGCCACCGGCGCTGCCGAACCCGAATGATCGTCGCGCTGCCGCGGCACCAGGCACCGGGAAGCGCATTGTCATCATCGATCCGGGACATGGTGGTGTGGATCCCGGCTCTGAAGGACCCAACAAGCTCCCGGAAAAGCAGGCTGTACTGACCATCGCGAACCGGCTCGCAGCGCTGCTCCGCACCCGCGACTACGAAGTGCACATGACGCGCACGCGGGACACCCTGATCGCGCTCGCGGACCGGCCGCGCATGGCCAACCGTTGGAAGGGCGATGAGCCCGGCGCACTCTTTATCTCCATCCATGCGAACTCACTGAAGCTGCCGCAGGCACGAGGATTTGAAACCTTTTTCCTTTCGGACGCGAATACTGCGGATGAGCTCCGTGTGGCGGAGATGGAAAACGCTGCTGTGAAATACGAGGCGAAGCCAAAGGGTAATAATTCGGAGCTCGATCAGGTTTTGAACGGTCTGCGTAATGATTTCTATCTGCGCGCATCGAATGATTTCGCGGGAGTTGTGCAGAAGCAGCTCGGCCAGTTTCATCCGGGCCCGAATCGCGGTGTGAAGCGCGCGCCCTTCCGCGTGCTCGTCGGCGCACTGATGCCAGCGGTTCTGGTGGAGGTGGCGTTCATCTCCAACCCTGGCGAGGCCGGTCTGCTGGGCACGGCGGAATTTCAGGACAAGCTCGCATTCAGTCTTGCTGCATCCGTGGACACGTTCTTCCGGGAGAACGAGCCCCTCTGGCGCAGGCAATGACCGAATCGGGAACAGAATTGCACACGCCGCCGCGCAATCGCGTTTACGGCATCGTGTTCGCAAGCGCGATCCCGCTTCTGCTCGGTAGCTGCGGCTACTTCAATTCGCTGTACAACGCGCAGCACCGTTTTGCGGAAGCGCAGCGACAGGAAGCGCTTGGTGACCGGGCTGGCGCATACGTGAAATACGATGAAGCGATCGAGCGTGCCGCGGTCACCCTGAACCGCTACCCGGAAAGCCGGTGGGCCGACGATGCACTTCTGCTGATCGGTAGAGCGCACTTCGCGAAGCGTGCCGACGCACAGGCGGCAGCGGCACTGATGCGACTGCAGCGTGAGACACAGGATCCGAAGATTCGCAACGAAGCGATGGCATATCTCGGTGCTGCGCGCGTCCGTTCCGGGCTGCCCGGTCCCACGGATGTCCTGGACACCGCGGTTGCCAATGTGGGCGAGAACACGGAGCTGGCGTCATTCGCGCACCTCTGGCGCGCACGAGCCCGCTTTGCGGCCGGCGATTCGGCAGATGCGTGGCGCGATCTCGACAAGATCCCACGCTCACCATCCGGGACAGGCGCAGAGGCCGCGATCGAACGCCTGCGCCGTTCCATTTTCGACCGCGATTCGGTGCGCTGGATGCGCGAGATGGCACCATTGGCCGCAGGAGGGATTCCGATACCGTTCGCGGATTCCGTTCGAATGCTGCTCGACTCGAGCCGAACCCGGTGGGGCGCATCGTTCGTGCACGCGGCGATGCCCGAGACGATCGGTGCCGAGCTTCCCGAGCAGCAGCGACTGGAGCTTCGCCTGGTTCGCGCTCGCTTCCTGGCCGCGGCAGGCGATACCGCGAGCGCCGTTGCGTCCGGCCTGCGCGTGGCGCGCGCATCATCGCTCCAGGTATCGTCGTCCGCGCGAGTGCTGGTTGCACAATGGCTGCTTGCGACCGACGCCGACCCCGCGCAGATGCCGCGCATTCGTTCAATCCTCGTACCCGCGTTCTCGAGCGGCGAAGCAGTAGCCTTGATTCGTGCGATCCGAACGCTCGATGTACTCATCGATCGTGCGGACGCCGAGCCGCTTGCGATGTTCGTGGCCGGGGAGTATGCGCGCGATGATCTCCGCGCTCCGGCCCTCGCACGCACGCTGTTCCTTCGCTTCGAGAACCTCCCGGCCCCAACGAGCTGGGATGCAAAGGCCTTGCTCGCAGCCCTCGACCTGTCCACGACAGACGCCATGCGCAGTGAGGTTCAGACACGGCTTCGGAAGTACCCGACGGACCTCTATGTCGAAGCAATGCGCGGCGCCGTCGATGCCGATGCCTTTGCAAATGCAGAAATGCGAATCCGGCAGCGCGCCGTACCGCTGCGTACAGAAGCCATTGCCATCGCGGCCGCGGGTGACGTCTCCGTGAGCCGCGCAGTCGCCCTGCGTGACAGCGTTCGCGCAGTCCTGCAGCGGGACAGCGTGCTGCTGCGCTGCAATACCGTCATCGACAGTCTGGCGGTCAAGGGCGTCCGTCGCGACAGCACGCACGCGGCATGCATACGCAGTGATTCAACCGCAATGATGCTGATGCTGCGCATGGACACGATGCTATTGAAGCCGAAGCGCCTGGACACACTGGACGTTATCATGCGCACTGCAAGGTCGCGATGATCGTTAAACAGAATGTGTTCGGCGCAGAATTTCAGAACCCGGTGCTCCTCGCCAGCGGTACATGCGGCTACGGCGAAGAATTCGATGGTCTGCTCGACCTGGACGCGCTCGGCGGACTCGTGCTCAAGGCCGTCACCGTCGAGCCGCGCACCGGCAACGCCTCGCCGCGTGTCGCCGAGTTTGCAGCAGGGATGTTGAACTCGATCGGTCTCGCCAACGCCGGGCTCGATGCAGTACGTACCGATAAGCTGCCTTCGATTCTCCGCCGGGTGAAACGCGCGCGGGTTCTGATCAACATTGCAGGGCGCACGGCCGAAGAGTACGGCGAGATCGTGAGTGCGCTCGATGACGTCGACGGCTTCGCTGCATACGAGCTCAATGTGTCGTGCCCGAACGTCAAAGAGGGCGGTGCGGTGTTCTGCTCGCGCGAAGACCTGTTGAGCGCAGCGGTTCGGAGCGCGCGCAACGCAACGCGACGGCCGATCGTGGTCAAGCTGGCGCCGAACGTTCCGGACATCGGGCGCATGGCAGAGATATGCGCAGATGAAGGCGCCGACGGACTGACACTGATCAATACCATGCCGGGCCTGCTCTTCGACGTGCGGACGAAGCGCCCCGTCCTGGGAGCCGGGAGCGGCGGAGTCAGCGGCCCAGCCCTGCTGCCGATGGGGGTCCACGCGGTGGCGCAGGCGCGCCAGCGTGTTCGGATCCCGATCATCGGTGCGGGAGGTATCCGCAACGGCACTGATGCGATCCAGTATCTTCTGGCAGGCGCATCGCTCGTGGAAATCGGGACCGCGACCTTTGCGGACCCTCGCGCGGCAGGGCGTGTACTTTCAGGAATCGAACACTACGGCGCCGGACAGGGAATCGCCGACATTGCCAGCCTCGTAGGGGCGGGCGTCCTTACATGACCAGAGAGCCATGACCTCCATCATCGTAGCGCTCGACGTGCCTTCCGCGGACAGTGCGCTCGACCTGATAACGCGCCTCGGCGACCGCGTCGATTACTACAAAATCGGGTCTCCTCTCTTCACACGCATCGGCCCCGCGATTGTGCGCGAGGTCAAGGCGAGAGGAAAGCGCGTCTTCCTCGACCTCAAGTATCACGATATTCCGAGCACAGTTGCGCGCGCGGTCGAGTCCGCTACCGAGCTCAACGTCGACATGCTTACAGTGCACGCGTCCGGCGGTGGTGCCATGCTTCGTGCGGCGGCGGAAGCGGCCGGCGAATCGGGGCCGCGCCTGCTTGGTGTCACGATCCTGACATCGTTTTCCGCAGACGACGTCGAAAGCGTGTGGGACAAGCAGATCCTTTCAGTGCGAGATGAAGTGGTGCGCCTCGCGGGGCTTGCTGCGGACTCCGGGCTGCACGGCATCGTGTCTTCGCCGCTCGAAGCGGAAACGCTGAAGCGCCGACACGGTGCCCAGTTCCTGGTTGTCACGCCCGGCATTCGCCCCGCGGGCGACAAGCTCGGCGATCAAGCACGCACGGCGACACCGGCCGATGCAGCACGGGCGGGCGCGGACTATCTGGTGATCGGACGTCCAGTGCTCGACGCGGCGGATCCGGTTGCCGTCATCGAAGCCGTTACAGCGGACATCGCCGGTGTAGAGCTGGCCGGCATCTGATGCGCCGTTTCGCCGTTGCTCTCGCCTTTGTCGTCGCACTCGCACCACATTCCCGTGCGCACGCGCAGAACGTCAATGCGTTCGTCGCGAATGTTGCGAGTGCGTGGAGCCGCGGTGACGCGAACGCGATTGCAGCGTTCGCGGATCAGCAGGGCATTGCGCTCGAGGTGGAGGGCACGCACGTCGGTTCGATCTCGCCTCGACAGGCCGCCGCGGTTCTGCGACGCGTCTTCGAGGATCGCGAGACGGTCCGCGCGACGGCGGGCGCCGTGAAGCGGCTTTCAGGCAATGACAAGCGCGCGTACGCGGAGATCGTGTGGGAACGAAGGGCTCGCGGCACCACACAGCCTGAGCGTATTAATGTCTTCATCGCACTCGCCCGCGAGGGCGATGTCTGGCGCATTACCGAGATCCGGCTCATTCCATGACCCTGCGTCTGTACAACACACTGACTCGCTCGCTCGACGAGTTTACGCCCGCCGACCCGCAGAATGTCGGTGTCTATGGTTGCGGCCCCACCGTGTACCGACCGCCGCACATCGGCAACTTCAGGACGTTCCTCTTCAATGACCTGCTGCACAGGTACCTTGAGTGGAAGGGATTCGGCGTCAATTTTGTCATGAACCTGACCGACGTCGAAGACAAGATCATCAACGAGGCCGCACTGACGGGCCGCACCATCGACGGCGTCACAGGACCGATGATCGAAGCATTCTTCGCCGACTTGAAGACACTCGATATTCAGCCCGCTGATCTGTATCCTCGTGCCACAACGCACGTGACGGAAATGGTCGACCTTGTGCAGAGACTCATGGACCGCGGTCACGCATACGTCGCAGGTGATTCCGTTTATTTCGACATCTCCTCGTTCCCCGCGTACGGCGCACTCGCCCGCATTGCCGGCAGCGAGATTCGCGCGGGCGCAGGACTCGCCACACGCCAAGGCGGCATCGATGCGGATGAGTACGAGAAGGCGGATGCCCGCGATTTCGTGCTATGGAAGGGCGGGAAGGATGTAGATCGCGACGTCGGTGCGTCATGGCCCACACCGTGGGGAACTGGCCGCCCGGGCTGGCACATCGAATGCTCGGCCATGAGCATGGCTGCACTCGGCGAAACATTCGAGATACATACGGGCGGCGAGGACCTGATTTTCCCGCATCATGAGGACGAGATCGCGCAGTCCGAAGGTGCGACCGGCAAACCCTTCGCGCGCTACTGGCTCCATGTGAAGCACCTGCTCGTCAACGGCGAGAAGATGTCGAAGTCGAAGGGCAACGACTTCACGATTCAGCAACTGACCGATAAGGGCTACTCGCCCGCGGCAATGCGCTACCTGCTCCTCAGCGCGCAGTACCGCAAGGAGTTGAACTTCGCGTTTGACGGTCTCGACACTGCGCACACCGCACTGCAGCGCATGCTCGCGTTTTCAACGCGGCTCGAAAGCACACCGACCGCGGCCGACGCGCCCGTCTCTGCGCTGCCGCGCATTGCTGCAGCCGCGCTCGCTGATTTCGAATCGGCGCTCGATGATGATCTCAATACGCCCAATGGTCTTGCGGTCGTCTTCAATTTCATCCGCGAGACGAACGCGGAGCTCGATCGCGAGATGGATGTGTCGGCGGCGGATATTCAGGCTGCGAAGGACGCGCTCGATCGATTCGATGCTGTCCTCGGCGTTATCAAGCTCGCCCGTGAGGATGCCGCGAACGTGACCGACGATCTCGCTGCCTGGGTCGAGGAGCGACTCATCGCGCGCCGCGATGCGCGTGGACGCCGCGACTTTGCAGCCGCAGACGCGATCCGCGATGAAATCGCCGCCGCCGGCGTAGTCGTAGAGGACACGCCGCAAGGACCCCGCTGGAAAAAAGGCTGATTCGGCACTATGTTCTTCCCGCCTTCCGCACTTCGGTTCTGGCGCCGAATCGCGGAAAAGCGGCCGTACGCCAGCGTAGCTCAGCGGTAGAGCACCCGATTTGTAATCGGGCGGTCATCGGTTCAATCCCGATCGCTGGCTTGGTCCCTTCCGGGACCGCCGTTCCGCGGGGGTAACTCAGTTGGTAGAGTGATAGCCTTCCAAGCTATATGTCGCGGGTTCGAACCCCGTCCCCCGCTCTAAAGGTCCTGCCCACGCGGCAGGACCTTTTCGTTGGGACAGAACAGGGTCGCCACGAATGTTATCGACGTCGTGAAGTAGCGAGTCCTGTTGCACTCCGGGTTGACTCCATCTCCCCAATTCCGTATAATTCAAGTCTGTCCCCGCTTTCAAAGCCGCGCCCAGGTCGCGGACGAGCAGCGGGTGGCCTCGTGGGAGCATTCTCGATTTACGGCAGCCTGCCGTGCGTTTACCACAGAGGTCGGCAGTTCAATAGAGGCGGGCTGGAGTCCTATCTGCATGAATGCGGATGGGACGTGCGCGGGTATCCCCGTACACTCCTCCAGGGCATCACGCCCACCTCTGTCGCGCCTTCGGGCGCGACCACTGCCTCTCCCGCACGCCTTAACGGGCAATCTGCGGGTCGTATATGAAGCTTTGAACCATTGATCAAAAACACGACGCAGGGGAACCATGGGTAAGGCGAAATTCGAGCGTAACAAGCCGCATGTGAACGTGGGCACGATTGGCCACGTGGATCACGGCAAGACGACGCTGACGGCAGCGATCACGCGGATCCAGGCAGCGCAGGGCCTCGCGGACTTCGTGAGCTTCGACAACATCGATAAGGCGCCGGAAGAGCGCGAGCGTGGCATCACGATCGCGACGGCGCATGTGGAATATCAGACCACGGCGCGTCACTACGCGCATGTGGACTGCCCGGGCCACGCGGACTACGTGAAGAACATGATCACGGGTGCGGCGCAGATGGACGGCGCGATCCTGGTGGTTTCCGCAGCGGACGGTCCGATGCCGCAGACACGCGAGCACGTGCTGCTGGCGCGCCAGGTGAACGTGCCGTACGTGGTGGTGTTCCTGAACAAGGTGGACATGGTCGATGATCCGGAGCTGATCGAGCTCGTGGAGCTCGAGGTCCGGGAGCTGCTGTCCGAATATGACTTCCCGGGTGATGACACGCCGATCATCCACGGCAGCGGTCTTCGTGCGCTGGAGTCGGGCGATCCGAAGAGCGAGTGGGGCATGAAGATCACGGAGCTGATGAACGCGATCGACACGTGGATCCCGGAGCCGGTTCGAGAGACGGACAAGCCGTTCCTGATGCCGGTTGAGGACGTGTTCTCGATCACGGGTCGTGGCACAGTGGCAACGGGCCGTATCGAGCGTGGCAAGATCAAGGTGGGCGACGAAATCGAGATGGTCGGCCTGGGCGACAGCCGGAAGACGACGGTCACGGGCGTCGAGATGTTCCGCAAGCTGCTGGACGAAGCGCTGGCGGGCGACAACGTGGGTCTGCTGTTGCGCGGCATCGGCAAGGAAGAGATCGAGCGCGGGATGGTGCTGGCGAAGCCGGGCTCGATCAAGCCGCACACGCAGTTCAAGGCCGAGGTGTACGTGCTGACGAAGGAAGAGGGTGGCCGTCATACCCCGTTCTTCAACGGCTACCGTCCGCAGTTCTACTTCCGCACGACGGACGTGACGGGAAGTGCACAGCTGCCGGAAGGCGTCGAGATGGTGATGCCGGGCGATAACGTGATGATGGAAATCACATTGATCGCCCCGATCGCCATGGAGAAGGAGCTCCGCTTCGCGATTCGTGAGGGCGGCCGCACCGTCGGTGCCGGCGTCGTCACAGAAGTCATCAAGTAGTCATTAACGGGGAAGGGAAAAAGCTATGCCCCGCGACAAAGTCATTCTCGCCTGCACAGTGTGCCAGGAGAGAAATTATTTCACGACAAAGAATCGTCGTAAGCATCCGGAACGCGTGGAGCGCAAGAAGCACTGCCCGCGCTGCAACGATCATACGGCGCACAAGGAAACGAAGTAGACATGGCAATGTCACTGGCGCGGACGAAAGACTTCATGGTTGAAGTCGCGGAAGAGCTGAAGAAGGTCACATGGCCTGACTTCGCGCAGCTGAAGAGCGCCACGATCGTGATCCTGATCTTCTGTGCGATTGTCGCAATCATCATCAAGATCATGGATTTCTTCGCGGCCGGCGTAGTTGGCGGCATTGTAAAGATCTTCGCTTCGTGATCATGAGCGCAGAGTCACGCTGGTACGCGGTGCAGACCTATTCGGGGCACGAGAACAAGGTCAAGCGCCTGATCGAGCTCCGCATCTCCGAAGAGACCGGTGAACAGCCGGAGGAAAAGGAGATTCAGCAGGTGATGGTCCCCACGCAGGATGTGGTGGAGATCAAGAATGGAAAGCGCGTCACCGTGACGCGTCGGCTGTACCCGGGTTATGTGCTCGTGAAGATGCTGCAGAATCAGCGGACGATGCACGTGATCAACAATATCCAGGGCGTGATCAAGTTCGTCGGAGCGGGGGCTGCACCGCAGCCGCTGCGCGATGACGAAGTCAACAAGATCCTGGGACTCGTACCCATCGAGGAAGAATCCGAGCCTCGTGAGGAGATTCCGTTCCGTGCAGGGCAGGTGGTGGAGGTGACGGAAGGTCCCTTCACCGACTTCACAGGCACGGTGCAGGAGATCTATCACGACAAGGGCAAGGTAAAGGTAGAGGTGAGCCTGTTCGGCCGCCCGACCTCGGTGGAGCTGGATTACACGCAGCTCAAGGGATATTAGGCCAATGGCCAAAAAAGTAACCGGTTTCGTCAAACTCCAGGTGCCGGCGGGTGCAGCAAACCCCGCCCCGCCCGTGGGTCCCGCACTGGGCCAGCACGGCGTCAACATCATGGAGTTCTGCAAGCAGTTCAACGCGCGCACACAGGGTCAGCCCGGAATGATCATTCCGGTCGAGATCACCGTGTTCGCCGATCGCAGTTTCACCTTCATCACGAAGACGCCGCCCGCGGCGATCCTGCTGAAGAAGGCTGCAAACCTCAAGAGTGGCTCAGCGGCCTCGCACCGTGACAAGGTGGGAAAGGTCACGAAGGCTCAGGTTCGTGAAATCGCGGAGCTCAAGATGCCGGATCTGAATGCAGCCGGCATCGATTCCGCGATGAGAATGATCGAAGGTACAGCCCGCTCTATGGGCCTGACGGTGGTGGATTAATGCCGAAGCACGGAAAGAAGTTCTCGAAGTCAGTAGCGCTCGTACCGACCCGCGAGAACCCGGTCGGAGACTCCAAGGATGCGCTGTCGCTGGTGAAGCAGGCGTCGTTCGCGAAGTTCGACGAATCGGTGGAGATCGCAGTGCGTCTCGGCGTGGATCCGCGTCACGCGGACCAGGTCGTTCGCGGTACCGTTGTACTGCCGCATGGCACAGGCAAGACGGTTCGCGTGCTCGTCCTCGCACAGGGTGACAAGGTTCGCGAAGCCGAAGAAGCGGGCGCGGATTTCGTCGGTCTCGACTTCGTCCAGAAGATCAAGGATGGCTGGACGGACTTCGACGTCGCAGTTGCGACGCCGGACGTCATGGGCCAGGTCGGCGCACTCGGCCGTGTCCTCGGTCCGCGCGGTCTCATGCCTTCGCCCAAGGCCGGCACGGTGACGTTCGACGTCGCAAAGGCCGTGGCCGAGATCAAGGCTGGCAAGATCGAGTTCCGCGTCGACAAGACCGGGAATCTGCATGCACCGATCGGTCGCGTGTCATTCGACGTCGAGAAGCTCACTGCAAATCTCGACGCATTCATGGAAACGGTCGTTCGCGCGAAGCCGTCCGCGGCCAAGGGTACGTATATCAGGAGCGTAACCGTTTCCAGCACGATGGGACCCGGCGTCCGGATCGATCCGAACCTCTTCCGCCGGACGGTAGCACGATGAACGTACAGGAAAAGAAGCAGGCGATCGTTGACGACCTGAACGGCAAGCTCAAGAGCGCGAGCTCTTTCTATCTTGCCGACTTCACGGGTCTCAATGTGAAGCGCGTGACGGAGCTTCGTCGCCGTCTCCGCAAGGAAGGCATCGAGTACGTAGTAGTCAAGAACACGCTGGCAGAGCGTGCGATGGTCAATCTGGATCTGCCGGATCTCGGTGTGCACTTCAAGGGCCCGACAGCACTGGTCATTGGCCAGGGTGATGCTGTCACGGCCGCGAAGGTGCTCGCTGATTTCGCCAAGGAAAACGACAACAGGCCGTCCGTAAAGGCGGGTATTGTTGATCGGAAGGCGGTCACATCCCAGGAAGTGGGTCGCCTCGCCAAGCTGCCTCCTCGCGAGCAGCTTCTGGCGGAACTGGCCGGTGCCCTCGAGGCCCCGATGGCCCAGCTGGCCGCAGCGTTGGAGGCCAAGCTGCACGAGTTCGTTGGTTTGCTGGAAGCACTGCGTACCGAGCGTGAGCCCGGCGCATAGCGATCGCGCAGCGGCGTACGATCGCTGAGGCGTTAATTCACCGTAATCTGTATCACAGGAAGAACGAACAATGGCAAACAAAGAAGAGCTTCTCGACGCAATCGGCAGCATGACGGTCCTCGAGCTCGCGGACTTCGTCGATGCGTTCAAGACCAAGTTCAACGTCACGGCAGTCGTGGCCGCTGCTCCGGCAGCGGGCGGCGGCGCTGGCGCCGCAGCAGCAGTCGTTGAGGAACAGACGGAGTTCGACGTCATCCTCAAGGAAGCTGGCGCGAAGAAGATCCAGGTCATCAAGGTCGTCCGTGAAGTGACGAGCCTTGGCCTGAAGGAAGCGAAGGATCTCGTCGACAACCCGCCGAAGGCAGTCAAAGAGGGTGTGTCGAAGGACGAGGCTAACGCAGTCAAGGCCAAGCTCGAAGAGCAGGGCGCGACCGTCGAGCTCAAGTAGCCACCGCTTCCGGCCCTCACGGGGGCCGGAAGTCCGGGTGCTCTGCGGATGAGCTGATCCGCAGCGCGCTCGGCCTGGTGTCCGTTCGGCTTCACCAGGGAGAGGCTCTTAGCTCAACGGGGTTCTATGCTCGTAGAGAGCACGACTGAAAAATACGTTCTAATCATGTCCCCACTGCCATCTGGCGGGCGGGGGTTTCTGCGCTTCATTCCGGGGTATTCCGCCCTTGGAACGGAAGGGCCGGCTCGTGCACGCTCCGGACATCCGGAGTCCGTGTGCGCGCGGCCGTCTGAGGAGGGTTATTCGTCTTGGCTACCAAGAACAACGTAGAGCGCGCGGCCACTGCCGCCCACCGCAATGAAATGATCGGCCGCGTTCCGGCTGTCAGCTTCAGTAAGCTGGGCATCGCCATGCCCATGCCCAACCTGCTCGATGTGCAGGTGCGCGCATTCCAGAACCTGCTGCGCACCGACGAGGATCGCGGTGATGTGGGTCTCGAGCGCGTCTTCAATGAGGTTTTCCCGATCACCGACGTGAACAACAAGTTCTCGTTGGAGTTCGTTTCATATACCCTCGGTGAGCCGAAGTACAGTGTGGAGGAGTGCATTGAGCGCGACATGACGTTCGCAGCTCCGCTCAAGGCCACACTGCGGCTCGTCGTCTGGGAAGAGGTTGAAGAGGAAGAGCGTCGTCCGAAGGACATCATCGAGAAGGAAGTCTATCTCGGTGATCTGCCCCTGCTGACGGATCTCGGCACGTTCATCATCAACGGGTCCGAGCGCGTCATCGTGAGCCAGCTGCATCGCTCACCGGGTGTCGTCTTCGAAGAGAGTGTGCATCCGAACGGCACCAAGCTGTTCAGCGCACGAATCATCCCGTTCCGCGGATCGTGGGTCGAGTTCACCCTCGATATTCATGACGTCGTGTTCGTGCATATCGACAAGAAGAAGAAGTTCCCGGCGACGGCACTGCTGCGCGCGTTCGGCTACGGCACGGACGAGAGCATCATGCGTCTGTTCTATACGACGAAGGACTTGGACGTCACCGAGGACATCGGCGAGGGCAAGACCCAGCGCCGCGATGTGCTCGGCGCCCTCCTGTCCGAGGAAGTGGCTGATCCGGAAACCGGCGAGATCATCGCCGAAATCGCGGAAGAAGTCACGGCCGACGTCTACAACCGTCTGCGTCGCGCCGGCGTTCAGTCGGTGAAGATCTTCTCGAGCAGTGGTGAAGGCACGCGTCAGGACAGCCCGCTGCTCAAGAACACACTGCGCAAGGATCCGACAGCCAATGAGGAGGAAGCGCTGCGCGCGATCTACTCACTGCTGCGTCCCGGCGAGCCACCCAATATCGAAACCGCACGCGTCGCACTCGAGCGCATCTTCTTCAATCCGAAGCGCTACGACCTCGGTCGCGTGGGCCGTTACAAGATCAATCAGCGCCTCGGCCTGAACATGCCCGTGAACCACACGGTGCTGACGCAGGAAGATTTCATTGCGATCATCCGCTATCTCGTGGATCTGCGCGAGGGCCGCGGCTTCGTTGATGACATCGATCACCTCGGCAACCGCCGCGTCCGCAGCGTCGGCGAGCTGATTGCGAATCAGTTCTCTGTCGGTCTGTCGCGTATGGCGCGCCTGGTGAAGGAGCGCATGTCGATCACGACGGACGTCGACAAGATGAACATCGACGACCTCGTGAACGCACGTACAGTCAGTGCCGTGATCCAGGCGTTCTTCGGATCGTCACAGCTGTCGCAGTTCATGGACCAGACGAATCCGCTGTCGGAGCTGACGCACAAGCGTCGTCTGTCCGCGCTCGGGCCGGGTGGTCTTACGCGTGAGCGCGCCGGCTTCGAAGTACGCGACGTGCATTACTCGCACTACGGCCGCATGTGCCCGATCGAAACGCCGGAAGGTCCGAACATCGGCCTGATCACATCGCTGACCTGCTATTCGCGGATCAACGATCTCGGTTTCATCGAAACGCCGTATCGTGTGGTCACGGGTGGCCGTGTCACCGACGAGCTCGTGTGGCTCGATGCGAACGCCGAGGAGAACTCGGTCATCGCGCAGGCGAACGCACTCGTCAATGATGACGGCACGTTTAAGAACGAGTTCGTGCTGTGCCGTGAGCGCGGTGATTTCCCGCTCATGCCGCCGGACCAGATCGACTACATGGACGTCGCACCGGATCAGCTTGTTTCGGTCGCGGCTGCACTCATTCCGTTCCTCGAGCATGATGACGCGAACCGCGCACTCATGGGCTCGAACATGCAAAGGCAGGCGGTTCCGCTGCTCTATCCAGCAGCGCCCGTCGTCGGCACAGGTCTCGAAGAGAAGATTGCACGGGACTCGGGTGCGGTCATTCTCGCCAAGCGTGGTGGTGTTGTCCATCGCGTGACGGCCGATGAGATCATCATCGACACAGGTGTCGACAGCGTGAAGAATACAGACGAGCCGCTCGCGAAGCTCGCACAGTTCGACCGCTACCGCCTGAAGAAGTACTGGCGTACAAACCAGGACACGGCGATCAACCAGCGTCCGCTGATTCGTCACGGCCAGCAGATCACTGCGGGCGACATCATTGCGGATGGTGCGTCGACAGATCACGGCGAAGTGGCCCTCGGCCGCAACGTCACGGTCGCCTTCATGCCCTGGTACGGCCACAATTTCGAAGATGCGATCGTGCTGTCCGAGCGCATGGTGAAGGACGACGTGTACACGTCGATTCATATCCAGGAGCTCGAGCTGCATGTGCGTGACACGAAGCGCGGCATGGAAGAAATCACGCGAGAGATTCCGAACGTCGCTGAGGAAAGCCTCACGCATCTCGACGAGCGCGGCATTGTCCGCATCGGCGCGCGTGTGAAGTCGGGCGACATTCTCGTCGGCAAGATCACGCCGAAGGGTGAGACGGAGCTGTCTCCGGAAGAGAAGCTGCTCACGGCGATCTTCGGTGAGAAGGCCAAGGATGTGAAGGATTCGTCACTGAAGGTGCCGCCGGGGATGGAAGGCACAATCATCGACGTGAAGGTGTTCAGCCGTCGCATCGACGATCCGCTCCTGGAGAAGGAGCGCGGCGAGCGCATCGGTCAGCTCCGTTCGTACGAGCGCGATGAGATCCGACGCATCAGTGATGCACGTGATGAAGAACTGCGCGAGCTGCTCGCGGGCGGGACAGTCACACTGATGCTGAAGCGTGGCACAGTCGAACCGTTCCTGGAGGAGGGCACGAAACTGTCGACCGAGTCCCTGAAGGAGCTCGATCTGACGGATATCGACCTGACTACGTTGAAGGTGCAGAACAAAGACACGAGCGACCGGATCCGCCGTCTCATCAACGAGGCGAAGGGCCGCATCGAGCGCGTTCGCGAGCGCACCGAAGAGCAGATCGACAAGGTGTTCCAGCCGGACGAGCTGTCGCCCGGTGTTGTGCAGCTGGTGAAAGTGTACGTCGCAGAGAATCGGAAGGTCAGCGTCGGCGACAAGATGGCAGGCCGTCACGGCAACAAGGGTATCGTAGCGCGCATTGTTCCTGAAGAGGACATGCCGTTCCTGCCCAACGGCAAGCCGGTCGACATCGTGCTCAATCCGCTCGGCGTGCCGTCCCGCATGAACGTCGGTCAGATTCTCGAGACGCATCTGGGCTGGGTCTGCACCCTGCTCGGCTTCGAAGCGAAGACGCCGGTGTTTCAGGGCGCATCAGAGGACGAGATCGGCGCACTGCTGAAGATCAGCGGTGCGAAGTGGGCGCATGATTCGCTGCGCATCACGAGTGCGCAGTTCCCTGAGTTCGGTCATGAAGAGACGGAGACCCTGCTGAAGGGCATGTACGTTTCGACGGAGGGCAGG
>JBDSPG010000142.1:0-3936 GCA_039912685.1 Longimicrobiales bacterium | reverse complement strand
GCATGCACTGTGTGATGATCTGGTTGACGATGCCGACCGCGATCTCATTAGCGGGAAGCGCAAGGAAGAGCAGCACGAACAGCGATCCCGGCACCGTCACCGGTGCAACAGCCCCGTACAGCAATGTCAGGAGTGCCAGTGTGACCAGCAGGATACCGCCGAAATACACGGTGCTCGGATGGCGTGTGACGATGCGGTGCACACGCTCGCTCCAGGATCTTGCGTAGCCAATGCGATCCTCCAGCTGGGGGCGTCCGTCATCGACGATCCAGTAGCCGACGTGCTGCTCGCGGCTCGTGACGGCGCCGCCGTCCGCCCGCGCTTCGTTCGCGAGAGCGACTGCCCCAGCCGCAACATCGGTTTCAGCCTGCCGGGTGCGTTTGGCAAGTCGCTCGATGACATGACGGTACCGGTCGCGCGTCTCGAACGTCATCCCGGCGTAGTCACCGGAAGGATCCTCGCGCAGCACTCCTTCCACCGCACTCTGCGTCTCGAAAAAAACTTTCCAGTCGATCAGCGTCAGTGCGCGCAGGCTCGTTATGCTGTTCGCCATCATCAACTGCGTCAGCGCGATCCGCTGATTGTCACGCGACACCGCGTCCGCGATCGACAGACCGTCCTCTGCGATCCATTCCTCGATCCACAGCATTGGCGTGAAGTCTGTCTCGTGCCTGCGGATCTGGTGAATGAACTGGGAGATGAACGCGGGGGAGAGGCGTGGATGCTTGTGCACGAACTGCGAGAGCTCCTGGCCCAGTTCACGGTCGGATTCGGTTGCCGCCGCGCGAAGGCGATCTGCCCACGCGGCCGCACTCTCTACCTCTTCCAGCCGGTCCACTGCGCGCAACGACATGCGCCGGATGTTCTCGAGCAGACTGAGCCGCAGCATGGACGGAATCGCCCACAGCTCACCCATGCTCAACGTCGATGCCGACTGAAATTCACGGACGAAGAGATCGATGTTGTCCTGGCTGACATGCCCTTCGGAATGGGCGATCAGCTCGATCGCGATCTCGTACACACGCGGGTACCCCGCCAGCAGGCCGTTCGCAAGCTTCGGCAGCTCACGGTAGTAGTGCGCCGGCAGGTTGGCGCGGATGTCACGGATGTGGTCTTCGACCACGAAGAAATTGTCGAGTAGCCAGACACCGGCCGGGCTTATGTCCAGATCCCGGGCCGCTGCCTCCGCGAGGACCGCGCGCGCTTGCTCGAGAATGTCGCTGGTCTCCTCCAGCCGGTTGAGGAGCGGGCCCGCGCCGCGACGGTGGTCCCGCGGCAGGAGGACCTGCCGTTCCCCCAGCCGGCGCGCAAACGCGCCCAGACGCTCCGCGCCAAACAGCTCACCCCGGATCGGGCCCGCCAGCTGCGCTGGCGTTCGATCCTTGGGAATCCCGAACAATCCACCCAATCTGCTGTTTTTAAGTCGCTGTATGCGTGCTTGCAAGATTCATCCTGGCGGAAAAGTCCGAGTCATGGCGGCGGGAGAGGCCCCGTCTCCTAACAAATGTCGGGCCATGACGGGGAACTGGTCGGAATGAGCCGATATTCATCATGTAAGGATTGCGGTTCCGCGGTCCAGTGATTACTTATAGGTCAGATCCGGACCGTGCTCCGTCCAACCGTAACACGCGTTCGTATCAACCGTTTATCCAATCATATCTGATGGTTCAGCAAGGACGAAGGAGTCCATCCTTTACGACTTTTCCGTCCATTGCGATGGTTCAAGCACGCGTACCCGGGACAAATGTCCGTGGGAGTATCTTACTCATGGAGGCGTACATGCAGGTTCGTAAGTTTGTCGTATTGGGTCTGGCGCTCGGGCTGGCAGCCTGCTCGCAGGACGGCCAGGAGCTTCCGACATCGTGGAATCTCACCACCGGCTCGCAATCGGTTACCAGTGCGGGCGCCACGCTGTCTCTGCCCGGCGCTGGCGTAACACTCAATGTTCCCGCGGGCGCAGTCAGCGCGGGAACGACACTGACCGCGACGACCACGGCAGCGCCAGCGGGTGTGAGCACGTTTGGTACGGCCGCATCGTCAGGGTTCGCACTCACGCCGGACGGGCAGGTGCTCAGCACCCCGGCCACCGTCGATATCCGTCTCAATGCCTCAGCGGCGGCGGATCCCAATGCCTGGCTCGCGTCGATCGTTCTCGTATCCGGCGGTAAGTCCACGCTGCTCTCGTCCGAGGTCGACCTGACCCGCCGCGTCGTCAGTGCGGACATCAGCAGGCTCGGCACTGTGGTCGCGATTCTGCCGAACCCCGCTTCCGTCTCCAATATCGGTCCCATCACGGGATCGCTCTTCGAGGCTGCTGTAATGACGGCAGGTAACATGGCAAATGTCTCCTCTGCGCCGCTGACATACCGTGGGCCGTGCACGGACAGCTCTTTCTCCAGCTGCACCGTCCTCGATGGTACGCTGAACGACGGGCTGTCGGCATCAGCCAGCGCGAACATTCTTTCGAAGTTCGCGCAAGCGGCGACCGTTGGCGCCACAATAAACGGCACGATCACCGCAGATCCGGTGACCAAAGTGGTAAGCGGCAGCGCCGATGCACACATCACGATCTACGCGCAACTGCTGTCCCGTGCGAATACGGTGAACATCATTGGCGATGCGCTGATCCCGCAGTTCTCGAAGGTTGCTACGACAGTAACAACAGCGACAACGATTACCTACACGATTACGGGTCTCAGCGTCACGGTCACGTCATCAGAGGGCAAAACTGCCACAGAGGTTGTGACCGCGACCTTCACAACAACTCTGTCGGGCATCGGACCGGCCACTCTGGTCTTCCAGCGTTCCATCGACCTGGGTAACAGCGAGACAGGCACCGTGCGCTTCGCCATCAGCTTCAAGAACCCGTAATCACTATGCGACTTGGAACTTCTCTTCCCGGGGATAAAATGCAGCCAAAAATGATCGCGCGTGCCGTGCTCCCGTTCGTGCTTCTTGCTGCCGCACTGCCGGCCAGTGCGCAGATCCCGGTGTCGGCCCGTGCGTCCGGCATCGGTGCGTCCTACATCGGTCTCGCTCGCGGTGTGGATGCACTGTTCTTCAATCCTGCGAATCTCGCGCTCGGCAACAATCCGGGCTGGTCGTTCGCAATTCCTGTCTCGATCGGCGCATCGACGAGCGGGCTCGTGGTAAAGGACTTCAGAGATGTCATTGACTCCGACAAGCTGACCGATGCCGAGAAGGCCGCGATCGTCAACAAGGTGCCCGGGACGGGTGTGAAGGGCGAGTTGATCGCATGGCCCTCGATCGCACTGCAGCTCGGCCACCTGGCGTTCGGTGTCACGGGCGGGATTCAGGGTGACCAGTTCTTGGGCAAGGACCTTGTCGATCTGGCGATCAACGGCTATCAGGACAACCGCTACGACTACGCGGTAGGCAACACAGTCGGAACGCGGTCACAATTCCTGGACGCCGCAGTCGCGTACAGCCGTAACATCTCGAAGTTCAGCGTGGGTGCAACGGGCCACTACTACATGGGCCGCAGTCTCGCACGCTCGAAGCTGTTCGAGCCGCGCTACAACGTGCAGGCAGGCGACATCAACGTCGATTACGTCGAAGTATTCTCGGGCGGCGGCAATGGGTACGGCCTCGATATCGGTGCGGCCATCCAGGCATCGTCGAAGCTCACGCTCAGCGGCGCCGTCGCCAATGTCATCACGAAGATGTCGTGGGACGAGGACCTCAGCGTTCGCCAAGTCTCACTCACCAAGGCAACGTTCGATAACTTCGACATCAAAGTCATCAACGATGATCTGAAGGCCAGTGAGACCAAACTCGATCCGTCGAACGTTTCTCTCGAGGCGTACGACGCCGCACTGGGTCTTTATGACGAAGCGTACTTCCCGTCGCGTATGCGTCTTGGTGCCGCGCTCACACCATGGTCGACCGGCCGCATCACGGCCGGCTACGAGTCGA
>JBDSPG010000047.1:0-4227 GCA_039912685.1 Longimicrobiales bacterium | reverse complement strand
CACGTGCAGGACCAGTACTTCGAGTTCCTGCAGTTTCTCGGCATCGATCCGGGACCGGTGGAATGGCGCATCCCGATCACGACGTCCGAGCGTGCGGAACAGGCGAAGTTCTTTGCTGAGCTGGGCGGCCCCGCAGTCGCGGTCGTGGTGGGGACGAGTCGACCGTTGAAGAACTGGCCGGCGGAGCGGTACGCACGGGCACTGGAGCGGATCCACGAGAAGCACGGGCTGATCCCGGTGATCGTGGGCGGTCCATCTGCGGCCGAACGGGAGATGGCGGACGCGATCAAGGCGGCGACCCGGATCAGGGTGGTGGATACGCTCGGCGACAATATCCGTCGTGTGGTCTGGATCCTGGAAGGCAGCCGTCTGGTGCTGAGTCCGGATACGGGTCCGCTGCACGTGGCGAACGCGCTCGGCAAGCCGATTGTCGGGCTGTACGGCTACACCAACCCGCTCCGGTACGGGCCCTATGGTCACGCGGACAGCGTTGTGGACGGGTATGCGCGGACGCCGTCGGAGATCTACGCCCCGTCCATGGAGTATCGTGAGGAGGGGATGGGCCGCGTGACCGTGGACGCCGTCGTGGCCGCCGCCGACCGGGCACTCGCGAGCGACGGCTTACGAGAACCGCTAAATTCACCGGAATGGCCCCCAAACGGATCCTCTGGATAGACGACGAGGTCGAGCTCTTCGAGCCCCACCTGCTGTTCCTGCGGCAGCGGGGTTACGAGGTAGACACCACGACGAACGGCGACGACGCGCTCGAGCTGGCACGCGGGCAGTCCTATGACCTGGTGCTGCTGGACGAGCAGATGCCCGGCCGTCGCGGTCTCGATGTCCTGAGCGAGCTGCGCCGGGAAGAGCCGCACGCACGCATTGTCATGGTCACGAAGTCCGAGGAGGACAAGACGCTGACCGAGGCGATTGGGCGCCGCGTCGATGACTACCTGGTCAAGCCAGCCACCCCCCGTCAGCTCCTTTCCGTCGTTACGCGACTGCTCGAGGGGGAGCAGCTCATGCAGCAGCGCGCCGCGCAGGATTTCGCGGCCCGCTTCTCACAGCTCGCGCGCATGCGCGATGAGGCATCGAGCTGGGAGCACTATTTCGCGATCTTCGATGAGCTCGTCGGCTGGGATCTGCGTTTGAGCGATGCGGGTGAACGCGGTCTCGCGGACTCCGTCCAATCACTGCTCGGAGATCTGCGCCGCGAGTTCGGACAGTATGTCGCCCGCGAATACAGCGGCTGGACCGCGAAGACATCAGCCGACAGGCCGCCTCTCTCGACGGATGTCGTACAACGGTGGCTCTTGCCGTACATCGACAAGTTGCCAGTGCTGTTCGTGGTCATCGACTGTATGCGGCTGGATCAGTGGCGCGTGCTGCGACCGATGTTGGGCAACATCTTCGACATCGAGGAGTCGCTGTACTCCAGCATCCTGCCGACCGCGACGCCATACTCGCGCAACGCGATCTTCAGTGGTCTGTATCCGGACGACATCGCGAAGCAGAGGCCGGAGTGGTGGGACACGGAAGAGGGCAGCCTGAACGGCTTCGAGGATGAGCTGCTGCGCGAGCAGCTGCTGCGCCTCACCGGCCGCAACGTGCCGGTGCACTACGAGAAAGTCTTCACGGATGCTGATGGCGACGACCTCTTCGCACGCGTCCGCAATGCGCTACGCCAGGAACAGGTGGTTGCGACGGTGTTCAACTTCGTCGACCTCCTGACGCACGGCCGCAGCGAGTCGGCAATCCTCATGGAAGTCGCGCGCGATGTACCGGCGCTGCGCGGCCTCACGCAGCAGTGGTTCGAGCGTTCGTCGGCGTACCGCATCCTGCGCGAGGCGGCTGCGATGGGTGTGCGGTGCATTGTTACGTCGGATCACGGATCGATCCATTGCGAGCGCCCGCTGACCGTCTTCGCGAGACGTGATGCCACGGCAAACCTGCGTTACAAGTTCGGTGCTGACCTGCGCGCAGAGAACCGCGCGGGCGTGTATGCTCTGACGGACGAGAAGCCGCTGCGCATTCCGAAGGGCGGCATGGCGACGAATTATCTGCTCGCACTCGAGGACTACTTCTTCGTGTATCCCACGAAGCTGCGCGAGTATCAGGCGCGCTATCGCGGATCGTTCCTGCACGGTGGAATAAGTCCGGAAGAGATGATTCTGCCATGTGCAGTGCTGACACCGCGCACGGGCGTCCGCTGAACCGTGGGTAGCGCTCGGGTGTACCGCCGCCTGCTCGGCTATCTCGCGCCGTTCAAGGGCCTGTTCGTTCTCGCATTCCTCGCGACTCTTCTCTTCGCCGCGACCGATACGTTCAGCATCATCATGCTGATCCCGTTCCTCAACGTCATCTTCCATCTGGACGGCGGCGCGCTGTCGTTTAACAGCATGCCGGGCGATATCGGCAAGCTCATGGAGGGTACGGTCGGGCAGTTCATTACGACCGACATGGCGCTGGCACAACAGCTGACGCGGATCACGGTCCTCATTTTCTTCGTGTTCCTGGTCAAGAACCTGTTCGACTACCTGCAGAGTGTTTTCGTCGTGCGGCTCGAACAGTCCATCGTGAAGAAGACACGCAACCAGGTCTATGGCCACCTGCTCGAGCTCGATCTGCGGTTCTTCAACCGCACGCGCGCCGGTGACATCATCCGGCGGTTGACGGCGGATGTGGATCAGGTCCGCCTGCTCGTGACCAACAATTTCTTCAAGTTCATGACTGCGGTGCTGCAGGTCCTGATTACCGTTGTCCTGCTGATCAAGATCAACCTGCAGCTGACGTTCATCGCGCTGGTCGTGCTGCCATTGATGTTTGGACTGCTCAGCCGGCTGTTGAAACGGCTCAAGCGAGGCGACCGCAGTGTCATGGGCCTGGCGAGCGATGTCACGTCACACCTGCAGGAAACTGTCATGGGTGTGCGGCAGGTGAAGGCCGCAGCCGCAGAGAAGTTCGAAAGAGATCGCTTCGAGAACCTGACACAACGCTATATGAAGGCGCACATTCGCACGGAACGTGTGCGGGCGCTGGCGAATCCGATGTCAGAACTGCTCGGCACACTCGGAACGATTATTCTTCTCTGGTACGGCGCGCGCATGGTCGCGGTCCCTGAACCGCAACGGGTCCTCGAGCCTACCGCGTTCCTCGCGTTTCTCGCGCTCACGATGAAGTTGTATCAGCCGGCAAAATGGCTGTCGAGGTTTCCGTCCATCATCAATCCGGGCATCGTTTCGGCGGAACGCATTTTCGAGTTTCTTGATACTCCGATCGCAATGATCGATGCGGCGGGAGCGAGGACGTTTGGGGAATTCCGCGACGAGATCCGGTTCGACAATGTCAGCTTCCACTATAACGAGAGCGAGCCTGTACTCGACGACATCTCGTTTGTCGTGAAGCCAGGGCAGGTTGTGGCGCTCGTTGGGCCGAGCGGCTCGGGGAAAACAACGCTGGTGGATCTGGTCGCGCGCTTCTATGACCCGACGCGCGGGATCATTACAATGGACGGCGTAGATCTGCGCGAGTTCAATGCGAAGTCATATCGCAGCAAACTTGGCATCGTCACGCAGGAGACCGTACTGTTCCATGATACGGCTCGGTCCAACATCGCGTATGCGCTCGGCAACGTGAGCAATGAAGCGGTGGAAGCGGCGGCATCCGCAGCGAATGCCACAGAGTTCATCGAGCGCCTGCCGCAGGGTTTCGAGACTGTGCTGGGTGAGCGTGCGACGCGGCTGTCCGGCGGACAGCGCCAGCGCATTGCGATAGCGCGCGCGATCCTGCGGGACCCACCGATATTGATCTTCGATGAAGCGACATCGGCGCTGGATACCGAGTCGGAGCGACTGGTGCAGGCCGCGATCGAGCGACTGCTGCACGGCCGCACCGTGTTCGTCATCGCGCATCGTCTGTCCACGATTCGCAATGCAGATCTCATCCTCGTGATGGAACGGGGTCGTATCGTACAGCGCGGCACGCACGACGAGCTGATCGCACAAGGTGGGCTCTACCGCAAGCTTCACCGCCTGCAGTTCGAGCAGCGCGGCCAGGCGATTACGGAGACTGCCGGCGCACCATGAAGCCACCGCGCCGCGTCTGTATCGTGCTGCTGACGGGACTCGGCGATGTAATCCACGGGCTGCCGATCGTGAACGCAATGCGTCACGCGTGGCCCGGCGTTCACATCACGTGGATCGTCGAGCCCATGCCATCCGGCGTGCTCGT
>JBDSPG010000046.1:0-2878 GCA_039912685.1 Longimicrobiales bacterium | reverse complement strand
ACGGCGACGGAGTCGCCCACCAGTTCTTGCACCTCTCCAGTCAGACTCCTGGTTGGCGCGCCGAGTATCGGCTCGAGATGCTGCCGGCCTTCTGTCGTGAGCTCGATCTGTACGGTGGAGCCGCCGCGCAGCCCCGAAGCGACGGCCGGCTGATACGAAAAGCAGGCGCTCTGCGCCAACATCGATGCTGGAAGCAGTAGCGCTATCACCCGGCGAGCGTGATACCAGATGAATGCGGAATCGGGCGTCGATTCCTTTGCGTAGTCAGTCATGGCCCTCGAGAGGAAAGCGCGAACGGGTAGACACGCTACAGCTTGCAGCTGTTCAAACTACTTGCTGCGGCGATTACTGCCAGCACAATGTTAGTCCTCGATCGTCGTGGTGCTCACTTCTTTCAAATGGTGAATTCCGTTTCGGTCGCACTGGCTCTCCTCCTCAACCGGACTTTCGCAGAACTGGAGCGAACTTACCGTAAGTTTGGCGGAACGAGCGTCGCGTGCCGAGCGAACGTGTCGGGTGGGCTCATTGCTCCAGTCGCTGGCGTGTAGAGCGCAACCACATTGCTGTCGCGTCGAAGCGATTTAAGTCGTAGGATCATTGACTCGGGGATGCTAAGCATACACGACTCTCTCTGATCGCCCTGCAATGACGTCTACAGTATGCCGAGCATCTCGCGCACGGCTCGTTCGACCGCGGGCCACGCGGCCGAAACGGGGGCGATGAGGTCGAAGTGTCCAGCGCCCGCTAGTATCCTCGCGCTGGCGTCGTCACCGGCAGCTTGCGCGCGAGCAACGTAATCCTCGCTTTGTTCAAATGGAACCGACGTGTCCGCGTCACCGTGCACGAGGCGAACGGGAATTCCCAACGGCAGCAGAGCTACAGGACTGACTGCGTCGTAACGGGCCGATTGTTCCGCGGCGTTACCGCCAAGCAGCGTTGCAACCGCGCCACTGCACCCGCCGCTTCGCGCCCCGAACGTGCGAAGGTCGGTGATGCCAGCTAACGACACAACGCCGCGCACAGAGAGCGGGGTAAGGCTGGGGTTGGGTGCGGCTGCCGAATGTTGTGTGCGCGATGCAAGCCAGAGTGCGAGCTGTCCGCCCGCAGAATGACCAACGAGGACGACGCGTTTCAAGTCAAGACGATAGTGATTGGCCAGACGCGTCACGTGATCCGTGGCATGTGCGACGTCCTCGAACGTTCCCGGCCAGCCTCCCCCTTCGTCGTCCGCTCCCCGGTATTCGATTGTCCAGGTCGCGATACCTGACGCCGTAAGCGTCGCGGCTTCCCGCGCCGCATGGCGTAAGTTGTATTGCTTAAGCCAGCAGCCGCCGTGGATGACGACCGCGACTGGGAACGGTCCGCGTCCCTTTGGCAGTCGTAGCTCGCCGAACTGAAGAGGCCCCGTGCCGTAACTTATGTGCACGCCCGCGGGCGGCAGCGGTTCCTCCAGCAGTTCGGCGAAGGAAATTACCCTCCTATCCGATGCGGGCGCCGGGTTCGCCGGCCCGGGCCTGCATCCGGCGAGCAAGCTCAGTGTGGCGGCGTACAACATTGCCCGCACGGTTGCGTTGGTCATGATGTGCTCGCCATGGACGAGGCTATTGAGATGCGGCCGGCGTCGGCACAACTGGTGAAGGGCAATCAACGCGGCAATACCTCTCATCGTTCTCACACAGGTGTTGGTTCTACAAAATTACCGGTTTGCAATCTCCCGAACGCCGAGTGCCTCGAACACTCGATCGACGTGACTTCTGGCAGATCAATCTTCGAAGCTGTAAGCGAGCTTCATTGAATCGCCCCGCAGAAGCGTCAATTGATACGGATCTGCTGGATCATCCCGTGCTCGATGTGCGACAGACCATCCGGCGCGGTCGCCATGCAGACAATTACGTACTCACCTGGCGTGAGGGTTGTGGTGAAGAATACCTCCATCCCCGGCCGGATCGCGGCGATGCCGCCTCCTCCTGGACGTACAAGAGTCTCCAGTGACTCTGCCGGTTGACCTTTTTGATCGGGCCGGCGCGCTCGTTCAGGATTCATCGATTTCGCAACGTCTTCTGCGGTCTTTCCCGGCGCAAGCTTCATCATCACCAGGTCGTGTCCTTGCGCACCGGTGTTCCGGACCCGAATCGTATGGTCACCAGCCGTCAACGTTGAATCGAAGGCAAAGGAATAGTCGTTAAGAAAGATCGACGTCGTTGCAGTGGGAGCAGCTGCCGGCACTGCTGTGCCGCTGCTCGGATTTCGAACAACAAATGTTGTGAACTCTCCTTTACTGAAATGCGGATTCCCTGCGGTATCCTCGATGGGACACAGCCAGACATATCTTCCAGGTTCGAGGTACTCTGTCACGTTGGACGTACCGCCTGGTGCGGCGCCCCCGGGACCACCGAACCGCGTTAACCACGTTGGCCGTGGAGCGGACGTGCGGATCGCTTCGCCATAGGCGTGCAGGAGCTCCTGCGCCGTCCGCCCGGATTCCAGCCGCACGATGTGTGCGTAATGGATGTCGTCGCCGTTGTTCGCGAAGTGGAAGGTGGTCCAACCAGCTTCGAGAGTGTCGGGCGCATGGAATGCGTGACCGTCGATGGAAAGGTCGACGACGTTTGGCGTAGCACTGGTAATGGCCTGCCGAGGCGCTTCTTTCGTCGTACACGCACTTACTATGAGGAAAGCGACCCACGCAACTCCGAGTTTCGGCTGATTCACGGCATTCACCTCGTTCATTTTGTTAATGGGCCTAACGCCTGTGGCTAAACTGCAAGCGCATTGTATAAAATGCGAACGCAGCGAGCTTCATTATATCACTTGTCATCTGGAGCGTGTGTTGGGCAGCGTGAGCTTGGGTTATCCCGGAATATCGCGTGACATCGCC
>JBDSPG010000368.1:0-11676 GCA_039912685.1 Longimicrobiales bacterium | reverse complement strand
GCCACGCCGGCGAGCGCCTGTGCCTCGCCCATGCGGAGCTGATAGACGTCGCGTTCCGGAGCTGTTTCGGGTGTCATGTCGATGATCTTCTGATAGAGCGCTGCGGCGCCGAGCGGGTTGCCCTGCTCGATGCGAAGGCGCGCGGCGTTGTCGAGCGCCTCCTGCTTCATATAGAGGAAAGGCGCGGCGTTTCCGAGGGCGAGATAAGTGCGCTCGGCCTTGTCGAGGGCTTTCGAAGTCTCGTAGGCGTTGGCCAGCAGGATCGAGGCCTGCGCACCCTCGGCAGTCTTCTCGTTGCCGCCGAGTTTCTCGAGGGTATCGATGGCCTTGTCGGCCTGCCCCGCGAGCAAGTACTGCTGAGCAAGCATGAGGCGCGCTTCCGCAGCGGGCTTGGTGGCGCCGAAGCTGCCGAGGTACTTCTCCAGGTCGGCCACGGCGAGAGCGTTGTTGCCGCTTTGCACTGTCGCGCGGACACGGGTCAGTTCGGTGGTGGCGCGTTCGGTCATCGAGCGGCGGTAGTTGCCGTACCAGAGGGTGCCTATGACGGCGACGGCGACAGCAATGGTCCCGATTGTGACGGCCTTGCGATTACGACTGGCCCAGGTCGACGCTTCGAAGGCGCGCGCGACGAATGCGTCATCGAGGCTTTCCTTGTTGCTGTGAACCCGGCGGGCCGTTGGATGTCGAGTCATTTCAATGCGTTTCGAGTGGTCCGTCAAAGGCACCGCCCGCGGGCGTCAAAGCTGCGCGGGCGGATGCGGGCGGATATTGGTACAGCATGATAAACTAAGGCAGGTCGGGCAGTATCGTCAACTGCGGGGGTCCAGCGCAGGTCGATATCTGGGGCATGGCGTACGTCGTGCATCCCCCACCGGCACAACGACCTGGGAGATTTCCGCGCGGATGCGGATGAACGGTATACAGGAAAAACACTTAGTAGCAGGACAGGCGTTGCGCACCCTCACCATGTGCGCAGCGCTTTCTGGCGTGCTGATAACGGCTGGATGCAGCGCGCGCAGCTCGGGTGCTGCGTTGTACCCACAAGTTGCGGCACACACCGGGAAGTCTGTGAGTGGCCTGGCATTCATCGGCTCGGAACCCTTTTCGAGCGACACTCTGCGCACCCTGATCGCCACGCACCCATCACACTGTTCGCTGCTCGGCATTCCATTGTGCTTGCCTTTTCACCTTGGGCAGGTGATCCACCGGCTCGACCCGGAAGCGGTGCGTCAGGATGTGCTGAAACTGATGCTGTTCTATCGTGCGGAAGGTTACTTCGGAACGCGTGTCGTGCCGACGGTAGAACCCGATGGTCCGGACCATGTGCGCGTCACGTTTGCGATTCAGCGAGGCGAGCCGATTCTACTTGATGCCCTCGAGGTGACAGGTGTTGAGGGAATCATGAATCCCGATTCCCTGACGCGCGCGCTTCCACTGCAACCAGGTCAGCTGTTCGACCTGGGCAAGTTCACGGCATCCGCTGACATGGTACTGCGCGGTCTGTACAGTCGTGGGCATGCATATGCGGACATCCTCCGCAATTATTCGGTCGACACAGTAGACAACCGCGCGGTCGCGTCCATCCAGGCGATTCCCGGTCCCCGCGTCATTGTGGACTCCATCATTGTAAAGGGCGCCGATCATCTCGGTCGAGCGAATGCAATCCGGCAGCTCACGTTCCGGCCGGGCGATGTGCTGCAGCTGACAGCGCTCGCCGAGAGTCAGCGTAATCTCTACGGCCTCGAGCTGGTCCAGATCGCGAGTGTGGCAGTTGCACCGGATTCGATGCAGAAGCCACCGCCGCACGACAGCACGACTGCGACGGTTGCGATCACCGTCGCGGAAGCGTCCGTCCGACAGGTGGACGCCGCAGTCGGGTTCGGCACCGTCGAATGCCTGCGCACGGAAGCGTCCTGGCTGAATCGCAGCTTTGGCGGCGGTGCACGGCGTTTGGCGGTCAGCGGGTCCGTGAGCAAGATCGGGATCGGCGGACGGACGCAGACAGGAATCGGCCGTTCGCTCTGCAGTGCTTACAACGCCGATACGACATTTCGGTCCCGCGTCGATTACCAATTCGGCGTCGACTTCACGCAGCCATATTTTCTGTCGCCCAGGAATCAGATCGCACTGAACCTGGCGGCGGAGCGTCAGTCGGAGCCTGGCATCTATCAGCGCGAATCGCGCGGCGGCCGTGTGAGTCTGAACCGCCGTCTGGGTAACCGTACGTTCCTGACGGTAGCGTTCGATGCGGAGCGTGGCAGCACGCACGCATCACCGGCTCTGTACTGCGCGGAATTTCTCGTGTGTCAGATCGGGTTCACGGACTCGCTCGCGCGGCCCCGCTTCCGTGACGAGGTCGAGCTCGGGTTTGCCCATGATCGCACGGACGCACCCGTGGATCCGTCGAACGGCTTCAACGTTGCGACCGGATTTACATGGGCACCGGCTGCGCTGGGATCCGAGGTCACGTTCGTGCGTCTCTCCGGACAGGGCGGATACTACCGCGAGATCAAGCCGGGCTGGGTCGCTGCGTTCGGCGCCAGGTTCGGCAACTTATTCCGCAGCGCCACGCTCGATCCTACCCGCAACTTCCTGCCGCCGAACGAGCGTTTCTTCGGGGGCGGCGCGAACAGCGTTCGCGGCTATGACCGCAACGCACTGGGTGAAGGTGTGTATGTCACGAGCGCGGTGGATACTAGTTCTGCCGGCGTCGTTATTCCCGCGGACACAGTGAGTACGTTGTTTGTTCCGACTGGCGGCACGGCGCTCGCCATCACGAGTGCCGAGCTGCGCTTCCCTTCACCGTTCCTCAGTGAGTTCGTGCGGCTCGCACTCTTCGTCGACGCCGGTGCGATCGGCAACGGATCCATCCTGGATCTGTCACCCGGTAACTGGAGAGTCACGCCCGGCGCCGGCTTGCGCCTGAGCACTCCGGTTGGACCGGTCCGTTTCGACGTTGCATACAACGCATACGGCGCTACAGCAGGACCGTTGCTCGTGAGCGACGAGGTGTCCCAGCAGCTCGTTCGCGTTTCGGATTCCTACCATCCCGCGCGCGGTTCGGTGTTCAGCCGGTTCCACATCACACTCGGCATCGGACAGGCCTACTGATGGCGCAGGACTCGCGTGAAGTTCGCTGGCATCACGCCGTCGCGGGTATCCTCGCTGGCCTCGCGACGGTGGTGCTTGTGGTGTTCCTCTGGTTCACCACGCGCGGCAGTCCCACGGCAACGACAATCGTCAGGCCTGGCGATGTGCGTCGTGATCCGGATGCGGGGCCGGTAATCGGTCGCTTCTCTGCGGGCATCACCAAACGCCTCAACGATACAAAGCCATCCACCACGCCGTTGCGTGCGGCCCTGCGGCTCACCATTCGCGACATCGAATGGACGGAACCGGGCGGCCGAACATTCGCGCGCGCCGCATCCGCCAACGCAGAGCTCCAGACGGATCCGCTGACGCGGGGCGATGTCGTGCTCGATGATGCGATTGTAGCGGACCCGGAGATTTTCCTGCGCGAGTCATCGCCTGGAGTGTGGAACTTCGCGCCGGTCTTCGAGGACTTGTTGAACGCACCCGAGGCGACGGGTCCGAAACGCATCATCCATGTAAACGGTCTTCGCATCGCGAACGGATACGTAGATGTGAAGCGGCCGCTCGATGCATTCTCGTTCCGCAGCCTCGAGAGTGATATTGAAGCGCTGTCGCTGTCGGACCCGCGACTTGCCGAGCCGATGATGCTGTTGTCGAGTGCGGACGCCGTGTTCGAGCGCCCATCATCGCGCACGCGGCTGCCCATGCATGCCAGCAATGGAACGCTCACGTTCCCGGATGGGACCGTGAAGTTCAACGTCGCGAGTGTGGACATCGAAAACACGCGAATTGCTACGGTGCACGGCACCTGGAATCCGCGGTGGGAAGGATACGCAGTCGAAGCGGAAGGGGACGCATTGAATATGGAAGTTGCGGACTTCCGCTCGTTCGCTCCGGAGCGGATGCCGGACGACGGTCGCGCGTCGTTCCACTTCAAAGTGCGGCCGCTTCCCGGTGATGGGACTGCAGTTGCGCTGACGAACCTGAAGTTCGATGGGTCGGGCGCGGCTGCATCGGGTGCACTCGCATTCCAGTTCTTCCCCGCCCGCTTCGAGCTCGGGGACATGGACCTGCGTGTCGATGATCTCGCACTCTCCCTTGTCGAGAAACTCAGTGGTCGGAAGCTGCCGTACGCCGGCACGGTTGCTGGAACGCTGCGTGGTCCGGCGCGCGACATTCGGCTCGACATGATTGCGACACTGACAACAGACAAGGTGAAGACGCCGTTCGAGACGAAACTCACGGGCAGCATTGCAATGCTCGAGAGCGGGTTGTCCGTACGCGGGCTGACTGCGGGACTCGACGCGGTTCCGCTCTCGATGATCGCGGCGTTCCTGCCCGGCATTCCGCTCACTGGTAACGTGACCGGAACGATTGCATTGAGCGGCGCGCCTGCGACGACACCGCTGCAGCTCGACATGCGGCTCGAGCTCGGCACCGGTCTCGTCACTGTGAACGGTATGCTCGATATGACCCGCGCAGTTCCCCGCTACGATCTTACGGGACGCCTGCTCGGTATCGATCTACAGAGTGTGTTGGAGCCTGCGGTGCCGCCCGTTACAGTGGGCGCTCGCTTCGCACTCGCGGGTACCGGATTCGCCCCCGATTCGATTGACGCTACGCTCCGGCTCGACGGGGGATTTGCAGGATGGAGAGCGAATCCCGGCGACACACTTATCGCGAGCATACGCATTCGCGACGGGGGCGCCGAAGTGGATACACTGGTAGCATCTCTTGCGACGGCGAATCTGCAGGCGTCAGGCAATTGGCGCTTCGTCGAGCCGTTGTCCGGCGCGGTGACGTATCATGCTGCGATCACATCACTCCAGCCGTTCGGCCCGTATCTGCCGGTGATCGGCGACAGCGCGGCGGCCGGTGCGGTGGAAGCAACCGGCAACGTGAGTGGCAGTCTTTCGAAGCTGCGAGTGGCCGGCCGGATCGAAGCGGACGAAGCGCGGTCCGGCGAGTGGAGTGCAAGCAGCTTCGAGGCAACATATGCGATTGCGTTCGGTGAAGCAGTGCCCGAGATTCAGTTCGAGGCTGCGGGCCGCGGCATCAGCACGCCGACCGCGGGGACGTACGCGATCGCCACTGCAAACATGCGGCTGACGACGCCATCGTTCCAACTGGACTTCAAGGCACAACGCGCGCAGTCATCGGGCGCGATCGAAGTAGCGGCGACCGGAAGTGTTCCGTCATCGGGCGCGCGCGAGCTGTTCGTGCAGCGCGCGTTCTTTGATCTGCAGGAGGGCCGCTGGGAGCTGGGCCGTGACGTGCATGTGGCATGGGGTGGCGATGACGGCCTGCGTGTCGACAGCCTCGTGCTGCGCAATCAGGCTACACAGGGAGAAGTCATTGTGAATGGCCGCGTGCTGCCGTTGCAGCGCGCGGACTTCTCGGCCCGCGTGGCTGCACTCCCCGTCGGCGACATCCAGCATCTCCTCGGCCGCGATGCGATCGTGACCGGACTTGTCTGGTCCGACATACGCATCCAGCCGCCTGGTGACGCGCCGCATATCGACGCAACATTCCGCCTCGACAACGGATCCATTCAAGGGATTCCGGTTGCGCGCATCGACGGCACATTTAATTACGCCGACCGCCGCGCGCTTGCACGCTTCACCGCGGCACTCGACACCGCCGGCTCCATTGACGTGGATGCAGCAATCCCGGTCGCGATCAATCTCACGGACAGCACGAAGTACACGCTGCTGGATGTGGGCGCGCTCACGGGCCACATCGTGGCGCACTCCTTCTCGCTCGCACCTGTCGATTCGTTCATTACCATGGTGCGCGGCGTGGCCGGTCAGCTCAATGGCAGCGTGACCATCGGCGGCACGGTAGCGGACCCGCAGCTCAACGGTGATCTCACGCTCGCGGGCGGCAATGTCGTCGTGCCACAGTTGAACCAGACCTATCGCGACATTCAAGGTACCCTGCATTTCGGCGGCCGCACTGCGACCCTGCAAACGGTGAGCGCACGCAGTGATGGCACGCTGGCGATAACAGGTGACATTACCTTCGCGAAGATTGATGAGCCGGTGTTCGATCTCACCGCCCGTCTCGATGACTTCCGACCCATCGGTGTCGACAACCAGGATGATGCGGCCGTTGACGGCGAGCTCTTCCTGCGCGGCAAGCTCGATGCTCTCGTCCTGACGGGCGGCGTAACGCTGCATGATGGCTACCTGCTCATCCCGCAGTTCGGCGCGGACTTCAGCACGTCCTACGGCGACCTCACCAACGCGGCGCCCGTGCTCGGCACGGACTTCACACCCAATGTGACGGCTGCATGGATGAACAATTTCGCCGTGCGGGACATGACGGTGAATATGGATGGCGTGTGGGTTGCGGCGCAGGAAGCGAAGCTGCAGCTCGCAGGCACCCTCACCGTCAACAAGAGTCAGGACAACATCAGCGTCATCGGTGATCTGGAAGGTTCGCGAGGCACGTACACGCTCACGGCTGGCCCGATCGCGCGACGCTTCGACATCACGCACGCGCTCGTTCGCTTTCAGGGCGGGAGCGATATGAATCCGGCGATCTCCGTCGATGCGCGCAGGACCGTGCTCGACCAGGGCAAGCGGCTCAGCGTCGACGTTCACATTGGCGGGACCGTGCGCGGACCGACGTTGTCCCTTGCGAGTGCGGACGCGCCCAACATTCCGGAATCGGAGCTGCTGAGCTACCTGCTGTTCGGCCGGTCCACCATTGCCGTTGGTGATCGTCCGCTCGGTAGGAATGGTCTGCTTGGTGAAACGGTGGGCACTGCATTAAGCGGTACGCTCGAGGCAATCAGCGCGCAGTTCGAGCAGGCGCTCGTCGGCGATTTCGGTCTGCCTCTTGATGTATTTCAGATCAATGTTGGATTGGATGGCAGGACATCATTCGTGCTGGGCCGCCAGATCGCGAACGATCTCTTCGTCTCGTTCGAGTCTGGTCTCGCTGCGATCGGCAGCTCGACGGGCGGTATGAATGACTGGGCGCTCCGATTCGAGTGGGCGTTTGCGCCCCAGTCATCCCTTCAGTTCGGTCTCGAGCCCGTCAGGCCAGGAGCCCGGATTCGCGGATTGGGTTCGCTGAGTGAGCGCGACTTGCGGCGGCAGGAATTCGTCGAGCTGCGTCGCCGTTGGAACTGGTGATACCCGGCGAAGACATTGAAGCAAAACGCGTCATTGCTGCGTCGAGAATCGCAGCACGCACCGCGGCGAGGCACGGCTCCGATAGCAAACGCTCGGGCTTGGTGCACGCGTAACCTTCCAGCTGCCGTTCCACATGCGAAATGCATCCCGGCCACAGCAGGATGGTCGATGCGGCTCTCACATGCGCGATAATGTCGGGTTCCTGCTGCGCATTGATGACGGTGGGCGCGTGCGCGAGCGCTCCCAGCTGTCCCTGTTCAATTGCACGCTGGATCTTTGACGCAATCGCTTCACACGGCGCGATCACGAGCGCGCGTGGCTGTGACAGCGTAACGCGGAGCGCGTCAAGCAGCTCGGGCGCCAGCGTTGCCTGCACCACCGTCTTGAATGTGCTCTGCAGTGCGGTCAGTTGATGGCAGAATGGTGTGGTGACGACGAAGGGCGCGTGTTCATACTGATCGCGCAGGTGTCGCAGCTCGAAGTTCGATGCGGGCACAGCATGCAGACGCACGCGTTGCTGAAGCTCATCCGCGATGAGCGATGCCATCGCGCTGTCCGACTCGACGACGGGAATGGCAGTCTCTTCGATAGCGGCGATGGATTCCAGGAGACGAAGCATTGTGCCGGTGTCCAAACCGAGCTCGCGCCCGCCCTCGTACGTGTTGCGTAGCCAACGGCGGTGCAGCCGTTCCAGCGGACTGCTTTGCGCTGTCGTTCCATCTGTCCGCAGATAGACACCGGAGCGGGCGCGAACCCGGACGAGGCCCTCCTCCTCCAGACGGCGATACGCCGCGGCCGCCGTCTTCCGATCCACGCTCTCCGCATCGGCTACATCACGGATGCTCGGCAACCGTTCGCCCGGCTGCCAGCTGCCCAGGAAAATGCCTGTGACAATGCGATCACGCAGTTGATCGACAATGATCGATCCCGGAAGTTCGCGGCTCATTCTGCCTCCGACCTGATGTGTGTGTCGTGGAATCCGCACCAAGCGCAAGATTGGTTCCGCTGGCTACTGCAGCCGCAGCGGGATTGTAACTCCCACGACCAGACGGACATGACTCGTGAGAACGATCCCGTCCGACCCGCTTGTCTCGACTGCAGGACTGAGTACAACGGTTGTCCCCCCAACCTCGAACGCCGTAGTGCTCCGGCTTTCCGTGAGCGGCGTACGGGCGAGGTGATCCAGGAGGTCGAACGTCAGCAGCAGTCGCTTCCGTTGAAGCGGTATTACGGCGCCGGCACCGACCACGGCCGACCACTGTGTCCGCGCCTTGTTCCCCGCAAACGCGGCCCGTGCTTCCGGTGGCAGACCCGCATCGTCCTCCCTTGCCTGGTACCGGACCACCCCGCCGCCGAGGATCGCGTACGGGTAGACCCGACCGAGTGCTACCGGTGGCCGCAGCAGCAGCGACACATCGGCGTTCCAGATGTCGAGACGGGCAAACTGCACGGTGTCCCCGTTGTCGAATGCTGGTACGTCCGCGTCGGGGGTTTCGTTGATGACGCGGAACCGGGTGGGCGTGTAAAACATGCCGAGCTGGATGGCGGTGCGGGGTGAAAGCCAGACGGCCAGGCCTGCAGTGCCAGTGGTCGAAGTCTGCGCGGATACGCGTCGGGTGAAGGCGGGGCTGGCCACGCTCCCCGCACCCAGAGTGCGCGCCTGTGCCTGCCGGAAGTCCGTGAACGCTGCGCCGCCTGCGGCAAGTGTCAGCGTGACATTGCCTCTGTGGAACAGGTAATCGGCGTTGACGCGTGGCCGCGAGGACTGGGCATGAGCGGGGGATACGCCCAAACCGCTCAGAATGAGCGCGGCGGCGATTCCGAAGCCATGCAGGTACCGTCGATTGATCATCACGCGGAAACGGGCAAGGCCCGTTCCACGTCATTGTGCGAGCGTTACGCCCTGGCGGGCTTCCCGCGTGCCGATGGAGGCGTGTTGTTCACGCGCTCCGTCACCAGAGGTGCATCGGGTGCGGTCTTCTGACGCCACCACCAAAGTCCCGCGGCAGCGAAGAAAAGCACGATGCTCACCAGCTGCGATGTCGACATGCCCCAGACGTACCGGTCCATTTTCGCGCGCACGAACTCGATGAAGAAACGCTCGATCGAGTAGAGGAACAGGAACGTGGCGAAGAGCTGACCGGTCTTGTGGCGCCGCTTCCCGAGCTGCCAGAGGATCCCCAGGATCACGAGCGCGAGCGCGATCTCATAGAGCTGTGTCGGATGCACAGTCACGAGCGCGGTGTCGGGGATGCTGGCAGGAATCGAGTCCCCTGCAGCACGCAGTTCGCGCGCATAGCTCGGCGGCGCCGCGCCCTCGGGGAAAACAACGCCGACCCAGCTGTTCGTGTAGCGACCGTAGTCATCGCCGACGAGGAAGCAGCCGAGACGCCCGACTGCGTAGGCCAGGGCGATCGCCGGCCCCGCACCATCGTACAACGTCGCCATCGGCAGCTTCTTGTGGCGAACCTGGATGCCAAAGGCAATAACGCCGCCGATGAGGCCGCCGTACCAGACCAGGCCGCCGCGGCTGAGGATCATCTTCATGGGCTCGGCCATGAGCTCATCCCAGTGCAGGCCGAGATAGTAGAGCTTGGCGCCCGCGATACCGGAGACGGCGCACCATGCGAGCAGGTCCCACATGTACTCGGACGGCAGGCCATAGCGCTGCAACTGCTTGCCGCCGATCCATGCACCCGCGATGAAGGAGAGGAACATCATCAGGCCGAAGGTCGTCACCGGAAAATTTCCGATGTGGAACAGGATTGGGAACATGGAAACTCCTCACGGTGTCGGCCGGCCCGGCGTCGCGTCGCCGCAGACGAAACATACCGGAGCGGGCGGCATTGCTCAACGGAAGGCAATGCGAGTCGCGCGCTTGCGGCGGCATCCCGCCCTTTCGATCTTTCGGGTGTGATACACCAGGGAGGTCCATGAGTAAGTTGCGGCTCGCGCTGGCACAGATGAATGCGACGGTAGGCGACTTCGCGGCCAACGCGGCACGCATCCGTGCGGGAATTGAGGACGCCAGGAAGCACGGTGCCGACATCGTCGCGTTCCCGGAGCTGGCGGTCTGCGGCTACCCGCCGGAGGACCTGCTGCTGAAGCCGGCGTTCGTCGATGACAACCGCAAGGCGATCGAGGACCTGCTGCCGCTGACGAAGGGCATCATGGCCGTGGTGGGCTTCGTGGACCGCCGCATCGATCTCTATAATGCAGCCGCCATTCTATACGACGGCGAATGGGTCGGTACCTACAGGAAGCAGAGGCTCCCCAACTACGGCGTGTTCGACGAGCTGCGCTACTTCAAGGCGGGCCGTGGCGAAATGCTGCTCACGATCGGTGAGCTGCGCGTGGGTGTGAGCATCTGCGAGGACATCTGGGTGCCGGGCGGACCCGTCGCTCGCCTGGCCCGCGCAGGCGCGGATGTCATCGTGAACATCAATGCGTCACCGTACCATCGCGGCAAGTGGCGTTCGCGTCACTCCATGCTTTCGACCCGCGCGACCGATCACGGCGTCGCGATCGCATACGTGAATCAGGTTGGCGGGCAGGACGAACTCGTTTTTGATGGCGACAGTATGGTGATCGGGCCGGATGGGCGCGTGCTCGCGGAGTCACCGCTCTTCGTCGAGGATCTGCTGCTTTACGATCTCGAGCTGGAGGAGGTCTTCCGTGCGCGTCTGCACGATCCGCGGCGGCGTCACTCCCTGTCGTCCGCACCGAAATCCGTGCAATGCCTGGAGCTCACGCCGACGCCACCGCACGATCGTACAGATCTGCCGCCATCGAAGCCGCCGCGCGATCATGCGGACATCCCCGAGCTGTATGCCGCGCTCGAGCTCGGCCTGCGCGACTACGTTCACAAGAACGGATTCTCGAAAGTCGTGCTCGGACTGTCGGGCGGTGTGGACTCTGCGCTCGTCGCCACCCTCGCGGCCGACGCGATCGGCACTGACAACGTGGTCGGTGTTCTACTTCCCTCCCGCTACTCGTCGGCGGGAAGCATCAATGATTCGATGGAGCTCGCCGGACGACTCGGCATCCGTACGGAGCAGATGTCCATCGACGCGGTATTCAACACCGCGCTCGAAACGCTTGCGCCCATTTTCGAGGGCACCGACCCGGGGATTGCGGAAGAGAATCTGCAGGCGCGCGCGCGGGGCGTGTTGCTGATGGCGTTGTCGAACAAATTCGGCTGGCTGCTGCTGACAACCGGCAACAAGAGTGAGCTGGCCACCGGGTATGCGACGTTGTACGGCGATATGGCCGGCGGGTTCGCGCTGCTGAAGGACGTATCGAAGCTTCTGGTCTATGAGCTGTGTCGCTGGCGCAATGAGCAG
This sequence comes from Longimicrobiales bacterium, assembly GCA_039912685.1. Taxonomy (GTDB): domain Bacteria; phylum Gemmatimonadota; class Gemmatimonadetes; order Longimicrobiales; family RSA9; genus DASUXU01. Next base: position 98 of record JBDSPG010000368.1, on the reverse strand, counting down.
GCCGATTCACCGATCCCGGACATCATTCTCACGAAACCGCCGTCCGCCGAGCTGCGACCCGATCAGCGTGACACCGATTCACTGCCGCCCTACGAGGT
>JBDSPG010000325.1:0-2645 GCA_039912685.1 Longimicrobiales bacterium | reverse complement strand
CGCTCAGGTTGCCGGCCACCACGATGTTGTGATTGCCGAGCATATCGGACAGGACTACGTACGTTCCACCCGTCACGCCATTGCCGTAGATCCCGCCGAGCTGCGTACCGATCTGCGGACGGCCAATCATGTCCGCTGAGAACTTGACGTTGTATTTCGCCGTCGAGAAGTCAGTGGTGTCCGGCAGCATCAATGCCGCACTGTCGAGCAGTGCCGCAACCGAAACAGGGGCTGCGACCGTCGTCCCGACGGGCAGTTCGTGGCTGGGGCGCAACTCAGTGCCCTGTCGGTAGTATGACGCACCGGTCGCGGATGAATCGGGCTTCAACGCCGCAATCACCGGCAGAGACGAACCGCCGATCGCACCCTCCGGCGCCGCAACGACGAGCGCGCGCGATTCGATCACAGGTATGCGCGGCAGCGCGAGCGGATCCTCGATGCCGTAAATATTGTAGCCGGCGGATTCGAAATGGCCGAACAGCAACCTGCCGCTGCGCGATGCCCAGGACAGCACGGGACTGAGCGGGCCAACGGCGATTGCGCCACTGATGAGGTCGGTGATCTGCGACAGTTCCGTCGTCTTCATGTCGTACAGATACAGGTTGTTCACACCAGTGCGATCGTTTACCCAGATCAGCTTGGTGCCGTCCGGTGACCAAACGGCGTTGACGTTCTTGCCGGCATCCTGATGCGGGAGGATCGTGGCATAGCCGCTCGCGACATCGATCAATGCGATGCGGTACATGCCATACTTCAGATCCTTCAGATCGGTGGTCGGTCCGCGATCGGTTGTCACCGCGATCGTCGAGCCATCCGGCGACCACGCCGGCAGCAGATCCGCGAAGCGGTCCTGCGTGATCCGCGTCAGCTTGCCCTTTTTGTCCGTGACATACAGATCGCTGATGCCACCCTCGATACCGCTGAATGCTATGCTCTGACCATCCGGTGACCACGTCGGCGACTGCAGCGCGCTCAACTCGAACTTCAACTTCTGAACGACTTTCTTGCGACGAACATCGTAAATGTAGAGTGCGTCTGTTCCGCCGGACTTCGCCACGAATGCGAGCGACATGCCGTCATTCGAGAACGCTGCACTCGATGACATGTAGCGGAACGACTCGAAGTCCGCATTCTTTGCGGAGGAAATCAGGCGATCCTTCACCTTGCCAGTACGCGCGTCCGCGAGCCACATATCCATCGAGAAGCCTTCGCGCTGCGACAGGTAGACCATCGTCGAGCCGTCCGGCGAGATCGCGGGCGACAGGAACCATGGGTCATACAGCTTGTCGTGCTTCGTGAGCTTCTGCGCGAACGTTTCCGGACGCGAATGCTCCGTCACCTGCATCAGATATGTCTTGCGAACTTCCGCCTGCCACTCCTTGCTCAGCTCGCCGAGCGACATGCCGAGTGTGGAGCTGAATGCGCGCTCAACACCGAGGCGAGGCGCCTTCTCGAGCAGGATGCCGACCACCTCGTCACCCCACTTCGAGCCGATGTACGCCCACAGCGACTGACCGAAACGGTAGGAGAGGTAATCATCGCGCTGCGACATTTCGTTGATGTCCCGCAGATAACCGTCCAGCACCGCGTCGCGCAGCCAGCTCTGCGTATGGGCATCGATGGTGCCAATCGACAGATACTCCGCCATACCCTCCATGAACCACAGCGGCAGTCGCACCATGAACGGGTTCACATCCGACGCGACACTGCGATGCAGGATGACGTCGTATTGAAAGCCGTGAACAAGCTCGTGCGTGAGGACATGGTCGAAATCGGCGTACGATCCGGTGAATGGCAGGATCATCCGACTCTTCAGAGACTCCGTGACGCCGCCGGTGCTCTCGTCGAGCTCGCCCTGCAATGCATTCGTCTGCTGGAAGTCGCTGTGCGAAGCGTAGAGGATGACTGGCTTCCGCTCCTGGAACTCGTGCTGCAACACTCGCGATATACGACCGTACGAACGCTCCACCATCCTCGCGGCATCGAGCGCCGCTTCCCGCTCGACCGGATAGTAGTACACGTCGAAATGCTCGGTCTTGATGATCTGGAAATCAAACGCGCGGTACTGGACCTTGTTACGGCCGAAGTACTGCGCGCTTGCGAGTGCCGGTAGCATGGCGACCGCAAGGATCGCGAGGAGTCCGCTACGGAGCGGTCGTGCCATAAATGATCATACCTCGATCGGGTGCGCTGGTGCGTCTCCCCAGAGTCGCTCCAGCTGATAGAACTCACGGGCCGCCGGATGGAAAACGTGGACCACGAAATCGATGTAATCGATCAGGACCCAGCGTCCTCCGCGAAGACCCTCAATATGGCTGGGTCGAACGCCTTCCTTCTTCAAATCTTCGACGATCTTGTCGGCAATCGATTTCACGTGCATGTCGGATGTACCGCTCGCAATGAAAAAGTAGTCCGTTGCACTCGAGATCCCGCGCAGGTCGAGGACGAGCATCTCACTCGCCTTCAGATCGCCTGCCAGCTCCGTAGCCCGCGCGAGGTCTGCGGGCAGCTTTACGTTTGTCAGAGCCTGTGTGTTCGTATCCAGTGTGTCGTTCATTTAGCTAGTAGTGTTTCAATTGTGGAAAGTTCCGGGCAACGCCCGTGCCGAAATCGGCGCGGGCGTTGCAGGGATGGGGTTAAGGCTA
>JBDSPG010000311.1:0-4032 GCA_039912685.1 Longimicrobiales bacterium | reverse complement strand
TATGCCCAGGTCATGCTTGTGTGTCGTTTGGGTCTGTATGGCTTTTGCTTCCCCGGCCTCCTCGCAGTGGACGCTCGTTGGACGGGTTGCGGGGGACCACCCAATGGGGTCATTGAATTCGCTGACGTTCCGGCTGACCGATTCCGAAGGGGTAGTGCGCGCGGTAACGCGACCGGATTCGCTCGGAGCCTTCTCGTTTTCGATCGGTTTAACGCGCACGTCCGTGATGAAACTCGATTTCGAGTCTGACGCCTATGCGCCTCGAACGATCGAGTTGAACGCACGGGCAGGTGACACCACGCACGTGGAAGTAACGCTCAAAGGCAAGGTGCTGGAGCTTGCGCAAATCGTCGGCGAGGCGAGGCGTGGTGTACTGAGCGACCGGATGAAGGGATTTGAAGAACGCAGACGAATGGGTGCGGGGCACTTCGTTACGCGGGCGCAAATCGATGACCGTCCGGGATCGACTCGCCTCAGCGATTTTATCAGGACTGTACCAGGCGTTGCTCTTCGTCGTCCGTCGCGCACGGCGGGCGGTTACGCGGCCTGGACGCTGTCGAATCTTAATTCCATAGCCTCGCGGTATTCGTGTCCAATGTATGTCTTCATCGACGGCGTGGCGGTCCACGGCGCACAGGGGTGGGACATTGATATGATCCCGGCTTCACAGCTGCAGGGAATCGAGGTCTATCGCGGCGTGTCGGAAGTACCGAACGTATTTGGGATTCAGCAATCCAAGTGCGGTGTGATCGCGATCTGGACGCGTCGCGACTGACCGCGCAGACCGCGGTTACCGCCGCGTCACATTGCGTAGCTCCCGCTCCAACTCCGATGCAATTGAATCTGCATGCAGGCGAAAGCGTTCCGTCATGGGCGCGAACGTCCACTGGCTGGAGCCGTTCACCTGCAGGCGGTTCTCGACATTGACCTCGATATTATACAGTACCAGGCTGCCCGGGGTCGACCGCTGTCTGCCGCGAATGATAACGCGGGACTGGGCGTTGTCCGCGCCGGCTCGCGCTTCGTCATCGTATGGCCGGCGCAGCTTCCACTCGGTTTCGATTTCGATGGCAGGGGGTCCCTGTTCACGCCGCATATTGTAGCCGAACTGCCGGACGATGCGGCCGCCGCGGTCGCTCACGTCGATCGCAGATGCTTCTCCGATGGTGCGGAAGAAGTGCGGCGTTGCGTCACGACCGGTACCAGGCTTGGCTGCGCTGCACGCGGACAGCAGAACGGCTAGCATGCCCGCATAAAAGAACACCCGCTTCGTCCCGGACATTCCTGGCATCCTGGGTTTACCCGTTACCTGCATCATTGTGAGCCTCCGTCTGCCGTTCGCGGTTCTTGCGGTTTTGTAAGCGGGCTACTTGGCAGAACCCACCTTACCAACGCCGCCGAACGTGTAGAGCGGAAGACCGAGCGTCGAGAGCTCGCGCGCCGAAACGGGCAGGTGAAGGAACGTACCGGACACCAGCTGACCGAACCCGCGCCGATCGAAGAACGCGCGCACCGCGTCCGTCCCCGTCAGCTCGATGTTGATCTCGTACTTCAACGCGTCCATCAGGTCACCGCACGTACCGTCATCGCGACGCGGAACACAGTCGGCTGCCTGCGGCGGCCCGGCCACAGTAACGGCCGGCAGTTTGCCGTTGGCGACGCGAGTGAGGTTGATCAGCGGAACTGCCTCCGCCGCGCGGCCCGTGCGCAAAAGACCCTCAGCCTTGTATAGGTTCATCTCCTTCAGGCTGATGACCGGCAGCGGACCCGTCGTCGTGCGGCCGGCGTTGCCATACCACTGATACGAAGAGAAGTGATACGTGCCACGTGCCAGGACCATGATCTCGCTCGGACGGTAACGGAAGAGCGAACCATTGGAAGTAGGCGTTGCACCGGTGATGCGGCGATCCGGCGTAACAATGTCGAATTTGGTGCGGTTATTGACCTCGGACCGCAGCCAGGCCTGGTATCTACCGGACACGTCCGACGGCCCGATCAAATGGTAATCACCATACGCCGAGAACGTCCCGGTATTTGTGAACCTTGACCAGTATGAGCTCGTGAGGCTGTTCGTCGAGTTCAGTTCAACTGTGAAATCCGCTTTCACGCCCGCATCGATGAGTGCGATGATCTTCGCCCATGGCAGTGCCTGCCGCTCTTCGGGCGTGCGCGCACTATAGACGAGAACCCTCGCCGCCGACGAATTGATGATCTGCGCGAACCGGTCGTTCTTGACTTCGGCTCCGACGAAATAGAGGCCCTTACCGAGTGGCAGCGTAAAGGTGTTCGCCGCGGCGATGGCAGCAGCCTCTGCGAGCATTGCAACGGCCGAGTCACGAACTTCCATGTACGGAAGCAGCTTGAGCGCCTTTGGGTTGGACAGGTCCGTGTTCTCAGTGGCTACGAATCCCCGGTCGAACAAGGACGAGATGTACCCGTGCGAAACGCCCTGCATGTACTTGGCAAACGCCTTCGTCCGAATCGTGTTGTCCGTGGGCGGTGTGCCCGTCGTGATTTTCAGACCAGCCGCGATGGTCGTCAGACCGTCATTGGCACTCGAAATGCCGCTGTACCACGATTCCCACTGAAAGCGCGCCAATCCACCGGCATCAGCAAGAGGATCGTTGTTGTACGGCACGCGCGGCTCAGAGGACATCTCGAGAGCGCCGTTATTTGCGTATGTGCCACTGAATTCGTCAGCCACCAGCGGCAGCGCATTGACAGTAGACGCGGAGCCCTGCGTGCGGCCCCAGAACGCTGTAACCCAGGACGTGGCGACCAATCCTTCGACGTCACCCGGCTGAGCCAGCGCGCGCTCTGCGTCGGGCTCGTTCGGGTTGACCACTTCCAGGTCCTGACACGCCGTCGTGGCCACAATCAACAGGCCGATGGCGATCTTCCATGTATGCTTGAGCATGATCGCTTTCACTCTCTGGTTAGAAGACGACTTCAAACTGTGCTGTAAGCGTGCGCGTGTTCGGATAAGTGAATGAATCGTACCTCTGCAGGGGCGAGCCGACATCCGGATCGAAGCCGGTGTAGTTTGTCAGCGTGACGAGATTGCGGCCAATCAAACCGAGCGTGAGGTTCGGCAACACGCGGCCGAGACCGATCTTGGCCATCTCGTTCTGCGAGAAATGATACTGCAGCGACAGCTCCTGCAGCTTCATGAACGAACCGTCTTCGACGAACGCGATGGTGTTGTCATTCTTGTTGTATATGGACTGGTAGTAGGACGTCGTCTTCTTGAGCTCGTCGGCTTTGCCTGTCTGGTCGAGATCCTTGTGACGCTCGTGCTGGTACATGCGCTGGCGCGTGCCGTTGTAGATGTCACCGCCGACCTGACCGCGCACGTGCGTGTGAATCGCGATTCCGCGATACTGAAAATTGTTCAACCAGCCGAAATTCACATCCGCGAGACTGCTCCCGATCTTCTGGGTGCGGACGAAGCCTGCTTCATCACGCTCGAGGATGGGCAGGCCCCAGGGCGTTGGGACACCGGCGACATCGACGTTCGTGCCCCACAGGTTCTTCGACACGCCGTCGCGGTAGGTGTTGCCCGCTCCGACCGCAACCACGTAACCCTCATCGTTTACCTGGTACTGGCTGCGTGTGGCTTCTGGCAGCTGGTCGAGAGATGTCAGGAAGCTCTGTCCCCACATGTCCGCCAGGCTCGCACCTTCGCAGATATTCCGCAGTGTCGAGAAGAAGCAGGAACGCTCCCACTTGTCGATCTTGCTGTCGGAATGATCGGCGACAAAGGTCATTTGCCATGAGAACTGCGGGCGGGACATGATCTGCGCCTGCAGAGTCGCTTCATAGGTCGTTCCGCTTTGTACGCCGGCGTTCGCCCACTGAATGGCGTACCCGGTTACCGCGGGCAGCGGCAGCTGGAAGAGCAGGTCCTCTGTCTTCTTGTCGATGTAGCTGAGCTCGAGCTGGAAGCGGTTGTTGAGAATCATATCAACGCCCATCTCGTGCTCTGTTGCCTTTTCCGGCTTCAGATCACGATTGCCGAGCGAGTTCTTGGTT
>JBDSPG010000306.1:0-5877 GCA_039912685.1 Longimicrobiales bacterium | reverse complement strand
GTCGAGTCGGAGGAGAAGTGGTCGATCCATCGCTCCGCCCCACCGTTCGACGAGCAGTCGACATCGATCGAGATGTTCGAGACCGGCATCAAGTTCATCGACCTCCTCGAGCCGTACACCAAGGGCGGCAAGACCGGTCTGTTCGGCGGCGCGGGCGTCGGCAAGACCGTCGTGATCATGGAGCTCATCAACAACATCGCGCAGGAACACGGCGGCCGTTCAGTGTTCTGCGGAGTGGGCGAGCGCACCCGCGAGGGCAACGATCTCTATCTCGAGATGAGCGAGTCCGGCGTGATCAAGTCGACCGCACTCGTATACGGACAGATGAATGAGCCGCCGGGTGCGCGTCAGCGCGTCGGCCTCTCTGGCCTCACGATTGCCGAATACTTCCGCGACGTCGAAAAGCAGGACGTGCTTCTCTTCATCGACAACATCTTCCGCTTCACGCAGGCCGGCTCGGAAGTGTCCGCACTTCTTGGACGCATGCCGTCCGCAGTGGGTTACCAGCCAACCCTCGGCACCGAGATGGGCGCACTGCAGGAGCGCATCACGTCGACGCGCGATGGCTCGATCACGTCGGTGCAGGCCATTTACGTTCCGGCAGACGACCTCACCGACCCGGCACCCGCAACCGCGTTCGCGCATCTCGATGCAACCACCGTGTTGACTCGCGCACTCACGGAAATCGGTATTTACCCGGCCGTGGATCCGCTCGACTCGACGTCCCGCATCATGGATCCGCAGTTCATCGGTGAGCGTCACTACCGCGTCGCGACAGCCGTGCAGCGCATTCTGCAGCGCTACAAGGAGCTGCAGGACATCATCGCGATTCTCGGCATGGACGAGCTCAGCGAAGATGACAAGATCCTGGTCGGCCGCGCGCGCCGCGTGCAAAAATTCCTGTCGCAGCCATTCAGCGTCGCGGAGCAGTTCACAGGCATCAAGGGCCGCTACGTCAAGCTCGAGGATACGATCAGCTCGTTCGAGCGCGTGGTTGCCGGCGAGTTCGATCACCTCCCGGAGCAGGCGTTCTACATGCGCGGTGGTATCGAGGACGTGATCGAGGCTGCGAAGGAAATGGGAGCAGAGGCCTAAATGGCGGACTCGCTGACCGTCGCAGTCATCAGCCCCGAGAAGACCGTTTTTCAGGGTACCGCCGACATGATCGTCGCGCCCGCATGGGATGGCGAAGTCGGTGTCATGCGCGGACACGCACCCATGCTCGTGCTGCTCGGGGCGGGCGATGTGCGCGTGAAGACCGGCGGGTCCGAGCAGAAGTTCCACATCGGCGGCGGTTTCATGCAGGTCGTCGATGATGTCGTTACGATCCTGAGCGAACAGGCCGCGGAAGCGTAACGACTTTCGGTAGCGCGTCAAAGCACGATTCTGCGGAGAACACGGAATGGTCGGACTGCAACGCCATACCCTGCTCGCGCATCATGTACGCCGCGCTGTATTTCTTCTCGCGACAGCATTGGCCGCGTGCTCATCCGCGAGGACGCCCGTCGAAACTCCCGACCGCGTGACATATGAGCCGGGCCGCTCGTACTTCGGCCGGAACGGGTATATCGAATACAGGGCCGGCAGTCTGCCAGTGATTCTCACCGCTCCGCACGGAGGCGATCTCCGGCCCGCGGAAATCACCGATCGTACAGCTGCACTCTGCGGAGGCAGCGCGACTACGGTTACGGACAGCAACACCAGAGAGCTCGTGCTTGCAATGCGCGACTCCATGTTCGCGCGGTACGGGCGCTATCCGCACGTGATCATCAGTCATCTGGGTCGCAGCAAGCTCGATCCGAACCGGCCTGCCGGCGAGGGCGCATGTGGCGATGCAGAGGCTGGAATGGCATGGACGGAATTTCAGACATTCGTCGATTCTGCAGAGCACACGGTGCTCCGGCAGTCAGGACGCGGGTGGTACATGGACGTGCATGGCCACGGCCACGCAGTCCAGCGGCTCGAGCTGGGTTACCTCCTGTCCGGCGCGGATCTCGATGGTACGGACGAACGGCTGAATACAATCGCTGCGCTCGAGGACAGTAGCAGCATCAGAACGATGTCGCGGTCGAGTGCTCTGACCTTTGCCCAGCTATTGCGCGGGCCGACGAGTCTGGGTGCCTTGTACGTCACGCACGGGTTTCCCGCGGTTCCCACCGAGGGCGCCCCCGGCCCCGCGGGCGCCCCGTATTTTTCGGGTGGCTACAACACGGAACGGCACGGTTGCAGCGTTGCAGCACGCGGTGCCGACACCGCGATCTGCGGCCTTCAGATCGAGACGAACTTCACAGGTGTGCGTGACAATGCAAACAGCAGAGCTCGCTTCGCAGGCGTGACCGCCCAGGTTCTTGGAGCATATCTCAAGCTTCACTGGGGACTGGACCTCGCGACGAACTGACGCGTATCCCATACAGGGCCTCCTTTTTGCACGTCAGCCAAACCAGTCTCTGCCACCTTATTCGGAGCTCATCCTACAATGCGCAACAGCTGGATAGCAGGCGTGGTCTTGGCATTTGTCGCGTCACCCGCGGCCGCTCAGGTATGGGACACACCGACATTTCTGTCGCCCCGTCCGGGCGAGGACATCGGTGCGTACGCAGTCAAACCCGAGAATACCGGATGGGCGTTCGAAGGGATCTGGCGCACGGAAGGCAACCTCAATCTCGGTGTCCGTGTCGGCGTCACGGACAATGAAAAGATCTTCGTTGGCTCCGAGTTCTATCAGCCGCTGAACATCATGGGGGCCAACTCTCCGCTCCTGATGTCATGGACGCTCGGGGTCGGTGCCACGTTCGCGGATGCCACCGCCCTCCGCATCCCGCTCGGTGTCAGCGTCGGAACGCGTCTCGGCACTGGCGGCGTTCGCCTCCTCCCATATGCACATCCACGCGTCGCGCTCGACGTGCTCGCGTATGATAGGGAAGACGTCCCGCCAGGCGCATCGGACACACAGTCGGACATCCGCTTCGTTCTCGACCTGGGTGCCGATGTCGAGCTCGGATCGGACTGGGTCGGACGGTTCGGGGCCACGGTGACGCAGAACACCGCCTTCGGTGTCGGCGTTGCGTATCGCTTTTCCCGCCGTCTCGTCGTGCGCTGACGAGTGCGTCTTGATCTCCACATACACAGCACCGCTTCCGACGGCAGCGTAGCCCCCGCCGACCTCGTACAGAACGCACGGGCCGGCGGGCTCGACGTCATGGCGATAACCGATCACGATACTGTGGCCGGTGTTGCGGCCGCCGTTGCCGCTGCGGGCCCCGACATTCGCGTGATTCCAGCGATCGAGATCTCGAGCCAGCTCGATGGGGAGCTGCACATGCTCGGCTACATGCTCGACATGCAGAACCAGGCGCTCCTCGACTACACGCAGGCGGCGTCCATTCGCAGACAGGAGCGGATGCGAGGCATGCTCGACAAGCTCGCCACACGCAACATTCATATTTCATACGACGAAGTGATTGCGAGTGCGGGCACCCGGCCTGATGCCGTAGGTCGTCCGCATCTCGCCCGGTCGCTGGTCGATCGCGGACATGCGCGCAATGTGAATGATGCGTTCGACCGTCTCATCGGCGATGACAGCGATGCGTATGTCGCCGTGCAGATGCTCTCGCCTGTGCAGGCGATTGAGCTGATTCATGGCGCGGGTGGTATCGCCGTGTGGGCGCACCCACGCGTCGACGTGTTCGATCGCGAAGTGCGTAACCTGAGCAAGCTCGGACTCGACGGAGTGGAGTGCTATCGGCCCCGCCATACGTCCGCCGAAGTGCAGTTCTTCGAGGCGGCCGCCGCTGAGCTCGGTCTCATTCGCACCGGCGGGTCGGACTGGCATGGTGTCTGGCACGGCAGGCTGGGTGATTACGGCGTTGACAGCGCGCTCGTCCCCGAGTTCGTGAAGCTGCTCTAACTACTCTACGGCCTGCAGGATCGCACCCTTCAGGTACGCCGACTCCGGAATCTGCACGATGTCAGGATGATCGAGTGCCTGGCTGCGCGTTTCGATCCAGCGCATCGTGCGCCCCGCATCCGCTGCCGCCTCTTCCAGCATCTGGCGGAATAGCTCGCGATGCATGTGATACGAACATGTGAACGTCGCAAGGATTCCACCCGGAGTGAGTAGCTTCATCGCGCGGAGATTGATCTCCTTGTAGCCTCGCACCGCCTTGTCGATCGCATCGCGGCGCTTCGCGAATGCCGGCGGATCCAACACGATCGTGTCGTACTGCGCGCCCGCTGCCTCCTCGCCTCGAAGGAAATCGAATGCGTTGGCCTCCACGAAATCGATGCTGTCCGGCGCGATCACCGATGCGTTGCGCGTGACGTTGTGAGCAGCGCGCGCAAGCGCTTCTGCAGACGAGTCGATGGCTGTGACGTGTGACGCCCGGGCCGCCAGGTGCAGCGCGAACGAACCGTGATACGAGAAGCAGTCGAGCGCACGCCCGTGCGCTAGCTGCCCCACCCGCAGACGATTCTCACGCTGATCCAGGAATGCACCCGTCTTCTGGCCGGTCCACGGTGCGGCAAGGTATCGGATCTCGTTTTCGACAACTTCGATCTCTTCAGGAACGGTGCCGTACAGCAGCTCGACGGTGCGCGGCAGCTGCTCGTGATCGCGAACACTCACGTCATTGCGCGCCAGGATTCCTGTGGGATTCGTCACCGTACGCAACGCTTCGACAATGTCATCGCGGTGTGCATCGAGACCCGCCGACAACATCTGGATCACGAGATGGCCGTCATACCAGTCCGCCACAAGGGAAGGGAGTCCGTCCCCTTCGCCGTGAATCATCCGCCATGCGTTGCCGTTCACGTTCAACGTCTGACGATACCGCCACGCCCGCTCGATGCGATCGTGCCAGAAATCACCATCGATCGGCTCGTGGCGCGTCGTGATCATGCGCAGCGCGATCTGTGACGACGGACTCCACAACGCCATTCCGAGCTCCTCGCCGCGCGCACCCACCACACGCACTGCACCCGCCCCGACCGTTGGAGATGTCTCGATGTCGCTCCGGTAAATCCAAGGGTGCTGCTGCCGGCGCCAGCGGTCTCCGCCACGCGCGGATACGCGTGCTACATCTGGCGACGTCTGCGTCGCGCGCACGTCCGATGCGGGGTCCCGCCGTTTCGACACGGAGTCACGCGTTTTCGACACGGAGTCGGGCGTTGTCGACACGGAGTCGGGCTTTTTCGACACGGATCAGTGCCTTCGTTCAGGAGAAAAAAACCGATGCGGTTTCCGCTATGGGGATGTGTTGGCGCGGAACGGCTTTGGCCAGAAGATAACGAATTTCCACACCTGTTGTACGCCGATGATAATGTCCCCTAGATACGCCGATAGAAATGTCCCCTCCTAGAATTCACGGATCTCTCGAGGAGGTCGGTGATGGAGCGGACGGCGATGAGTCAGAAAGAGTTCGACCGCGGGGCGGTGTTCGAGCGAGTAAAAGCGGGGTCGCTCGGGTTATTGGACGCCGCGGAAATTCTGAGGATCTCCTATCGACAGGCGAAGCGTGTGTACAAGCGCTATCGGGCGCGGGGCACGCAGGGTCTCGTTCATGGCGGAGTCGGGCGCAAGTCGAATCGGGCGCGCCCTGTGGCGGATCGAGAGCGCGTGCTCGCATTGATACGCGAGCACTATGGCGGTTCCGTGGAAGCGGGGCCCGGCCAGCGCTTCGGACCCACGCTGGTGGCGGAGCATTTGATGGAAGATCACGGCATCGCGGTGCCGTGCTCGACGTTGCGAGTGTGGATGACCGCAGCGGGATTGTGGAGCCGCGTGCGGCGGGTGAAGCCGAAGACCAAGCGACGCGAGCGTCGCGCGCACTTTGGCGAGCTGGTGCAAATGGACGGCAGCTTCCACGACTGGTTCGAGGG
>JBDSPG010000301.1:0-5460 GCA_039912685.1 Longimicrobiales bacterium | reverse complement strand
CTGTTGGTTCTGCAGCACTCCAATTGGATCAGGCAACTCCACAGTCACATGCCTGATGCCGGCTGCACGGGGCGGCACAACTCTTCCTGAAAACTTGTGTGCCGCATGCGTCCCTTGCTCGACAAGCAAGAATGGCAAGACCGTTGATGAGTACCGTCATTGGGTCTGGCAGCGCTCGTGTACGCTGGCGGCTGTGGCGAGCCAGCTCGAAGACATTCTTGATGGCAATTCTGATTTGCCGGCGTTCTACAAGGCTGAACTAGGCAGTCTCAGCGCCAGACTGGCGCTGGCCGCGCCTCCAATACGGTTCTTCGGTGAAATCTCGGGAAGGACAATCCTGTGACCGTCACGTCGATTGAAGCAATCGTGCGGAAGCTGAATGACGCCGGGGTCCCCTTTCTGGTGGTCGGCGGCCTCGCGGTGGTGGCGCACGGATACGGCCGCCTCACGCAGGATGTCGACCTGGTAATCCAGCTCGATCCGGTGACGATACACCGCGCATTCGATGCGTTGGCGGCCATTGGGTATCGCCCGATCGTGCAGGTCGACTCCGCCGCATTTGCCGATGCAGAGCAGCGACGACGCTTGATCGATGAAAAGGGGTTAACGGTTTTGAATTTCTGGAGCGACACGCATCGGGACACCCCGGTCGACGTCTTTGTGTCCGAGCCGTTCGATTTTGAATACGAGTATCGCAACGCCATGGTGCAGGAAATCGCAGACGGGGTGCCGATTCGCGTCCTGCGTCTGTCCGCCCTCATCGAGATGAAAAAAACTGCAGGTCGGCTTCAGGACCTGGCCGATATCGAGGAACTGCGGTTGCTTCATGGCAGTGAGGAAACATGAGCGAGCAGGATTGGACGAATGGCACCTGGCGGGGGAGTCGCCTGCAGCAACATCGACGGTTTCAGGCGTTGACGTTTCGCGAGAAGATGAGCGTCATGGAGGATCTTGCGGAGGTTGCGCGGCGGATGTCGGGGGTGCGGCCGCTGGATCGACAGCCGGAGTCGGATAAATCGCCCTAAGGTCGCCATATTGAGACGCAATATGGCGGAACCAGAGGAATACTGCATGACATCCTAGCCAGGCACCAACTCGAGCGCATCGACATGACGCGGTTTCAGCATTCCGAAATGCCGGTGGTCCAATGTCGCAAGCCTGGGTTCGTTGAGCCGTTCAACGATTGCCAGCACGGCCGCGTCGACGAATCCAACGTCGCTGTCACCGTAGCGATCGCAGATTTCCCGAACGCGTCGGTAGTCTTCCGTCGTCAGGTTCTCGATCTCGTATGCCTTTGCCGTGATGTCGTCCAAGAGTGCGACGAACACGCCGGCATGCATGCGAGAATGTACGAGATAGTCGATTTCTACCATGACGGGGGCCGGAATCACGAGAACGTCGGTGGCACCCTCGATGAGTTTCCGGCATGAGAGGTGGTGCGCATCGCTGCGGTCCAGCGAGGCGTACAGAGGCCCCGTGTCGAGGATTAGTGCCACGACCGCGGCTCGAAACGCTGGTCCCCCGACTTCTGTGCCGTATCGGTATATCCCGACGAGCCAATTCCCAGGCTCCGAGGTAAGGGCCGATGGCCCTTCACCTTGTCCTCGATCGCAGACCGGATCAGCGAAGCAATGGACGTTCGTTGTTCGGCGGCGACGACCCGAAGCCGCTGCAGGAGGGCCGACGGCAGAGAAATAGTGGTGCGTTCCATGGCACCATGATATCACGACTGCCATCACACTGCAAGTCAGGCGTCACCCTACCGTCGCCTTGCGACGCTCTCCACGGCCTCCATCACGGGCCCGATCCGGGGCTTCTTTTTGAACCAGACGACCGGCGCATCGGTCGCATGGGTGATCAAGGTGTTGGCCGCCCCACCTGCGTCCAGGGTTTGATAGACGACAAGCACGAGGTTGGACAGTGCGGCGCGCCTGATCTTCTCGAGCTTGAGCTGCAGATACTCTGGTGTCCAGAATCCCACGATCTCGATGATGGCCTCGCGGCCATCGCGATGTCGCGCGGTGAAGTCCGGTAGAAAGAGGGTATCGCCGATGGCGATGGGCGTGTCCTCACGGGTGAGTGACCATCCGGCGCGTTCGACGCCGAGCTTGGCGGAAAATTCTGCGGCGAGTGCGGATTCGAAGCGTGAATCGAATGATGGGCGGCCGCGGCGGGGACGCACGGGCAGCGTGGTTGCATCGAGCGTGAAGCTGCAGGTCTTGTCCTGCTGCAGGACATCCGCCGCGATGTGCCATTGTCGCGCGCGCGTGAGCATGGGCAGGATGCGCGCAAAGCGTGCGCCGTATCGTTGCGGCCGCGCGAGATAGCGATGTGCAGGTCCGGTGATGGTGATCCGGTACGCGCCGCGTCCGCGGCCGATGCGTTCGATGGTATACATGAGTCGTGCGAGCTTGACTGCGCGAAACACGTTGCGCCAGCCACCGGTCGCGGTGAGTGCGACGGTGGTTGCGTTGAGGAGCACACCGCGGGCGAGTCCAAGATTATAGCGATCGAGGAGTGCGCGTCCGGAAAACCGCGGCGCACGTTCGAGCCGGCGTTCCGCGGGTGAGTCAGCGTACAACAGTCGGGCGACGTCGTCGCTGGTGATGTCGAGCATGAGCGCGGCGGTTTCGTATGGCAGGCGCTCGTCGTCATGCACTGGCGGCCAGAGTGCGCCGCGCGCCGTGAACAGCGCGTCCCTGACGACATGCGCGCGTGCGGCGCCGGCGGGCGCTGCGAATATGCATGCATCCATGAGTGTGCGTGCAATCCCGTTGAGTCGCGCGGCGTCCCGCACGTAGCGCTCCTGCCGGCGCAGCGCTTCCGCGATATCACGCTGCGGCCGACCCTCCAGACGCCGCACGAGACGGAGCAGCCGTTCGAGATGGGACTCGATGCGGCCATCGCGATCACGCAGGAACTCCACCGTGATAGCGTCTCCATCCGGACGCAGGAAGGGTGCGACGTGGGTGCGGTCGAGCATCAGAAGCCGAGTCCGAGCTGAGGAACGCCGGGTCGCGCGCCGGAGCCGCGCTTCTGCGCAGTGTAGAACTCATGCGTGTCAGATACCACGAGTTCGAACAACGATGCGACGCGATCGCCCTGCTTACGCAGAATTCGGCCGAGCCGTTGCGCGTGCTGCCGCGGTGACCCACGGGTCGAATCGGCGAGCACGATGCCGAGCTTTGCGGATGGAACATCCCAGCCTTCGTCGAGAACGCGCACGCTGGCAATCGCCCGGATCTCACCGCGGCCGACGCGGTCCAGCAGCAACTTGCGTTCGGATGCGGGTGTGTTCGATGTGATCATCGGGATTGCGAAGCGGCGCGACACCCGCTCTGCCGACTGCGTGTCACCGCAGAAAATGAGCGCCGTCTCGGCAGGGAACAGCCGTAGCAGCCGCTCTGTCTCACGCACCTTTGCCGTGGGCAGCGTGATCATTGTCTCGCGTTCCCGGAACGCCTGAAGCGCTCGGCGTGCGGCGGGAGACCGGCGGGCCTCTGCCACGAAGACCTTCCACGCCGTCGTTCGGTCGGCGAACCGTTCGCGATAGCCTCGCGCATCCACGAACGCCGTATACGTTTCATGGAGCAGATCGTACCGCGCGCGTTCATCCCGATCGAATGTGACATACCGTCGTTCGACAGCGAATGCAGCAAGCTCCGCATCCGCCATCTCCGCAATGCTGCGGCGATACACCACAGGTCCGACGAGCTCGCGAAGCGCGGCATCGGCACCGTCAGGGTAGGTCGCAGTAAGCGCGAGCCGTCGCGCAGCGGGCGCGATGCGCACCGCATCATGCCACGCCTTGGCGGCCCCATCGGCGCCATCGGAAAGGTGGTGCGCCTCGTCGAGCACGAGCACATCGAACTGTCCGCCATACCGCTCGAGCAATGCGAATGCCGAGTGATAGGTAGTGACGGTGATGGGCGCAATGTTCTTTTCATCGCCATACCATGCGCCGACCCTGTCTGATCCGAACGCGTCCGCGAGTTGGCCGTACCATTGCGCGACCAGTGCGCGGGTCGGCGCTATGATGCACGCCCGCGCAGACGTCGCATGAATCGCCAGCACTGCGACGAAGCTCTTTCCTGCGCCGGTGGGCAGGACCACACTGCCGCGGCCGCCGGCACCCAGCCAGCGGTCGACCGCAACACGCTGATAGTCACGAGGGATGCGCGGGTCGAAGAGCTGCGGCGTGCTCTCCGCGGTGATCAATGTGCGATCGATGACACCGTGATCGGCTGCCCATGCGCGCAGGCCGGCGAGATGATAGCCAGGCGCTACGTATGCATCGAGACGCACATCATAGGACGTGGATGGTGGAGGTTCCCGAACATGTCGGACGATCGCCAGTCCGTCGCGATAGGACAGCTCGGCCGAACCGTCACGCTGATCCGGTATCACGGATTTTCAAGCCTGCGATGATCCCGGAGAGTCGCGTCTGCCAAGTCGCGAGGCAGGAGGCGCGGATTCCCGTCGATTGTGATCGCGCCGAAGTGTCGGACGTCGAGCGTGGCGATGGCAGCTGCACCGAGCCGTTCCGCAACTGCCGCGACGACGCCGTCCACGAGACCGAGATCGAGGTCGGCGTACTTCTCATCCAGATGCGTTGCGCGCCTGATATCCGCCGGCTCGCCGTGCTCCACCGTAAGTCCGCCCGTGGCGATATCGCGCATAAGAAGACGTGCAGCACGCGCGCCCAAGTACCGTCGCGCGAGGTAGTCGATCTCCGGCAGGACCGCCCAGGGCAGCACCCATGCCGACGGATTCTCCTCCCACACGGAGCGCAATTCGACATGGTGCCGATCGTCTGCATCGAGCAGCGCCAGCACGGCACTGGTGTCTGCGACGATGATCACACGCCGAAGCCCTCGAGCAGTTCCTCGGCGCGTTCAGAAAGGTCGGTACGTCCGCTGCGCGCCGCTCCGATACTCATGACGCTGACGCCTGCGTCATGACGACGGACGTACTCCGCCACAGCCGCGCGGATCAGCTCGGCCGTAGGCCGGTTGTCTGCGGCCGCGAGCGCCTTGAGGCGGCGGTGGTCGTTATGATCGAGATACACGGTGGTTTTTTCTTTGTTATATGGCATATGGTAACAATATAATGTGTGGTGGCACCCAGCAAGAGGAACGAAGTTGAGGAATCATGCGGTTCGGCCGCCGGAGCCGGCTACGACCGTGGCAATTATGACCAGAAGTGACTATATTGACACATGGACATGACTGTTGGCATTGCAGAGTTGAAATCCCGGCTCAGTTATTACCTGGGTCTGGTGCGTGATGGCCGGCCGGTCACGGTCCTGGACCGGACACGACCCGTCGCGCGCATCGTACCTTACGGGGCGATGGCAAGTCCGGTCGCGGTGCGCGAGCGGAAGGTAAAGAGCAAAACGCTCGCTGACTTCAAACCGCTGCCTCGCCTTGTGCTTCCCAAGGACATCATGAGGTACCTCGA
>JBDSPG010000295.1:0-3403 GCA_039912685.1 Longimicrobiales bacterium | reverse complement strand
GTCTTCAGGAAATCGGAGTATTCCCAGATCATCGTCGGACCGAAGAACGTGGTGATTGCCTCGAGCGCTGCGCCTGTTGCGCCGTAATAACTGAAGCGATTGAATGCGCCAAGCGAAACAACGTCGTTCCGGTTGACGAAGCCGGTGCGTGTGATGAAGTCGGGGCCCACGCCGTTTAGTGTGTAGTGGAAGCCCCACATTCTGCCGGTCCTGTCGAACTCGAGCTTCCACAGCGGGCCGAACCTCCGGCTCCCCGTTTCGCTGCCGCCGGTCAGCGGATTCGCCTGCTGTTCCCGCGTCCAGGAACCACCGCCTTGTGCCTCGAAATAATAGAGCTTGCCGAAAACAATCCGCGTATCCGCGGCGGCAACACGATTGTATGCGGAAATGCCGAGCAGGCTCCGATCCGTGACAGTCAGACCCACGAGCGAGTTGGAGCCGAAGTCACGCCGGACACGGGCGACGTTGAACAGCGCTTCATGTCCGCCACCGCCCCGCTCCTCCACACCGTCCGCATCTTCATCAACCGCTGTAAGGTGTGCGATCGCGAGCGGTCCGACCTTGCCGGTGATCTTGCCCCCGCCGATCGGGTCGCCGATCTGACGCGTGTAGACGAGTTGATTCGGTGTGTTGAACAGCTCGATGCCCTCCAGAAAGAATGGTCTCTTTTCCGGGAAGAACAGCGCGAACCGCTCATTGATTGTCACCTGTCCTGCGTCGCTCTCAACCTGGCTGAAGTCCGGATTGACCGTGGCATCCAACGAGATGTTGCTGAATGACATCTTGAGGTTCGCTCCGACATCGCGGTCCGTGCGCGCACGTTCGAATCCGCTCGTCGTCTTGCGTCCGTTCGATGCGGCCGTGACGAACGGCTGGGCCTCGAGCACCATGCCGCGCTTGAGCTCCTTCATGCCCTCGAGCGTACCCGCCTGCACGAGATAGCTCGCGCTGGCACGGCGGACATCCGTCCACGTATCGCGGAATCCCGTACGCTGCGTGATCCTCTCCACCTGCAGACCCCAGCTCTGCACGGGGGAAGTCGGGAATCGGAGTGTCTTGAACGGGATCCGGACTTCGATCACGTATCCATCGGCTGTCAGCTGGCCCTGCGACTCGAAGATGAAGTCCGGATTGGTATCGATCTGCCCGCCGAAGATGCGCCCTGCACTCGCAGCACCCTCCGTCCGCACGCCATCGAGCTGAACACCCAGAGGGTTGACTCCAAACATGAACGCGCGTCGGCGATCGAGAAATGTGTCGAGGTAGATCACAATGTGATCCTCGCCTTCGATGTTGTCGCGATCCGCGCGGGTCGCCCGAATGCGGTCCGGCTGCGTGTCATGCGCACGGATACCGAAGTAGATCGCGTCAGGCGCGTACCATACCAGCACCTCCGTCTTCTCGGCGGCGGGTCGGCCGTCAGCAGGCTCATACTGATGAAAGTCGCCCAGCAGCGCGGCCTGCTTCCAGACCTCGTCATCGAGTGCGCCGTCAATACGAACGGAGCCCTCGATACGCGGGATTGTGACGGCTGGCGGTGCGCTCTGCGCCGGCGACTGAGCCAGCAGGGCGAGCAGCGCGATATGGATCATGTACTTGTTTTCCTGATGGACGGGTTGGTCGGATTCGGGCGGCTCCACATGCGTGCCGCGGTCTCTGCCATACGCTACCTCGGCCCGGCCGTTCAATGCAAGGCTGGCGGCCATTGACGGACCGCTCTATTCCCTGTTGTTTCCTGATCCAGAACGAACCCGAGGCGGGATACAGTGACAGAGCATCACAGGGGCCCACGCACCGGGGCCGATTTCGTACGTACCATGGTCGCCGATGACGTCGCCGCAGGAAAGCACGGCGGTCGCGTCGTTACACGCTTTCCGCCGGAGCCCAACGGCTATCTGCACATCGGGCACGTAAAGTCCATCTGTCTCAACTTCGGCATCGCGCAAGAAAACGCCGGTGGCCGCTGTCACCTCCGCTTCGATGACACGAACCCTGAGACCGAGGACATCAAGTACGTCGAGTCCATCAAAGCCGATGTTCGCTGGCTCGGATTCGATTGGGGTGAACACCTCTACTTCGCCTCCGACTACTTCGAGCAGATGTATTCGTATGCAGTCGCACTCATTGAGCGCGGCGATGCCTATGTTGACAGTGCGTCCGAAGAGGAGATACGCGAGGCGCGTGGCACGGTAGTGCAGCCCGGCCACCCGACGCCCGGGCGCGGCCACTCCATCGAAGAAAACCGGGACCTGTTCCGCCGGATGCGCGCGGGTGAGTTCCCCGACGGAGCGCATGTGCTGCGCGCGAAAATCGACCTCGCATCGAACAACATGCTGATGCGGGACCCGGTGCTGTACAGGATTCGGCATGCAGATCATTACCGGACGGGCGATGCCTGGTGCATCTACCCGCTCTACGATTACGCGCATCCGATCGAGGATGCGATTGAGTGCGTCACCCACTCGCTGTGCACCCTCGAGTTCGATAACAACCGCGAGATCTACGACTGGCTGGTCGACCGTTTGCCGCGCGACGTAGCGCTCCCGTTTGCGATCAAGCCGGGCTGCCGTCCGCATCAGACGGAATTCGCACGTCTCGCGCTCGACTACACCGTGATGAGCAAGCGGAAGCTGCTCCAGCTGGTAAACGAGAAGCTCGTGCATGGATGGGACGATCCACGCATGCCGACCGTCGCCGGTATGCGGCGACGCGGCATGACCCCCGAATCACTACGGTCGTTCGCCGAACTCGTCGGTGTCGCCAAGGCAAACTCGCGCGTGGATATCGCCAAACTCGAGTACGCGATTCGGGAGGACCTCAATCCGCGCGTGCCTCGAGTTCTCTGTGTGCTCAAACCATTGCGCGTCATCATCACGAACTATCCGGAATCGCAGGTCGAGCAGCTCGACGCGTCATATTACCCGCACGACATCCCGCTCGAGGGGTCGCGCAAGCTGCAGTTCACGCGGGAAATCTTCATTGACCGCGATGACTTCCGGGAGGATCCGCCGAAGGGATACAATCGGCTGGCGCCCGGACGCGAAGTTCGACTGCGGTATGCATACATCATCCGCTGTGATGATGTTGTGCGTGATGATGCCGGCGAGATTATCGAGCTGCATTGCTCTTACGATGCGGAGACGCGTGGCGGCAATGCCACGGGGCGCAGCGTCAAGGGAACCATTCAGTGGGTCTCGGCAGAGCATTCGACTATGCCGAGCGAATGGCCGACCGCTCCGAAGGGCCGCTGCGCAGCGAATATGCGGCTTATGCGGGCGATATTTCCGCCGCGGCGCGGCATTTGCTGTCGGTGATCAGCTCGATGAGCGAGGAGCCCGCGCAGAGCCACCGCTCGATCGACCTCGCGGTGCTGGCGGCCGAAGCTGTGGTCCTGCTCGAGCCG
>JBDSPG010000286.1:0-27134 GCA_039912685.1 Longimicrobiales bacterium | reverse complement strand
GTAAATAACCGCAGACTGCGTGTTCAGCTCTTCGAGCACCCGATAACCGCGACCTGCCTCCGCCACTCGTGCGACGCGGGAATTCGGATCGCGCATGTTGCCGAACACGATTGCATCACCCGGACATGTCTGTGCGCAAGCCGGCTGAATCTCGCCATCGCGGACAGCGCGTCCATCGATGCGAGCATGATTCTGCTTGTCGCGAATGCGCTGCACGCAGAACGTGCACTTCTCCATGACGCCCTTCTCACGAACCGTTACATCCGGGTTCAGTTGCCAGTTCAGCGGTTCCGGCCACTCGTAGTTGAAGTAGTTGAGTGTGCGGACCTTGTACGGGCAGTTATTCGCGCAGTAGCGCGTGCCGACGCAGCGGTTGTACACCTGCGCGTTCAGGCCGTCTGGCGTGTGATACGACGCATACACCGGGCACACCGGTTCGCACGGTGCGTTGCCGCACTGCTGACACATCATCGGGAGGAAGAGCGTGTTGACTTCGTCGCCCTCGACTTCCCAGTACCGTTCGATGCGAATCCACTGCAGCATGCGGCCCTTCTCGATCTGCTCCGGCCCGACGACTGCAATGTTGTTCTCGGAATAACACGCGGTCATGCACGCACTGCAGCCGATGCAGCGGTCCATGTCGATCGCCATGCCCCAGCGCGGCTGCTTCTCCGAGTACTCGCCGTAGTGCGTGCCTGGATTCGGATAGCCCGCCGGTGATGCGTCGATCGTCGCGGGCGCCCAGCCAGCGGATCCCTGCAGCTGCGTCACCTTCGCGTCCTTCGGATGCACTTCCGCGCCGTGCTCGCCCACCGGTGCTTCGTGCTCCGCCGCCGCCTGTACACTCTCCGGTCGGCCGGTCGTCGCACCTGCGAGAACCGTGAGACCGCGCTTGATATCGGCGTCACGCGCTTCACTGAGCGAAACCCACTGCGCGATCTCGCGGTCGTGCTGGTCACCGTCATTGCCCGCCTGGACTGGACGCTTCCAGTCACCGGTCGGCGTAATCTTCGCCGTCGTCTGTGCATACAGCAGTGCACCCGACAACGGATCGGCATGCGCTTCGAGCAGTGTCACCGGGTCTACGCCGCGGTCGTCGGCATACGCGCCGAATCCGCTATGACCCTGACCCATCTGAATCGCAATCGTGTCGCGTCGCAGATTCGGATTGCGGAAGACCTGCAGCGTGACTTTGCCACGCGCTGTCGTGACATCGACCATATGGCCGGTATCGAGATGGAGCCGATCTGCGACGGCGGGGTGCAGTTCGACGACGGACGACCATGCGAACTTCGTGATCGGGTCCGGCAGCTCCTGGAGCCACGGACGGTTCGCGAGACGGCCATCCCAGTATTTGTACGACGGATAGACGACCAGGTAGAAATCGTCGTCGCCGCCCTTCTTGAAGTCGACCGGTTGGAACGCCAGCTGCGCTGTGCCCGTTGTCGACATGGCCGGTACCGCGCCGGTGCGCGTCGCAGCCGTTGTCTCGACGAAGCCGGTCTGCAGCGAGTCCGCCCACC
The DNA here is from genome assembly GCA_039912685.1 of Longimicrobiales bacterium. Lineage (GTDB taxonomy): Bacteria > Gemmatimonadota > Gemmatimonadetes > Longimicrobiales > RSA9 > DASUXU01. Next base: position 25,611 of record JBDSPG010000286.1, on the reverse strand, counting down.
AGTCGTCGAACGGTGCGCCCCCGCCCGCCTGCGCGAACAGCGTGCGCTGCCAGGTGCCGCGCAGGTAGTCGTAGAACGTCTGTGCCGCATTTGGCAGCACTGCATTGGCACGACGTGCTACGGAAAGCAGTACGTCGCCCGTCTGCTTGGTATTGAAGACCGGCATCATCACCGGCTGAACAATACCGGTGACGCCGGTGCGGGGGGTGTAGTCGCCCCACGCCTCGAGGAAATGATGGTCCGGCATCAGCAGGTGCGCGCGGGCACTCGTCTCATCGAGGAACTGGCCGAACGATGCAATGAACTGGACGGCGGCGAGACCGCGGTCGACTGCCGCACGCTCAGGCATGCTGTAGAGCGGGTTCGGGCCGTGCACGAGCAAGGCACCAACTGCACCGCTGTTCATGCGTGAGACGAGCTGCTGCAGGTCGGCGTAGGTGCCCATGCCCCGCGTGTGCTCCTCGACCTGCGACAGGTGCACCGTCTTGCCGATGTTGCCAGCGACTGAGTTCAGGACTGCGACGGCAGCCGCGGTTGCGGTCGCGGACGAATGGTGCGCGGCGACGCCCGGTCCGACCGCGAGGGAGCGTCCATTGTTGGCGAACTCGCGAGCGACGGCCTCCAGCTTTGCCAGCGGTATATCAGACGCGGCAGCAGCTTGTGCCGGGTCGATGTTTGCCACGATCGCTGCGGCCGATCCAGCGTTACCGGATGCGTCAGCGATGAGTCGTGCAATGGCGAGGGCGACCATATGCTCGGTGCCCGGTTTCGCCGGCAGCCACTCGTCGGCGTTCATGCCGGTCAGGGATCGGTGTGCGCCGACGTAGATGAGCTTGCCGCGCCGGCCCTGCGAGTACGCATGGCTCTGCACGTGGCCAACGGAATAGTCGATCGGCGACACCCATGTCTCCATGAAGTCGGCGCCGAAGCTGATGGTGACATCGGAGTTCGAGAAGTCATGGGTCGGGACGGCGTCGATACCGAACAGCATCCGGTTCGCAGCGCGCAGCGGTTCCCATGCAAAGGTCTCATAACGGACGCGCGTGATGCCGAAGGACCGGCAGAAATCGTCCACCAGCGTTTCCATGGTTCCGGTATACGTACCGGTCAGGAAAACAGTACGGCCGCGATGCTTCGCGAGCGCATCCGTGAGGCGCGTCTCGGCGTCATCCCAGGTGACTTTATCCCACCCGTCGACGGTGTCCCGGTTGTGCGATCCGCCGCGGAAGAGGGCCTGCGGAATGCGGTCGGGGTTATAGAGACCGTGCAACGAGGCATGCCCCCGTGAGCAGAGCTTGCCATGAGCGATCGGCGACAGTGAGTTGCCCTCCGCCTTGATCGCACGGCCCTCGCGCGTCTTGATGTCCATGCCGCAACCGGCCGGGCATTCCCTGCACGTAGTCCGATACCACGTCGCGACCCCCGGTACGATATCCTCGGACGGAATCACGTAAGGGATCAGCTTTTCCGGCCCCTTGCCGCATCCCGTCACTGCCGCACCGGCACCTGTGATGCCGAGGACCTTGAGGAAGTCGCGCCTTTCTATGCCGTTACCCATCGATGATCCCGCTAATAGTGGCAGACGAAGCAGTCGGTACGAACCTTCCGCTCCTCGTGACAGCTGATGCACCAGCCCATTCTGAGCGATGACTCCTGTTTGACCTGCTTTACAGTCTGGACCTCGCCGTGGCACGTCTGGCACGTCACCCCGGCGTTGATATGTCGATAGTGCGGGAAGTGGACGTGGTCAGGCAGATCGTGGATACGGACCCACGGAATCGGCTTCTGTTCTTTCCAGTAGGCGACGACCTTCTTGACCTCGGCGCTGTCGGCGCGTGCGCCCGCTGCGGCTACGCCGCCGGGTACATGGCAACCGGCGCAGACCTGAACGGCCGGGATTCCCGCATCGACGGAACGATCTGCACTGCTGTGACAGTACATGCACGGGATCTGGTTCGTGCCACCAGCGTGCTTGTCGTGGGGGAACGCGATCGGCTGCTCATTGTGACGGGGCTTGAGCGGCCCGACCGTAAAGGCGCCCACCGCGAGAGCCGCGAGTACCACGAGCACTCCGACGCCGACCAGTAGTGCCCGTTTGGAGGGTTTTACCATCGCGTACCTGATGTGTGATTCTACGTGTCAGCGCGCCGCCGGCCTTGGCGTGGCGCGTCATCATTAATTCACAGGACGCGCGCGGGCGCCAGGATATCCCGACCACCCGGGTGATGCAAGATCACGCGCGAACGGCGAGAATGTGGCGGAACACACCTTTCGGCGCAACGGCGTAACAACCTACACTTCATGGGTGCCGGACGGTCGCGGCGCCGTTTCTCTTGTTTCTGAAGCATGGAGGTCTGCATGTTTGTAATCGCTCTCGCGATCCAGGAGTCCGGATCGGCCTCGAGGGGCATAATCCAGTCTATCCCGCATGACGCATCGGCCATCCTGGTCTATGTGCTCATGGGCATGTTTGTAGGGTTGATCATCAAAGGCAGCAAAAAGCGCCAGTCTTAGCCGATCACACTGGTACGGTTCAGTTTGACAACCGTGCCGGACAGGTGGACCTTGCAGAACTGCGCGGGCCGGGTCACCAGCTCCGCGAAACCTTCCGCTCCATTCATATCCAATGACTGAGGAGGAGACCGCGTGGCTGGCAATCTATTCCGGACCAAATCTATCGATCGGCTGATGGATGAGGGCGCAACCCATGTGGAAGGCGGGCTGAAGCGAACACTCGGCCCCTGGCACCTGGTCGCTCTCGGCATCGGCGCGATCATCGGAGCGGGGCTTTTCGTCCGTACCGCAGCAGCAATCGCGGAGCGTGGAGGACCCTCCGTTACCCTGGCGTTTGTAGTAGCCGGCCTGGGCTGCGCATTCGCCGGACTCTGCTACGCCGAATTCGCGTCAATGATTCCGATTGCGGGCAGCGCCTACACGTACTCGTACGTGACCATGGGCGAGCTCGTTGCCTGGATCATCGGCTGGGACCTCGTGCTTGAATACGCCGTCGGTGCGGCTACCGTCGCCATCGCGTGGAGCGAGTACTTCAACAAGGTCCTCTCCTTCGTTGGCATGAACATACCATTTGAATGGAGTCATTCCCCGTGGGACACGATGGTCAGCAACACGTCCGTGCACGGCATCATCAACCTGCCGGCCATCTTCGTGCTGTTCATTGTGTCGCTCATCCTGATGCGAGGCACCCAGGAGGCAGCATGGGTCAACAACCTCATCGTGTTGACCAAAGTCACGATCGTGATCATGGTGATCATCATCGGCTGGAAGTTCATCGACCCGGCGAACCACACGCCGTACATCCCCCAGGCGACGACGTACACGACACACGAAGGCGTGACGCACGCGTACGGCGGCATCATGGGCGTTCTGGGTGCAGCCGGTGTCGTGTTCTTCGCGTTCATAGGGTTCGATGCCGTGTCCACTGCCGCGCAGGAGGCCCGGAATCCGAAGCGCGACATGCCGATCGGCATTCTCGGATCGCTCGTCATCTGCACGCTGCTCTACGTGCTGTTTTCCCATGTGCTGAGCGGTGTCGCAACAGTCGAATTCTTCCGAACAACCGGCAAGGAAGCGTCCGTCGCGCAGGCAATCTCAACCTACATGATCGGCTACGAGTGGCTCGCCAAGTTCGTGACTGTCGCCATTCTCGCCGGCTTCACTTCGGTCATTCTCGTGATGCTGCTCGGACAGTCCCGCGTGTTCTACTCGATGAGCCGCGACGGCCTGGTACCCGCCGTCTTCTGCGAGCTGCATCCGAAGTACCGCACACCCTACAAGTCGAACATGCTCTTCTTCCTGCTCACTGCAGGGTTCGCCGGGTTCGTTCCGGGCGACATCGTCGGTGAGATGACGAGTATCGGAACGCTGTTCGCCTTCATGCTCGTCTGTGCGGGTGTATGGATACTGCGTGTCCGCCGTCCGGAACTCGAGCGCTCTTTCCGTACGCCCGCAGTACCGGTCGTAGCGACACTCGGTATCGTCGTATGCGGCGCCATGATCTTCGGTCTCGGCTGGACCAACTGGCTCCGACTGATCGTATGGCTCGCTCTCGGTCTGGTGATTTACTTCGGATACGGCCGCAAGCACTCGATACTGAATCGCGAAAGCCAGTAAACCTGGGTGACGTGCCTGTGGGAAAACCGTCGCCGTGGTCCCGATGGACTGCGGCGGCGGTTCTTTATCACATCCGAGCGGTCCTCAGGAAGTACCCGGAGACGTAAACGAAGGTAGCGAATCACCGGCAGGAATCGATGGCAACTCTACCGTAAACCGTGTCCCCTTCCCGTACGTCGACTCCACCGATACTTCGCCGTTCAAAAGCGCGAGGAGTTTTTTGGTGATGGAGAGGCCGAGGCCGGTGCCGCCGTATTCCTTGGTGTGTGACTGGTCTACCTGGCGGAAGTCATCGAAAATCGATTTCAAGTGCTCGGGCTGGATGCCGATACCGGTGTCCTCGACGTAGAACCGCACGCGATGCTCACCTGACATCGCGACACGCACGGTCACATTGCCTTCGGTCGTAAATTTGATTGCATTCGAGAGCAGGTTGAGCAGCACCTGCTTCACCTTCGTGCGGTCGGTGTTGATGGGCTGCAGGTCGCCATCGACGAAGACGTCGAAGCGCAGTTCCTTGCGTCGCACCATTGGCAGTACGGACTCCGACAACTCGGCAATGACTTCCTCGATTGCAACGGACTCCACATGCACCGGCATCTTGCCCGCTTCGATCTTCGACAGATCGAGGATGTCGTTGATCAGCTCGAGCAGATGCTGGCTGGTGGTGTACGTCTTCACCAGCGCTTCATCCTGCTGCGGTGTGAGCGCTCCGTAAATGCGTTCGCGCATGAGTGATGTATAACCCACAATGACGTTGATCGGCGTGCGCAGCTCGTGACTCATGTTGGCCAGGAACTCGCTTTTCAGCCGCGACGCCTTTTGCAGTTCATAGGACTGCCACTCGAGGAGACGGTTGCGCTCTTCCAGCTCGAGCGTCGCGTGGCGGATGCGGTCTTCCAGCTGCTCGTTCAGCTGCTTCAGCTCCATCGCGAGGCGCTCGTTCTCCTCCGACTGCGTCAGGTCGTGCAGTACGCTTACGATCGCGGTGGGCTCACCGCGTGCATTGAAGATCTTGCTGCTCGCAACTTCGGCCGGCTTGCTGTCACGCGTGTCCGGATCGCCAACCACGATGCGTTCGAGCTGCCTGCGTTCCGTGCGCAGCAGGAAGTTGCTGATCAGCGTCGTGAATCTCGTGTCGTTGGACTGGATCATGTTCTGCGCGGTATCGTCCGTCAGTACCGGCCCTGACGCAGACACGAACAGGCGATCTGCTTCGGAGTTCATCAGGATGATGTTCGAGTGTTCATCCGTGACGAGAATAGGGTCACTCACGTTCTCGAGGATCATGTTGAGGCGATCCCGTTCCTGCCTCGCCTCATGCTCAGCGACGCGCGAACGGTTGTATTGCACTTCCACTTCGCCGACTGCGTGCTTCAGGTCGGTAATGTCGCGCAGTACCGAGATGGTGTCGGTGCCGCCGGGAACCGGAATCGACAACACCTCGAAAAGCAGGTCGCTGCCTTCCGCGGTATCGACGAGATTGAGCTCGCGCGATGTCGTCCGCCGAGGACCGATCACCGTCTGTGTGAGGAAGGAGCTGAACAGCATGTTGTTGACCTGCAGGGCGCGACGTCGCCCCTCGCTGTCCTCGTCCCCGGGCGTCATCAGCTCTTCCGCGCGCTGATTCGCAAGCACGATGTCGTTGCCTTCGGTGGTCAGCAGCACCGGGTCCGGCAGCGAATTGAGCATGGTGGTGAGCAGATCGCGTTGACGGTTCAGCCGACGCACCCGCTCCGACAAGCCCTCGATCTGCAGGACGCGACCAAGCGCCTTCCCGCAGCGTGAGAAAATGCGTGTGAGGAAATGGATGCCTTCATCCACACCCGGCGCATCGATGACGATGATGCCCAGGCTCCTGTCCGTTTCCATGCCGTGGAATGGGATGAGCAAGCAGGATTCGAAGCCGAGCTCGGGGATCCAGTCACCGCGCCTGGCTATGGACTGCACGAGACGAGCGAGTTCATCGACGATTGCCGAACCGTGCTCGTCAGCATCGCGCAGTATGCGCTGCGCGAGTGCGTCATCGATTCCCCAGCCGCAGCCAACAAGACCACGTTCTCCGCGCACGGCCACGAGCGCGCGCGTGACACCGCTCATGGTGGCCGTCCGCTCTAGCACGATCGAACACGCTTCGGATATGTCCGTGACTGCGACTAGGCGCTCGAGCAGCTCCGCAACGACGCCGTCCGGATCGGACAATCCATGTCGCACAAGGTTCAGGTCAACTCGTCGAGCCGGCGCTTGAGGTCGGCATTTTCCGCCAACAGCCGCTTGAGGTCCGCATTCTCCGCCAGCAGACGATCCATCTCGGTGTTCCCGACATTCGTGCCCGGCCCGACCATCGGACGCGACGCGAAGCCTGTGATACCGATTGCTTCGGCGAACTTCAGGTAGGTCTCCACGGAGGCGACCACGATACGTGCCTCGACGCTGACCAGATCGATACCGACCAGTGACACGCGAACGTACGCGTCAATGACGATACCCTTGTCCAGAACGCGGTCCAGTACGTCAATAAGACTGCTACCGGCGCCCGCCCTTTCTACCGCCATGTCATTTCTCCGTGGTGCGTGTGATCTGGTTCTGCTTCTGCTCGAGCGAATCCAGCTTCGCGGACAGCTGATCGATCTTTTCCGTCAGTAACGTCATTTCAGTCTTGGTCGGTGCAAGCGAGGGCCCACCATACGCGGGGTCCGTACGCCACCAGTTCATGCCGATCGACTCGGCCTTGTCGATCGAGCAGACAAGCAGCCGGATACGGATCGTCAGGAGCTCGACATTCGCCAGGTTGACCTTGATGTCACCTGCGACGACGAGACCCTTGTCGAGTATCCGGTCCAGGATGTCGACGAGTCCCTGCGAACGCTGGGGACCGAGATCGGCGCGTTCAGCCACAAATCGCCCTTTCTAGAGGAGTCTTCCCAATGGCCCGAGATCGATATTCAGCTCTTCACCTGCCAGACCAAATGCAGTCTTAATCTCTTCGAGCCGCTCCTGCAAGCGCATGAGCGACAATCCGAGCTGCTCGATCTCGTCGTCCGTCAGTGCGCCGCCTTCCATCCGCCGCACCGCTTGATGCTCCATCACCTGACGCAACAGCTCTACAACCGTCAGGACCAGGCGCGCGAGGCCCGCCTCTATGTCCTCCGGATTCGTCTCGATCCGGGCCGGCAGACCGGGCGCAATCTCGCGCAGCTCCGCGGTCAGCCTCGACAGTTCCTCATCGATCGTCATTCTGACACGAATGAATACGGTGCCCACGGCCCCGTGGACAGAAGCCGCAGCCCGGGAAGCTCTTCGCGTACACGGTCGATCGCATGCCGGTAGGCTGTGGCGTCGCTCGCGTGCAGGAGATGTGCCACGGTCAGTACTCCATGAGAGGTGCGCAACGGCTCCGACCGCTGGTCGATCACGAGTCCCGACACCGCTGCTTCCAGGGCCGCGCTCGCCCGCGCCGCGGCCGCCCCCGTCCCTCTCACCCGCGCAGCGAGCATTTCCATATACCGAGTGCCGGAAGCGGCTGTGACTTCGGTGTCTACGTCGGCCGGTCCAGCCCGTCCAGGCTCGAAGATGCGCAATCCGAACTCGACTGCGCCTTCGAATCGTGACAGTAATGCCAGCCATTTTTCATGCGACGTCCCAAGGGACTCCAGCGCCGTCCGCTCGTCGGCGAAGTACTGCCCGAAACGGGCAGGAACAGGGGTGATGCGGGGCGTCATTGCTGCAACGATCACAGCGTTGTGCTCACGTATGGCGGGCACATCGGCCGCCGGCCGTTCTTCATGTGAAGACACCCAGAGGGAGAGCGGTCCTTCGACAATCACCACGATGTTGGCGTGGGCTACGCCGGTGAGGCCGGCCGCGGGCAAATGCGTCGCAGGTGCAACGCAGTACAGGTGCAACCCCATCAGGACGCGCGGTCCCGATTCTCGCGCGCCACCATCGATTCAACGGAAGCCAGCAGCAGCCGTAGTCCCACATAGACGAGGTCAACGCCTGCAACCGAGATGACTACGTCGCCGCTGATGACGGCGCCGCGATCGAGCACGCGGTTCACCAGCTCGACGAGAGAGAGATCGTCTTCCGGTTCCGTCGGGAACTCAGGCAAGGTCATCGCGAACCGTCTGCGTCGTCTGATTGTGTGAAGCGGTATGGCGCCCACGGTCCGGTCAGCTGTGCCGTGATACCGATATCGCCGAGCGTCGACGTCGCCGCTGCGAACGCGGTCTGCAGAGCGGCTTCGTCATCACGACGCACGAGCAGCGCTGCATTCAACACCACCGGCAGCCCGTCCGCGCGTGGGATCGGGAGCGCGACGACAGACGTCGCATGTATCGCTGTTCTCCCGAGAATTTCCTTCCCGGTCGCGTGTGCTGCGCCTGCGAGCTCGCGACGAATCACATCCGCGCGCTTCTTTTCGAGCAGGAACCGTTTACCGGCGGATGCGGTTTCGATCTCGGCGTCGAGTGCGCGTACATCCGCCATGACGCTGGCTGCGTTCTGGACGAGGCGCTGCTGGTCATAGGAAACCTTGAAGTCCCACTCGCGCTGACCCTGCAATCGGTCGAGCTGGCGTCGTACGGCGCCCGCACGTGCGTTCGCGTCCTCCAGCAGCGCCGATTCCGAGCTGTACAGTGCAAACAGCGAGACGGGCAGGATGTCCGCGTGATCGACGATCCATGCAACCACGCGCTCGTGCTCGAGGCCGCGCGCGCCCACCCAGTTCAGATCCTGGATCTGTGCATCCATCGATTCGGGCGAGAACTCGTCCGCGGGCACACGCGAATACACCGCGTGCACATCGCCTGCCGCCATGGTCGCGACCGTGGCTCCATGAATCCCGCTGAATCCCGCCGGAACCGCGACCGGGGACGACACGAATCCGTAGAGGTAAACGATATCGCTCATGCGAGCTCCCACTGTGCCAGGAATGCTTCCACACCTGTCAGGCCGACCGGCGGCACCGTAAGCGCCGGCGCTCGCAGAATTGTAACTGTGCTGACACTTCGCCGAACCGACGCGGAATCCAGCGCTGTCTGCGCCCCAGCACGCGACCGGTTCGCGCCGTTTGCACACCCACTCGCGCGATTGACGATGCGCGCGAGCACGTGAATCCCGTCCCCGGCAAGCGTGCTTTCGAGCCGCAGTGTCTCCGCTTCCACGACCGGTTCCTCCAACGTGACGATGATCACTCCGCAGACACTGGCGTCAACGAGTGTCGCGCGCAACTCCTTGAGCTGTTTCGAGAATGCGAGCATCCGCTCCGCGAACCCCTCCAGCTCCCCCGCGACGCCGTACTTGATCAGGATCCGCATGATCGCGTGCGACCACTCGAGCGCCACTTCCGGCGACTGAATCAACCGGAGGAAATGACCAGTCGGCGCGGAATCGATCACCACCGTCTCGTCCGTTCCGGCTGCATCCAGTAGATCGGAAAGCGAGAAGAGCTCGTCGATCCCCGGCGGGACCGCGTCCCAGAGCGCGGTCATGATGTCGCGATCGAATGTGGCCGTCCCACCCACACCAAGCTGATCGAAAATGTTGTCCACCGCCGCGCGATACCGCGCCTTCCACGTTCTCAGCTCCGCCGCCGCATCAACCTGCTGAACTCGCAGGTTCGGCCTGACCATGCGTCCATCCGGCGCAACCTGCAATGACAGGACATCCTTCTGCGAACCCGCCGGATCCGTGCTGCACAGCAGCACTCGCCTCGTAGAAGACAGTCGCAATGCTACCGCCGCCGCACACGTGCTCTTCCCGACACCACCCTTCCCCGCAAACCACAACATGCGCTGCGCAAGTGAATCCACCCAGTCAAGCGCAGAAAGAGATGGGTCAGAACGAGATGGGTCAGAAAGAGGTGTTTCAAGAGAAACAGTGTCCGCGCTCTCCGCGCTCTCGGCGCCCTCAGCGGTGAAAGCTGTTGCCGTTGCAACCCACAATCGCAGCGCATCGCAACCGCTGGTTTCGACGAGCCGAGGTGCCTGGATCATCGCTGGTCCGTCGCCTGAAGGAGCCGTTGAACGCTTGAACGAACCGACATGCACGATTGCCGCAACCCGCAGTCGGCGCGCATGGAGCTCGGCGATGAGTCGTTGGGTTTCCGCGGCCACGACTGCACCTTCCCGCGTAACGACAACGAACGATGCGTCGGCGAGTGCAGTGCGCAGAACTGCGGCCACACTGCGCAGCTCATCGACGACATTTTCCCCTGGCATTCGAAAGCGCGCGCCAACCATCGTCAATGCAATAGTCGCGACCTTGTCGGACATCGCGCGGAACACGGCAGCCCACGACTCGATGAGCTGCGGTGTATCGAGCAGACGCAGCGTGTGGCCGGTCGGTGCGGTGTCGACAACGACATGGCGATCGCCGCACGCCAGCTCCGCAATCCGCAATGCAGCTGCGATTTCGTCAACGCCGGGAAGAGTGAGATGTGTCAGACGCGTGACGTCCTCGGCGTCGAGATACGTTCCCTGCACCATGAGCTGCTCGAGCGGCGCGCGCACTCGTTGCAACCAGTCATCTGTGATGCGCTGCGCATCGAGCTCCTCGAGAAGCAAACGCGGCGTGCACGAACTCGGCGTCGCTGTGTGAAGCGCGTCGGCGAGCGTCCGCGCACCGAATACGTCTGCCACCGATGACGCTGGGTCTGTGGATAGGAGGTGAATGGCGTGGTTGGATTCCGCCCAGCCCAGCGCAATGGCTGCGGCCGTCGTGCTCTTGCCTACGCCGCCCTTGCCGACGACGAATGTGAACCGTCCGACGGGCGGGGCCTGCAGCAGCCGCGGCCGCTGCGGCACTGCTATTCCCAGTCGAAGTTGATGTCGATCGTCACGCCGCCCGAAGCGTCCACGACCCTCGGCGTCTTGTTTTCCAGCGCCTCCTGCTGTGCCTGCTCCGCCACCGCGTCTGCTTCCGTTACGACTTCGTCCGCGGCCGGCACCTCGGGCTCTTCATCTCTGCGCACACGCACCGGACCGCCGGACACGCCCATGCCGAATTCTTCGCGCCAGTGACGAATGTCACGCAGCTGCAACATCACCTCGGCTTCACGGCGAACATATTCGTCATCATCGATGTCGCCGAGCTCCAGGAGCATCTGCAGCTCCATGAGATCCGACTTGATCCGCGTGTCATCCGTCAGCTCCTCGCGGACCACTCCCTGCACTTTGTCGAACGCAAACTCTGTGAGGAAGAGCGGGCCGGTCACCGGCCAGAACAGGAGATGCTTCAGAAAACCCACTACGAGTCCGCCCGTTCCAGACGAAGCTTGATGTTCACAAAGTTGTACGGCGGCCACGGCCCTGTGTATTTGAACGACAGCAGGTCCTCGTATTTGCGCGACAGCGCTTTCACCGCTTCATCGAATTCCTGCTCACGCGAACGGTTCACCAGGTACGCCGCATTCATGATCATGCGATCACCGATCGGTTTGTTCGAACGGCTTGCAACGGCAACCGGCTTCAATGACTCGTGAATGTCCATCACGTAATTGTTCGCCGTACCTTCCAGCGCACCTTCAACCAGACGGCCGAGCTGCATCCTGGCAAAGTATGTGGAACTCTGTGCGTTCCCCGTGATCTCCTGCTTCAGACGACGGATCTCTTCGTCCGACTGCTCCAGACGACCAATGACCTTGTCACGGTCCCACAGAACCTTCAGCCCGAACTCGATCTTGTCCTTCATCTTGTCGAGCACGTCGTCGAACGCGCGGGACGTGGACTTCAACAGCTCGACAATGTCCTGCTTCGTACGGAAGATCGTGCCGAATGACATCGGGATGACGGTGAACTCCCGCATCACCGTCTCGTTCACCAGCTCGTGGGCCAGGACATTCTCGCGAGTGGGGTCATAGATCCGGATCGGCGTGTCGCTGACCACCGCGGCGAGGTCCTCGTGATGGACGGTGTAGACAGGGTTCGTCCCATCGCCGATCCCGATCGGCCCGAAGTCCCGATCATCCGCCGTCTTGATCACGCAGTAGACGTACTTGCCTTCTTCGCCGGTGGCGGTGTCCTCGGTCCCGGATATGACTTCGCTCATGATGCCTGTTCGGGAGGGTTGGGGCCGGATATCGTGCCGGCCAAGCGTGAGTCTTATCCAAAGCGCGGAGCCGCGCCCTGACCCCGCCGAATGTGGTGTTGTCATTGCGCCAATGCAAGTTGCGCGCAACCCGGTTTGGGGCTCCTTTGAACAGGCCCGCGCCTTGCGTGGACAGCGGGTCATAAAGCCAGCAGAATCTCAGTATGTGGGGACAGGATCATGGGGTCGGTGAAAGTGTCGCGTGTGCCGGTGCTTCTCTTACTCGCGGCTACTCTTGCGGGTTGCGCCATAGTGCGCCGGACGGGCGGGAAAGAGGATGGGCCGGAAGCCGAGCTGAAGCGAGGCATCAAGGCGGCCCAGACGCAGGACTATGCGAAGGCGCGAGAGATCCTGGAGCCACTGTATCGGGCACACTACATGGATGAAACGGGCCGCCGCGCACTCATGGCGTTAACGCTTGCCGAGTTGGATCCGCGCAACGCGACACGCCGGCTCTATGCGGCGTCTGACTTTGCGACCTCTTTGATCAAAGCGCCGCTGGTTCCGTTCTGGGAGAAGGCTGCTGCGGAAACGCTGTACCTGCTGTCGATCGAGTTAGGCGGCCTTGAGCAGGAGATGGGCCGCGTGGAGGCGGCGAAGGATTCGGCTTATCGGGCCGCCGCCGCATCCGGGCTGGTTCTGCCGAGCAGTACGCGGGAGTCCTGGCCAACGCAGCTGCGGCGGGTGCGGGACGAACGGGACGCGCTGACCAAACGTGTGGAAACGCTTACGGGCACGTTGCGCACCCGGGACCGTGAGCTTGCGGACGCCAAACAGGAGCTGGAACGCATCAAGAAGACGCTAAAGATTAGATGAACGAATCGAACCCACGGGGTCACCGACGCGTCCGGCGGTCGGGAGTCGGGTTGCGCGAGCAGCTGATCCTGACCGTCGTCATTGTTAGTGTCCTCATGTCGGCCCCCGCCATTTATGCGGTCTCCCGGCTGAACGCGCTCAAGGGCCTCACCGACGTCGCGACCATTCACGGCAAGGCGTATTCAGCGCTGGGCAGCTACGGCAAAAAGCTGGGCGACGTCAATCGGATCGAGAGCAGCTATCTCGTGACGGTCGATCCCGCGACGCGGATCGCGAGAGAGAGTGCCCTTGCCGAAGCGCGTAACGACCTCGACAGCCTGGATGCCGCAGGCTATTCGACGGAGACGAAGCCGGCGCGCTCGCACCTCGACCGCATTGAAGCGATGATCCGCGATATCGACGGCATGCTCGCGGCCGGCGACAAGGAAAGAGCCACGGCAACCTTCGATCGCGTCAAGGACCAGTTCGCGGCCGCGCAGAACAGTAATGACGTCATCCTCAACGCGATCGGCGAACAGGCAAGGCGCGGCACGGAGCGCGCGACGGAAATCACCACAAGCGCCGTAACAACCACTGAAGCCGTGATTGCAGTGGCGCTCGCCATTGCGCTTGCCATCGGTGCGTACATGACACGCATGCTGCTGCGTCCGGTCGCGCAGCTGCGTCATTCGATGGCGCGGGTGGCCGGCGGCTCGTTCGACGTACAGGACAACCTCCCGTTCCATCGCCATGACGAGATCGGAGACCTGTCGCGTTCGTTCCGCGGGATGACACAACGGCTCGCGGACCTCGACAAGCTCAAAGCCGAGTTCATGAGCATCTCGACGCACGAGCTGAAGACACCGATCAACGTAATCGGCGGATACGCCGAGCTGATCCAGGAAGGCGTGTACGGCGACATCAACGAGAAGCAGGACACCGCACTCAAGTCGATCCGCGAGCAGTCGAAGATTCTGACGCAGATGGTGAATCAGCTGCTCGACGTCAGCCGCATCGAAGCGGGCGGGATGCAGCTCGAGATGCACGAAGTCGTCGTCCGTGACCTGCTGGAACGCGTGCAACGCACATTCATGGCGCTCGCACAGAAGCAGGACATCATATTCGAGGTAAAAGTCGAGCCGAACACACCGAACATCGTTCCCGGCGACAGTGACCGTTTGCGCGACCAGGTGCTCGGCAACCTCATCTCCAATGCGTTCAAGTTCACGCCGGGCGGTGGACGCGTCGAGGTTCGTGCATGGCAGGAAGACCAGTGGCTTTACCTGTGCGTGGAAGATACGGGCGCCGGTATCCCGGAAGAGCAGCAGGCGCATGTGTTCGACAAGTTCTACCAGGTCGCCGGTAAGGCTCGCTCCAAGGGTGCAGGCCTCGGGCTTACGATTGCACACGAGGTCGTGCACGGACACGGCGGCGAGATCAGTGTGCGCAGCGAGCCTGGCACGGGGACAACGTTCGAGCTGCGGCTGCCGACGACGCGCGAACAGGCTGCACTGGCGCACGCCGCACACGCGCGCCGTGTCGATGATCGCGCTGCAGTCGTGGCAGAGGCGCCGGAGCATTGATCGATCCGCAGGAAATCGATGTCGTTGTAGTTGGCGGCGGCCCCGCCGGCCTCGCGTGTGCACTCTGGCTCGGCCGTTACCGCCGCACCGTTCGTGTCTACGATACGGGTGAGCCGCGTAATCGACCGGCCTGGGCCGTTCACGGATTCCCCGGCATCGCGGACCCGCCGCCGCTCGAGCTCCGCGCACTCATCCGACAGCAGGCGCTGGACGCCGGCGCCGACCTGTGCGTCGCAGAGGTCGTGAGTATCAACGGCAAGAAGGATGCGTGGGTTGTATGTGACGCCGATGGCGCAGTGATCCATGCGCGTCGCGTCGTTCTCGCCTATGGCCTGCGCGATTTTGTCCCCGATGTCCCGGGCATCCGCGACTACTACGGCCACTCCGTCTACCACTGCCCCGACTGTGACGGACCCGGCGTTGCCGGAATGCAGATCGGAGTTCTCGGAAACGACCGCCATGCCGTCGCACTCGCGCTGTTCCTCCTTACCTGGTCACCACACGTGACGCTGCTCACCAATGGCGAAACACTGGCGATTTCGAAGCAGACTGCAGCGCAGCTGGCCGACAACGGTATCGGCGTGAATGACGGGAGCATCGAGGCGCTGCGTGGAGACGGTGGGCGGCTTCAGGAAATTTTTTTGGGCGACGGCATCGTTGCGATGGACGCGATCTTCTTTCACCTCGGCTCAGAGCCACGGTGCGAGCTCGCCTCGAGCATCGGCTGCGGAGTGGACGACGACGGTTACATCAGTGTCGAC
Source organism: Longimicrobiales bacterium (assembly GCA_039912685.1). GTDB lineage: Bacteria > Gemmatimonadota > Gemmatimonadetes > Longimicrobiales > RSA9 > DASUXU01. The sequence goes on along the minus strand of JBDSPG010000286.1, from coordinate 10,253 downwards.
AACGGACAGCAGACGACCGTCCCGGGGAGCTATGCTGCCGGCGACATTTCCGGTCACCCGCACCTCGCGATCGTCGCGGCTGCGGAGGGGGTCCGCGCCGCGCTCTCGATCCACCGCTCACTTCTGCCCGACCGGTTCCTCGTCAATCACTGAACGGGTCGGGGGGCCCTTAACGGACGTAATGCGCGCGCGCCAGCACGTAACGAGGATAGGCGTGACAGTCGGGCGTGTTCGAACCTGTCCTGCAACCGTTGTAACGCAACAGCGCCTGCGTCACGTTGCCTCCCTCATTCTTCAGGGCGTCCGCGAAGATCCTCGAACCCGTGCAGATGTTCGATTCCACGTCGTCCAGACGCGTGCCGCAGGGCTTCCAGTTGCCCCTGTGGAGCGGCATGACCTGCATCAGACCCGTCGCACCCACTACGCTGCGCGCATGCGGATCGAGATCCGGGTTTTCCACCAGGAGGACTCCCACTAGAAGGCGCGGATCCACCTTTGTACGACGGCCCTCACGAACCAGCGACACCGCTACCCGCCTCACCAACCGCGGATTGTCGTCACGATAGCGCGTGAGCATCCGCTCGATCGGTGCTACATCCGCCTCATATGAATTCTCGACCCGGTTCAACGCCTCTTCCATCGTTGTCAGGCGTGACCGCAGCATCTGAACAGAATATTGACGGCCGGCATATTCATTCGCTGCCGCTACCGCCGGTCCGTACCCGTATGTCGCCGCGCAGATCGCCATGATCGTAAGCAGCATCGGGATCCGACGCTGCTTCGGCGGGCGTGGCGTCGAGATACGGAACATCGAGACGAACAGCCTCGTCATGTACCTCATGCCATCACTCATTTGCTACCTCGTCACCTGGTCCAGCCAGGCGTTCGGGAATCTCCCTCTGCCCTTCGGGGCGGCGTGTATTAGCAAGTGATATACCCCACCTGTTCCGCGTTTGCCCCACCGTTTTTCTAAGTGATTACAAAACAACGAGTTGCAGTGTCAAAATTCGAGGACCGAACCGCTGGATCGCCCGATTCCGGGGTACAATGCGAATAAGATGGCGGGTGAAGGAATGGCGGGTTGGGTCAGGCCGAAAAGGAGGAAGGGTGGTTCACGTCGGTCCAGCGGATCAACTCGAGGAGTGGTCCGCGGCCATCGTGGTGCCAGGTCGGTGGCGGCCAGGGCAACTCGGCAAATGTCGTGATGCGGGTCACACCGGCCACGGCAAGGACGGGCGCGAGCGATGTGACTCGATCGGCATTCGCGGCAACGGCAACGCTCTGGAGCAGGTGTCGGAACGGTAGCAGGAACGGCGTCACGTCGTTGAGGGACGGGACGGGATGGATTGTAATCGTGCGATTCAGGCAGCTGGCGGTGAGTGCGGCCTCGGCCTCATAGATAACGGTGTGACCGGGCATGCCTCCGCTCCACGCGGTGGTGTCGCAACCGGCGATGGCGCGGAACTCAGCGCGATCCCGGGCCCGTCGAATGGCGCCAGCGTCCGCGGCATCGACGCGGCCGGGTGGCAGCACGACCTCGAGCGCGGCGAGTGCGTCCGCCACCTTTTTCGCGAAGTCCCGAGGCTGGGTGGGACCACCCTCCTCGACGAAGACGACATGGGGAGAGACGCATCCTTGCTGGTCGAACGTGGCCACGGCGGAGGCGACATCGCGAACGAGGCGATCCACATCTCCAACTGCCAGGCTCTCGCGGCCGACCATACCGAAGGAGAGGCGGGGCCCGTGCTCCACGATCCGGACGCCGGCAGGCGTCCGCACGCGCAGTTCTTCGATCGAGTCGCGACCGCCGTAATGGATCACCGTATCCGCGTGCTCGAGTGCGGCCGCTTCCAGCTCGACAGTGCCGCCCTCCCAGTATGTGATCGCGACCGCGTCCTGCAGGTCGGGTGCAATAGCGGCGAACGCGCGCGCGAATACGGGTGCGAGAATCTTTTCGCCTGCCGCGGTCTTTCCGATGGCGGGCGATTTCACGAGCAGACCGCGGATCAGGGACGTCACGGCCACGCCGGGAACGTTGCCGGCGAAAATGTGAAGAGCGAGGCCGGGCCCGGCAGCGTGCTTCGCGCGGCCGTCCGTCGCATGGAATCCATCAAGCACGGCCGCATCGCCGAGCTCGGCGCGCACCAACGCGTGCAGCGCTGCTTCACGCCAGTCCGTCTGCATCCTCTGCAGTACTAGCTCCGTCATGGGCTCCGAGTATCCGGTATTCGTGGTAACGAGCTCGGTCAACAGCCCGCGCGTTGGCGCATCATCGAACATCGACGCGACCGCAGCATCAATGATGCGAATGATCTCGGCAACCGGTTTCGCTCTGAGTGCTGCGCCAGCGTTGCGCGCGCGCTGCGCGATGTGGCTCACGGCCTCCGGCGTGAGTCGCGGCCAGCGGATCGAGTGGTCCGTGCCTTCGAAGATCTCGCTATCCCACAACTCGATCATTGCGGGATCGAGTGCGGAAAGATGGAAAGCGTCGAAGATCATGGTTTCTTTCGAACCGCGTTGAGCAGGTCATCCATGGCAATCGAGCAGCCACGCGGCTGAGCGCCGGGTGCGCGCCCGAGCAGGCGGTAGCCGTCTTCGATCTGTACGCCGAGATCCTCTGTCTGCACCGCACAGACCGATCCGACATTTGCGAGATCGAACATCTGCACGAGGCCGGTGGCGCCCGGCTCGACAGGCTCGAGTGTCAGTGGATCGACAATGCGCACGCGCAGCCATGGCGGCGGCCGCTTCCGTCGCGTTGCCGTGGCGCCGTGACGCACGCGTTCGGACAACGTGATGTCATACATCTGCGAGCACAGTTCGGTCATGCCGTACTCGTTGACGCAGGCTTCGCTGGGCACGCCCAGCAGCTCTTCATATGATGTGAGCATCAGCTCGGCCGGGACTTCGCGGCTACGACTCTTGTATCCACCGGTATCCATGAGCCGCGATCCGGGCGGCAGCACGAAATGCGCGTTGCGCTCCGTCATGCTGTCAATCCAGTGCACGAACGAAAAGGATGTACCGACGATGCAAACCGGCACGCCGTCCGCCGCGAACCGACGCAGTGCGGTTTCGAGTCGCTCGAAGTCGATACCATCTCGCGCAGTCGCGAAGTATTCGCACTGCTCGTTCCCGAGCCGTTCCATGATGACAGCAATCATGAGTGCGAGCGACGAGTCCGGCAGCTCGCTCGCTCGCGGAACGAGCGACAGAATCGGCATCTCCGCGTCATCGGGAAGGAGGCGCGCCGCGAAGTTGGGAATGAGAGACAGGTTATAGAGTGATAGGTCTAGGATATGATGCGTTCCGCGACGTTCCAGCCCTTCGGTTGTGCCGCTCGTATGGAAGACCGCTTCTACCGCGCTCGTGCTGCCTGCGATGAGATCGACTTCCTTGAATGCGGCCGTTGGAACGGGCGGTATTTGCAGCCAGTGTGTGAGGCGCTCCGGCGAACGGCCGCGGTGGTTGCAGTATGCGCGGTACGGACTGTTGCGTTCATACTGATATGCAAAGCACGCACGCGCGTGACGGTCGAACACAACATCATCGAGCACGCTGTCCACGGGCTCATGGAACAGATTCAGCAGATCGGCGCGGAGTCTGGTTCCCGCGGCGTCGAGCATAACTTTTCCTACACCAGTGGTGCGATGGCCGCGACGAGCGCAGCATCATCGAGGACCGGTGCGCTGCAGCCATGTTTGCCATACGCGTAGGCAGCGGGCGCGGGTTGCGCTGCTATCGTCTGCGTACCCATGCGCCCACCGTCGGGCAGCGACCACACACGACGGTCGGCGTGCGGCAGTGCGAGCGCACTCATGCGCAGCCGTACTGCCGCCGACGGTGCGCCGACAATCACAACGTATGGCGGCAGCGAGAAGAATTCCTCGACTGCGATGGCGAACGCCGCGCCCGCCACGCCGTATCGTCCTGCTTGCGGTGACAGCAGCGCAAGCGTGCGCTCAGCGAGCGCACGATACCCGCGTTCACCGGTGGCGAGACCGAGGTCGAGCAGCAGTCGTGCGCAGCGCGCATTCAAATCGAACGGACGGTCCCGATAGCGAAGTGCGCCGACATCGTGGGCTGTGCGTGCGCGGTCCCAGAAGCCGCCGTCTTCCGCCCAGAATGAAGTCTCCATGGTTTTCACGAGACGACGGGTGTGCGCAAGCCACGTGCTGTCGCCGGTCGCCTGTGCCAGCGCGAGCGTTGCCCGCGCAGTTTCCAAGGCATCGACGAGCAGAAAATCGAGCGCTGGGTCACAGTCCTCGGCGCGGTAGTGATACAGCAGTCCGTTCGCGGAGGACATGTCTGTGATGAGCGTGTGCAGTGCGGCGTCCGCGCGCGCGATCCAGTCTTCGCGCTTCAGCCTGCCACCTGCATTGGCAAGCGCTGCGATCCATGCGGCGTTTGCGTTTGTAAGAATAGTGTGGTCGACGGCCGGCGCATCCTGGCCTTTGCGTGCACTGCGGTTGAGCGTGAAGTACGCTTCGTCGGCGGCCTGGCTTCCACCCCACAGTCCGCCCGGTTGCCCCAGCGTTTCGTCCACCCACGCAACTGTACGCTCGACGATTTCCGCCCAGTCCGGACGCGCCCGCACGGATGCACCGAGTGCGTAGGCTTCGACCTGCAGTGCATTGATTTCGAGAAGCTTTTCGTACCGCGGTGCGGTCCATTCTGCTGACGTCGCGTAGCGAAAAAAACCGCCGGCCTCGCTATCCTGCAGTTCACCGGCGAGCATGCCGTCCAGCGTTCTGTCCGCCATGATCAGTGCGTCCGCATCACCATTCGATGCAAGCGAGTACAACAATGCGATGGTGTCACCGGGCGGAAATTTCGGCGCATCGCCAAATCCGCCGTTGCGCGCGTCGAATGCTTCACGGGTTGCCGACACGACGTCGTCCGATGCTTCACGACGCACGAGACCAACCGACGAGTGACGGCCACGCGACGCGTCGAGCGCGCGACGACGACGCTCGATCTCCAGCGCAAACTCATCTCGGCGATCCGACCATGCGGTGATCACGCTGCGCGCGACCGACAACAGGCTTTCCGCATCCACGTACGCACCGGCCCAGAGCACTTCACCCGTCGGCGTGAGGAACGCGTTGGTCGGCCAGCCGCCTGTGATGTACCGGTCCTGCACGTGCGGATTGCGATCGCCGTCGACGCGAATCGGGATGACGTCGCTGTTGAGCAGGTCGATCACCGCGGGATCCGAGTATGTGGTCTCATCCATCCGGTGGCACCAGTGGCACCAGACTGCAGTAAGGCTGAGGAGTACCGGGCGGTTGGTTGATTCTGCTTCAGCAAAAGCGGCAGCACCCCACTCCTGCCACGCGATTTCATGCGCGCGGTTGGGCCGGGGCGAGAATCTGTGTATCTGGGTCATTCCTGAGAATACCCCGAAATGGGACATTCCGCTTCAGCCGCTTACCCGGAACTGCTCGCTGCGCGCTTCCACGCGGCGATTGGGTACGCCGAGGACGCGAATGAGCAGACGCTTCGCGCCCTGCCCGATTGCGCCCGGAATCGACTGCTCGCCTTCGACCGCCGGTTGCAACTCACCCTGCAGCCACCGCTCGAGCTCCTGCAGGTCAGACACGGACAGCGTTTCAATCTCGAGAATTGATGTGTAATAGTACCGCCCTGTCCGTTCGGGCCTCAACCGGATCGGCAGCTCGCCCTCGATCGCGTTGCGTGCGAGCTCGTAGCTGTCATAAGACCGCGCGGGTCCGGTCGTGCCGAGCGGGCGCACGAAGTAACGACGCCGCAGCGGTTCATAGACGAGTACTGCACTCCATGTCGTGCTACCGGTGAGGTCATCGAAGAAGCCATCGCGCCAGAGCTCCGTGCGAACGCGCAGCCGAATGGGGAGCCCCCCGATCGCCGCGTGTTGCAGCTCCTGGCTGGCGAGCACAGGACCGAGCCGCACCATGGCATGGTGATCGCGCGGATCAGCCGTGACCTGCAGTGCTGTCTGCGCGAATGCGTGCGCGGGCACGCACAGCGCGAGCGCAATGGAGGCAGCTGCGTAGCGCAGCCTGATATTCACAGACGAGGGCCCAGCCGAATGAAGACGTTGTACTTGTGATCACTGCCTGAGAGCGGAACAGCCGCGTAGATGCCCAGCGGACCAAACCGCAATCCGAGCCCGGCGTCCACGGCAAAATCGTCACTGCCGCCCGCGCGTCCGTTCCGGCTGTCGCTTTCCGTCCACGCACGGCCCGTGTCGATGAACGCGGCCCAGCGCACTGAATTGATGAGCCAGCTGCCGACGCCAACGTGTTCCACGATCTTGCGCGCAAATGGGAATCCGGCCTGAAACTCGAGCTGCATGATCGCCAGTCTGTCACAGCCGTAATACGGATAGAATTCGCGGCCGCGCTCCACAGTCGTGCGACGTGCGCCGCAATCGAACGCGAAGAGCGGATATGCCGGCAAAGAGCCTTCACCACCCAGTGTCTGCTGGCGCTGTGGCGGCAGCGGTCCGCCGTCGAGCGAACCGGACGCAATGATGCGCAACGCGATACGTGAATACGGCGTCAATCGGGCATAGCGCCTGATATCGAAGCGCGCTGCAATGAACTCGTCGACAGTCGGCAAAGTCGGCAATAGACTCGCCTCCGTCGCACTCAGAGATCCGCCCAGCCCTTTCTCAATGAAAGCGCGGATGAACCAGCCATCCGCAGGATCACGCTGGTCGTTGCGTGAATCGTAATCGATTGACGCGCTCACCGACTGCAGGCGTCCCTCCGCGACCAGAGGCTCGGGACGCCACTCATCACCGTTGCGCATCAAGGCGATCGGATCGTTCGGTGTAACGGATTGATCCTTCTCATCGCGGAATTGCACGGAGATATCGAGCGGCATCGCGGGGTGCCGGATTCCCGCGCCGATGCTCCAGCCGCGGCGTTCGTAGTGGTCGCGGTAATCGTGATGCAGCAGGAAAGCTGCGAGCGATGCCTCGCGCGCGCTCAAGTCCCAGTCCTCGATCGCACTGATCTCGCGATACACGCGCCCCTCGAACCTGAGCTGCCGGGTGATGTACTGGTCTCCACGCAGGAAGTAGCCGACGCGGTCGATGTCTGCACCATCGCCATTCGCAAATCGGTAAATCATGATCGCCTGCAGCCGCGTGGGCGTTGAGGATCCGATCGTGAAGCGAGGACCGATCGCGAGCGGCAGACCCTCCACACGATTGTATGATCCTCGCATCGCGAGCAGGATGTCGGTGCGACCGAAGACGAAGTCGTGGCCCGTGGAGACCGCCGTCTCGTCGACATCCCGCGCGTGACTGATCTGCTGCCCTTCCGCTCGTAGTCGGAGCAGCTCGCGGTACGACATCACGGCACCGATGACCCTGGCTCCTTCATCAAGACGGACGGTGCCTCCGACTGCGGTCACCGAACCGTCGACCACCGCTCCCTGCAGCAGGCGCACATCGCCGTTGATGACGACGACATCACCCGTCACATGCCCCGCGATCTCGAGTGGACCATTCAATGCCGCGACATCACCCGTGAGCACAGTTCCGGATGCAATGCGTGTCTCGCCCGTGAACCGTGTGGTCGCGTCGCGATTGTAGAGTGCAATGACGCGCTCGATCGTGGAATCAGGGATCAGCGTCTGCATCGCGGTTTGCTGTGCGCCGAGCGGGCGCGTGGCAACAACGGCCGACAACAGCAGGGCGAACAGGATCGGCGTGATCACGTGCAACAATATCGGTGCGCTCGCGCGCCATAGGTTTTTCATGATCATCATCGATCCATTCCGAGCCGGCGCATGCGGCGGTACAGGTTCGCGCGATCTGTCATGAGGCTGCGTGCAGCGTCCGCAATACTGCCGCGCGAGCCCGCGACTGCATCATCGATAAGGCGCCGCTCCATCGCATCCAACCGCTCCGTCAATCCAGCCGGCACATCCGCCTGTGATGGATCCGGTTCCCCCGGTGCGAGTACTGCAGCGATCTCCCGCGCGCCGACCGTACGACCACCGTAGAGAATGGCGAGTCGTTCGCAGACATTCGCCAGCTCGCGCACATTGCCCGGCCAGCCGTACGTAGACATGCGACGAACCGCATCCTCCGCGAAGATCGGCCTCTCGATGCCGTGGCGCCTCTGCAGCCGTGCCATGAAATGATCGATCAGCTCCGGAATGTCATCGCGTCTCTCGCGCAGTGGCGGCATGTGCAGACGGATGACATTGAGGCGATAGAACAGGTCGTCGCGAAATCTGCCTGCCGCACGCTCCACTTCCAGGTCGCGATTCGTCGCGGCAATGACACGAACATCAACCTGCACGGGATGCTGCGCGCCAACGCGTTCGACTTCGCCAGTCTCGAGCGCGCGAAGCAACTTCGATTGCGCCTCCATCCCGAGGTCGGCGATCTCGTCGAGGAACAGCGTACCGCCATCAGCCAGCTCGAACTTGCCGAGGCGACGCTCATGCGCACCCGTGAAAGAGCCGCGCTCGTGACCGAACATCTCGGACTCCACGAGCTCACGCGGAATCGCAGCCGAGTTGACGCGAACAAAGGGACGACTCGCGCGCGCGGAGAGCTCATGCAGCGCGGTGGCCGCGAGCTCCTTGCCTGTGCCGCTCTCTCCAGTGATCAAGACCCTGGCATCGCTCCTGGCGACCTGCTCGATCAACTCGCGCGTGCGGGTCATCGCGACGCTCGATCCGACGAGGCGGTCTCCCGCGCCGAGCTCCTGCATGAGCGAGCGCGACAGCTCACGCGCACGGCGCAACTCGACTGCACTGCCGATTGTAAGCAGCACGGATTCCGGGGACAGCGGCTTTTCAATGAAGTGGAATGCGCCGACCTTGGTGGCGCGAACGGCATCGGCCAGCGTTGCGCGACCGCTCATCATGATGACGGGGATGCCGGGCCAGCGGTTGCGGATCTCGCGCAGAATCTCGATACCGTCGGCGCCAGGCAGCGCGAGATCGAGCAACACCACGTCGCATGCACTCTCCTGCAGCATGAGCAGTGCGTCTTCACCGGATCCTGCCTGCGCCGCGGAGTGTCCCTCCGCAACGAGCAGGCTCGCCAGCATGCGGCGGATATTCGGTTCGTCGTCGACGACGAGAACGTCCGCCATCCGATGGCTAGCGCCCTACGACGACACGCGCGACGACTGCGTTGGGATCGCCGGCCTGTACGCGAGCGCCCGAGCATGTGAGACGAGCCTCGGGCCCGTAGAACAAGATCATGCCCAGGCCGCCTGCCGGCGCGTCGATCCTCCTGTCATCGCATTCAAGTGCATTGGTGAATGCGGCGCGCAGGAGAACTGCCGAGCTGTCGGCAACGGCGCGTGATGGCGATTCGATACCAAGTACGAGGGCGGACGTCCCGCCGACATCGGTCGCAATGTAATTGAGCAGTGCGCGCACGCCCTCGCGCACCGACGTGACTTCCGCGAACGAGACGAGCATCAGGTCGATGTTACGTTCCTTGTCGACTTTGAACAGCGCGTCCTGTACATGCAGACGACCACCGTTGTTGACATTGATCATCAATGCTGTGTCGCCGAGAACTTCGAGACGTGTCAGGAACGCCTGCCGCATCGCTCCGGTATGGCCCGGGCCGTTCAGTTTCAGCCCGGCCTGGGTCGCTACCTCGGCGAACCACGCGCTGTCGCGATCGGCCGAGATCAGCACGAGATCGCCTTCGGCGCTGCGGATGCGCGTCGCGACATCGGTTGCGGATGCACCTGCAGGCGCCTTGAGGCCGACCGCGTTATAGCCTTCCGGCTTCGCTCCGCCCAAACGCACCTTGCAGCCAGTCGCAAACGTGCATGCGATGACGGTCGCGAACAGCAGGCCCTTCTTCTTCAGCATATCAGCCTTCAATCACGGTTGGTGTCTGTGCAGCATGCAGCGGTAGTCTGACTTCGAACACCGCGCCACCGTCAGCGTTCCGTGCAGTAACGGTGCCTTCATGGGCGGCGACCGCCTGTCGCACCAGCGCGAGCCCCAGGCCGGTCCCGCCCGCCTTTAGTGTATAGTCCGGCTCGAAGATACGCTGCAGCCGGTCCACCGGAATCCCGCCGCCGTCATCCCCGATCTCGATGACGACTTCGGTCCCATCGGTGCGGACCTGCGCGTGGATCCTGCCGCCCCCGCTCGTGATGCCTTCACGGTCCCGGATCGCCTCCACGGCGTTCCGGATCAGGTTGCGCACGGCCCGTTGCAGGGCATCATGGTGCGCGCGCAACAGCGGGACACCCGCTTCATTGCGGACCGATGTC
>JBDSPG010000219.1:0-6495 GCA_039912685.1 Longimicrobiales bacterium | reverse complement strand
GAAGCGGCCATGGACGAGCTGCCGCAGGGGCCCGTGCTGTATTACGTCGCACGAAGCTCTGTCGGGGCCGTGATGATCCCGGTGGGTGAGATGGTCACCGACTCGCTCCGCCTCCTTCGCACGTCCGGCGATGCCCGCGTCTATGCGACCCGTTTTGTCGCCGCGAACATGCGCCAGGGCCAGGAGTTCGCGTTATTCAGCCGTGGCGCCCGTGTCGGCACCTATGTCGTCCAGTCCGCGCAGGTCCCCGAGCAGCCCGGCTGCCCCGTCCAGCCGCAGGCGCTTGGATCCCTCGAGCTCTCCGCCGGCGCCGACAGCATCCGCGAATTCCTCGCCGTTGCCAAGTCACAGGCGCCGCAGATCACGAAACGGAACGAAGACGTAGGCGACATCTCGCTCTCGATGAATCGCGTCGGTCCGATTCTCGCCGAGCGCGCGATCCGCAAGCGCGGTGCGACACTCCCCGGCAACTGGGCCGCCGCGTTCGAGCAGGGCACCCCGTTCCCCGCATCCGGACGCGCCTCCGCCGGCTTCGCCGCGACGTTCCTCGTCGGTGACACCCTCGGGCCGGGCATGGATAACGAAGGCTATTCGCTGTTCATGATCGTCCTGCCGTCCGCGTCCCAGACCGGGTATGACACCACATACGTGGACTACCGGAACTACGCCCAGACCGGCAAACAGGCTCCCCGCGTCATCGATTATCTCGACTGGACCCGCGACGACCAGGTCGAGCTCGTCATGCGCGTCTTCGGCGTGTCCGACAGCTGGTTCGAAGTCGTCGCCAAAGGCACCAACGGCAAGTGGCGCACAACCCTACACGGCCGCTGCGAAGGTACCACCCGCGCCCCCTCGACCCTGCCCGGCGACTCGAATGCCGTTCGCCGCGATTCCGGCGTAGTTGGCGGCTCCCGACCCGGCGGCTGAGAAGTAGCGCTCACCGGCAGCTTGCCGAAGAAAACAATCCCGATTAAGGTTCGACCACATAACACGAACGGGACCTTCCGGAAGTCCGGTGCAATACCGGCGCGGCCCCGCCACTGTAAGAGGCCCTGCTCGGCGAACTCAAGGATGAGATCGACCGACTGGGATCGCCGGACTACTTAAGTCCGGCGGAGACGTCCAGAAACCACTGAACCGCGGCAGCGCGTTTCGGGAAGGTGGACGATCCTGCCTCGAGCCAGGAGACCGGTTTCGTTCGTGCCCGACATTGCAACCCTTCCAGGGAGGGGTTCGGGCACGTGCACCGGCAGCGGTATCCGCGCGCCCGCGTCCGTCCTTTTCCTGGTGAAATCGACGGATTTTTTATGCGACGTCTTCTTCCTGCGCTCATTGCAGCGGCCCTCCTTACGGCCTGCTCTCGCGATGAATCACCGCGTACAACTGCGGCGCCGCACTCCGACAGTGTCTCGGTGACTGATGACGTCGGCACGGTGGTAACACTCGCCGCGCCCGCGCAGCGTGTGATTTCGATGATCCCCGCGCAGACGGAAATCGTAAAGATCCTCGGCGGCACCGGTCGACTCGTCGCACGTACCCAATGGGACAAAGATCCCGACCTCGCCCATCTCCCATCGACAGGCAATGCGCTGTCACCGAGTGTCGAGTGGCTCGTCGCACAACATCCCGATCTTGTGATCGCCTGGCCGGACAACGATGCGCGCAATGTCATCAACCAGCTTCGTCCGCTCGGCATACCCGTGTATTCATCGCGCGTCGAGTCGGTTGCGGAGATTACGAGCATGATTCGACGTCTCGGTACGCTGCTGGGCGAGGATGCGCGCGCGGATTCACTCGCGCGTACGCTCAATGCACAGCTCGACAGTGTGCGCGCTGCAGTTGCAGGGGAGACGCGGCCGACCGTGCTATACGCGCTGTCGATCGATCCACCGATGGCTGCGGGCGTGAACACGTTCGTCGGCGCGCTCATCGATGCGGCAGGTGGGCGCACGCTGTTCGAGGAGCTCGATGCACTGTGGCCGCAGGTGAGCCTCGAGGAAATCGTGAGACGTCAGCCTGACGTCATCCTTCTGCCTGTCGGCGAATCGACATCCGGGTCTGCAGCCGCGTTGCGCACGCGGCCCGGCTGGCGCGACCTGAAGGCTGTGAAGAACAATCGAGTGTATGAAGTGGACGCGGACCTCTTTCATCGTCCTGGTGCCACGCTCGGTCGTGCCGCGCGCATGACTGCAAGGCTGCTGCACCCCGGTGCGGCGCACGGGCTTCGTGCAGACAGCGCTGCTGCGGCACCGCGCAGTGCGCCCGCTGTCACACGTCGCGACAGCGCTGGTCGTTAGCATGTTCCTGCGTCGCGCACTCGCGCTCGGCAGTCTGCTGACTGCCGCACTCGTGCTGGCCGTCGGCGTCGGTGCGGCCGGTGTGCCGATCGCAACCGTGCTCGATGTGTTCGCGGGCGGCGGTGATGCGACCGCTCGATCCATTGTGCTCGAGCTGCGACTCCCCCGCGCGCTCGTCGCAATCCTCGCTGGTGGTGGTCTCGCTCTTTCCGGTGCCGTGTTCCAGGCGTTGCTGCGCAATCCACTCGCCGAGCCGTATGTACTCGGTGTTGCCGGCGGCGCTGCGGTTGGTGCGGTCGCGGGCGTTGTGTTCGGCGTTGCGCGCTACGCTCCGGCTGCAGTGCCCTTGCTGTCACTCGTTGGTGCGCTCGGCGCCATCCTGCTCGTGTTCCGCGTCGCACAACGTGTCGGCCGAGCACTCGATACACGCGTGCTGCTGCTCGCCGGCGTGGTTGTCGCCGCGTTCTTCAATGCATTGATTCTGCTGCTGCTTACGTACGCTGATGTCGAGAGCTTCCGCTCCGCTGTGTTCTGGATGATGGGCAGTCTGTCGGGAGCGACATGGCGGACCGTGGTGCTGCTCGCACTCTACCTGCTTCCGGCGACTGCGATCCTCATTTCACAGGCGCGACCGCTCAACCTGCTGGCGATCGGTGAAGACACTGCGCTGAACCTCGGTACGAAGGTGGAGCGCGTCAAGGTAATCGGGTACATCGTCGCATCGCTCGCGGTCGCTGTCGCCGTTGCCACGTGCGGTGTCATCGGTTTCATCGGATTGATTGTGCCGCACGCGGTTCGTCTCGTCTGGGGCAGCGACCACCGTGTCCTGCTTCCCGCATCGTTTGTGGCGGGCGGCGTCTTCCTGCTGCTCGCGGATACTACGGCGCGCACGATTGTCGCACCGGCCGAGCTTCCGGTTGGTGTGATTACAGCGCTGGTTGGAGTGCCGCTGTTCGTTTCACTGCTCCGACGGAGCGCATTGTGACCGCCGCCTTCGAAGCACACCGCCTGTTGTTCGCCTATGAGCACACGCATGTAAACGCCGTGAATGACATTTCGCTCGCCATCGAACATGGCACGTTGTGCGCGGTGATCGGGCCGAACGGCTCCGGCAAATCCACACTGCTTCGACTGCTGCTCGGGTCACTGGCGCCACTCGGTGGTTCAGCGCGGTTCGAGGGGCGGGACGCCTGCACATGGAACCGTGCGGAGCTCGCGCGACGCATCGGCGTCGTCACGCAGGCGGAGGACATCGTGTTCCCTCTGACGGTGCGCGAGCTCGTTGGGATGGGCCGCTACCCGCACATGGGACCCTATCGCGGCGAGAATGCGGATGACCGCGCGGCGATTGCAGCGGCACTCGAGTACTGCGCACTCACCGGTTTCGAGCAGCGTACGATGAGTACGCTGTCCGGCGGCGAGCGTCAGCGTGCCCGCATCGCGCGTGCGCTCGCCCAGAAGCCTCGCGTGCTCGTCCTCGATGAACCGACCGCCGCGCTCGACGTAGCACACGAGATGTCGACCTTTGAACTGCTCGATCGTCTCACGCGCGAAGATGACGTCACCGTTGTCCTCGTCACACACAACATCAACCTCGCTTCGCGATACGCCTCGCAAATCGTGCTACTGGAACGCGGCTCGATTGCCGGCATCGGCGCGCCTGCCACTGTTGTTACGCAACCACGCATCCAGACCACCTATCAATGGCCCGTTACGGTCCACTCGTATGAGGGACCAGGGCCCGACACCGGCGCGCCGCAAGTCGCGCCTCTTCGAAAAGAGGAACCGTGAACACAAGGATAGTACTGGCGCTCGCATTCGTGGCCGTCGCCACTGCACCATCCGCTGCATCAGCGCAGCAGGATACCCTGCGAATCAAGGACATTGTCGTCACCGCAACCCGTCTGCCCACACCGATGAGTGCGACCGGTCAGGCGGTAACTGTCATCACAGGCATTGAACTGCGTGAGCGCGGCGTGCGCCGAGTAGTGGACGCACTGCGGACGGTCCCTGGCGTCACGGTCGCTCAGCTCGGCGGTGTCGGTGCGGTCGCATCTGTGTTCATGCGCGGCGGTGAGAGCGATTACGTGCAGGTGCTCGTTGATGGTGTGCAGGTGAACGATCCCGGCGGCTCATATGACTGGGCGCACCTGACCACGGATGATGTCGAGCGCATCGAGATCGTACGCGGCCCGGTGAGCGTGCTGTACGGCTCGGATGCCGTTGCCGGTGTCGTTCAGGTTTTCACGCGCGGTGCGGCAGCTGCCGGTGCACGAGCATCTTCTTCGATTTCTGCTCGCGCGCAGGTGCTGGGCGGAAGCGGCTCGCGCGTTGGTGTCGACGCGACCGGTGCTGCCGTAGACGGCAGCTATTCCGCGTTCGATTGGAATGCTTCGATCGCCGGCGGCATCCCTGTTGCCGGCACGACAGTCGGATACGCGGCCACAGGATCGCAGCTGCAGTCCGATGGTGCGTATGCATTTAACAACAAGTATGACAACCGCACATTCAGCGGCCGCCTTTCACTCAATGGCAGCAACGGCGACGCCGAGGTGACTGCGCGCCACATCGACCAGACGTTCCACTATCCCACATCCGGCTCCGGTGCGATGGTCGATCACAACAAATTCACCGATGGCAACTCACTCGCGCTTGGTGCGAGCGCCGGCTACTTCCTCACGCCCCGTGTGCAGGCCCGCGCCCAGTTGGCGTCTTATCGTAGCAGGACAGGCGGCTCGAACCCCGCCGATGCAGTGGGCGACGGCTTCGATGAGAGCTCGGCCGATGTGCGTCGCAACACGGCCGAGCTGCGTTTGAACATGTTCCTGCCGCACGACCTTATCACGTCGGTCGGTGTGGAAGCCGAGCGGCAGCGTGGTTCGACCGCGTTCGACAGCAATGGCCCGTTCGGGCCCTACAGCAGCGAGAGTTCGGCGAAGCGCAGCAACACTGCGTTCTATGCACAGGTCATGGCGACGCCGCTGCCAGCAGTAAGCGCGAATGGCGGCATCCGGATCGATGACAACGAGCAGTTCGGCCGCTTCACAACCGGCCGCATTGCAGCTGCACTACGTGTTGCGCCCGTGCTCACCCTCCGCGCCGCATACGGCACCGGCTTCAAGGAGCCGACATTCTTTGAGGCCTATGCAACCGGTTTTGCAGTCGGCGATCCCGACCTGCTGCCCGAGCAGTCACGCAGTGTAGAAGTTGGTGCAGACGCCCGGACTGGCGCGTACAGCGTCGGTGTTTCCCTGTTCGACCAGCACTTCCGCGACCTGATCCAGTATACCTTCACTGCGCCCGCTGGTGAGCCGAACTACTACAACATCGGTCGCGCGCGCAGTCGGGGTGTCGAGCTGACCGGCCACGCAGCGGTGTCGCCGACGATCTCGCTCGATGCGCAGTACACGCATGTCGACAGCAAGGTGTCGGATGACGGGTTTGGCGAGGACCAGGCGTTTCTGGAGGATCGTCCGCTGCTGCGCCGACCCGCGCATCAGGCGAGTCTGACCGCCAGCGCGCGGCCCGCGCGCGCGCTCAGCACAAGTGCGACGCTGATCTACACCGGTGAGCGGGACGACCTCGATTTCACTGACCCTTCGAATTACGCGGGTAGCCGTGTCGTACTCGACAGTCATGTGACGATCGATGCATCCGCCAGCTACAAAATGCCGGCGCGACTGGCCGGTGCGCAGCTCCTCGTGCGCGTATCGAACCTGCTCGACGAGCGATACTTTGAGGTGTTCAACTTCCCCGCCGCGGGTCGCGTTATCTGGGCCGGAGTTTCGATCGAGCTGCGGTGACGCAGGCGGCGGCGTGTGGACCGCGAATGGCGGCAGAATTCGCCAGTCGCCCGTCGCCACGCGCGCTGCGCGCCGCCACCCGCGAAGCGGGGTTATCCGATGCCGTCCCCCGCCACTGGCGGCTTCACCGGTGGCCTGCTCATATAAGATCCGAAAAACTGGCCCTTCCCCTCGGGAGAATCCGATGCGCTCGATCTGTCTTGCCGTTGCCCTGACATTTGTCGCCCAAGCAAGACCGGGAATGGCGCAAACGAAGCCGGGGAATGCGGTGCCGATTCGTGCGTCTGATGCACGCGCATGGGAAGCAATCGCGGCTGCGGAGGATGCGCGCGCCGTGACGCCGAAGCAGCTCGCGGTTCTGCTGGATGGCAGCCGTAGTCCGACGCTCGAGCTGC
>JBDSPG010000176.1:0-5918 GCA_039912685.1 Longimicrobiales bacterium | reverse complement strand
ACCTGAACTTCTTCCAGCTCCTTCAGTGCGCGCTCCATCGCTTCATCATCGATCAGGCCTTCCTCGGCAAGCCACTCCTGATAGAGCATGCCGGCGAGGATGAAGTTGGAGAGCTCCTTCACGGACTCCGGCCCGAGCTGCGGACCCGGGCACATGCACTCGTTCCACATCATCGTGCGCGCGCCCAGGATCGCCGCCATCGGACCGAACAGCAGTTCCTGCGGCGTCTTGCGGGGCAGAATCGATTGGCGCACGCCCTCCTCGAGCACGGCGTTGATCAGCCCGAAGAAGGCTTCGTCCTGGTGTGCGAACGCCGTCCGCGTTGCCGCACTGAGACTGTTGCGGAATTCGTCGCGGCTGGAGTACTGCACGAGGCGCTGATACTCCTGCGCGGCGAGGTTCATCTCGAACGTGACGGTGATGATCGTGCGCAGCCGCTGAATGACGTCGACATTCGGATCGATACGCCGCAGCTTCTCGATCGCTGTACGCTGATAGTCCAGGACCAGGCGGGCGTAGATCTCGTCCTTGCTCTCGAAATGCTTGTAGATCGTGCCCTTGCCGATCTCGGCGCGATCCGCGATCTGCTCGACGGTAACGCTCTGCCAGCCATCGCCCTTGAACAGGGCGAGCGCGGCCTCGAGGATCTCCTCCTCGCGACGTTTGAACTCGCGCTCCTTCCGCTCCTGTACGCCCATGCCCTGCTCCTTCATGTGTCAGGTGACCCATCCAAACAATATGACCGACAGTCATAAAAAGCAAGTGAGTCAAAACAGGCCCGAAGGCCAAGTAGCTGAAGCCGCCGTGTCACCTCGGCGGAACTCAGCGGTTAAGATGTTGTTGAGAAATGAGTTACAACGGAAATTCTCGCGAGATGGACGGATCCGGCATAAGGCTGCTCGCCGCCGGATCCGCCCCTTCGCCATCCCCTGGCGAACTTAGCGTGAAATTCCGTTTTCGTCCGTGAGGTCGCCGGAAAGGCCGGTCGCGTCGGAGGAGTCACCAGAAAGACGGTCGTCCGTCGGATTGACTGCCACCGCCGTGTACTCGGAGCCATGAACGTCGACGTCCGCGCTATCGACGATGACGTGCTTCTTGTCGCGGTCGAGCTGGGCATGGCGGAGCGCCAGCTCGATACGGCGGTCGCTGTTGTTCATGGCCACCTCCATGAAGACGACCTCGCCGGACTCCGGGTCCACCAGCAGATCGTCGACCTCACCGACGTCGCGTCCATTGAGGGTGCGGACCTCCCATCCGCGAATGTCGGGCTCGCCCTTGGCGACCCGGAATCCCTTGAGTCCGCTCATCTTGTGGAGGCCTGATCGCCGCGGCTCGGGTCCGATGCCCGCCGCATCCCTCTTCAGCCTGTCTTTTTCGCCCATTGTGGAGCTCCTGCCAGGTGTGCGACGCATCGTTCGGGCACGCGCCGTTGCCCTGCGGTGCATGCAATCATGACGCCACTTTCCCGTTTGGAAGCGGAACGCGCATATTCCGGCATCAATTCACCCGAGGCAGGACACCGAATGAGGCGTTCCCGACTGTCGATGGTGTTGTGCGTTCTGCTGACCGTTTCATGCGACGGCAGCACTGCGGATTCAAACGCTATGGCCGGCTCGACGCAATCGGTGGACAGCAGTGCAGGCGCATCGAGCGGTCCTGCAGTTCCGGGCGCGGCCACCAGCGCATCGTCGCGGCTCGTGCCGGCGACGGCCGGCATCGATCGGGTGGCGGAGCTGGTAATGGATCCGCGGCGCGATTCACTGCCTCGCGATACCGCCATGGCAAGTATGATTCGTCGAGGTTATGACATCATGCGTGATACGCGCAGGCACGCGCCGGAATACGCGGGCAATGCGATGTCATGCGCGAACTGTCACCTGAATGTCGGGCAGAAAGCAGAGGCATGGCCGCTTGTGGGCGTTGCGACATTGTTCCCACAGTACCGTGCACGCTCCGCGCGACTGATCACACTGGAGGATCGCATCCGCGATTGCTTCGAGCGAAGCATTAACGGGAAGGCTCCGCCGTACGGCAGTCCCGAGCTTCTCGCGTTGAGTGCATACATCAACTGGATTGGAACGGGTCTGCCGGCGGGTAAGGAACCAGCGTGGCGTGGCAAGAACACGCTCGCAAAGGATGTGCAAGTCGCGATCGAAAATCTCGATCCGGTTGCCGGTAAGGCATCCTATGAACGGAACTGTGTAGCGTGTCACGGGGTGGATGGTCAAGGCGTGAATCTCGGCGCCGTTCATCCGGGTCCGTTGTGGGGACCGCAGTCGTGGAATGATGGAGCGGGTGCTGCGCGCGTCTACACACTCGCTGGATTCATCCGTTACGCGATGCCGCTCACAGCACCCGGCTCGCTGAACGACGCTGAAGCGCAGAATCTGGCCGCATACATTGCGTCACAGGCGCGCCCCGTCTTCATGCACAAGGAACGCGACTACCGCGATGGCAGGATCCCTGTTGATGCGGTGTATTACACTCAGCGTTACCGAACCAACCCGCTGGTTCGCTGAGACATGAAGCAGCACGGGCATTCAAGTGTGAATCAAACCCGGTCACTGAGCGAGATCATGCAGAACCGCATCGTCCTTTCAATTGTCATTGCCGCCATCGCATGCAGTGCCCGACCGGCGCGAGCTGCAATGCTGCAGTCGGCCCCCCCACCCGCGAAAAAGCCTGCGTTCGCGCTGGTTGTGCACGGCGGTGCGGGTACGATCTCGCGCACTACGATGACACCAGACATGGAGACGCAGTATCGAACTGCACTCACGGAGGCGTTGCAGGCCGGGTACAGGGTGCTCAACGGCGGCGGTTCCAGCCTGGACGCGATCGAAGCAGCCATCCGTACCATGGAAGACTCGCCGCTGTTCAATGCCGGCAAGGGCGCGGTGTTCACGAATGATGGCAAGAACGAACTCGATGCCGCGATCATGGATGGTTCAACACTGCAGGCCGGCTCGATTGCCGGCGTCATGCACGTCAAGAATCCGATCTCGCTCGCGCGCATGGTCATGGAGAAGTCGCCGCACGTGATGATGATAGGCGCGGGCGCAGAAGCATTCGCGCAGGAGAACGGCGTCACGCTTGTACCGGAAGGCTATTTCTTCACGCAGCGCCGCTGGGATGATCTGCAGAAGGCGAAAGCTGCGGAAGCAAAGAAGGGTGGAGAATTCCACGACGCGAAGTTCGGAACGGTCGGCGTGGTTGCCCTCGATCGCGCAGGTCACCTCGCTGCCGGAACGTCGAGTGGCGGCATGACGAACAAGCGATGGGGCCGCGTAGGCGATGTGCCGATCATCGGTGCGGGCACGTTCGCGAACGCGCACTGCGCAGTGTCAGGAACCGGACACGGTGAATACTTCATTCGCAACAACGTCGCGTCCGACATTTGCGCGCGCGTTGAATATCTGCATGAAACGCTGGACGCAGCGGCGCGGCACGTCGTAATGGACAAGCTCGTGAAGCAGGGCGGCGAAGGCGGAGTGATCGCGATGGATGACAAGGGCGGCTGGACCATGCCCTTCAATTCGAGCGGCATGTACCGCGGCCAGATCGGCGTGGACGGCAAGGCGAGCGTGTGGATTTATAAGGACGATTGACGGCCTCACACCTCCACGCCGGGCTCCGTGATGGGCAGGCGCACAGTAAAGCGCGTCCCCTTGCCGGGTGCGCTCGTCACATCAACGGTACCGCCGAGCAGGAATGCCAGCTCGCGTGTGACCGCCAGGCCGAGTCCCGTTCCGCCGATCGCGCGCGTCTTGCCGTGATCGGCCTGCCAGAACGGATCGAAGATCTTCTCGAGATGGTCCCGCGCAATACCGATTCCAGTGTCCGTCACCTCCAGCACCAGCATATCGTCGCGCACGCGCGCACGTAGCGTGATACTGCCGCGGGCTGTGAACTTCACCGCATTCCCCAGCAGGTTGCCGAGAATCTGGCGGATTTTGCGCGGATCGGTGACGACCTCGACGGGTGCCGACGGCAGATCCACCTGGAAGAGAAGACCCTTGGTGGTCGTAGTCGGTTCCATTACAGCGATTACTTCCCGCATGACCGTGTGCAGTTCCACGAGCTCGTAATGCAGTCGTTCCCGTCCTGCCTCGATGCGCGAGAACGTCAGGATCTCCTCGATCAGCTGCAGCAGATGTCGCGCGCTCAGGTCGATGCGTTCGATGGGCGGACGAATCGTTGCGGGCAGCTCCCCCGGAATGCCGAGAAGCAGCAGCTCCGAATACCCGATCAGGGCATTGAGCGGTGTGCGTAGCTCGTGGGACATTGTCGCGAGGAACGTAGATTTCGCATCACTCGCTTCGCCCAGGTCACGGTTCGCTGTCTCCAGTTCCGCGAGTGTGTTGCGCAGCGACAGCTCCGTCTGCTTGCGTGACGTGATATCCGTGTGCGACCCGATCCACTCGACCACCCTCGCCCCCGATTCCTCGAAAATCGGAACCGCGCACATGCAGACGTAGCAGTACTCGCCATCATGACGTCGAAGACGGTGCTCCGCCTCGATCGGTGATGGGCGTGCAACGGACGCGCTCCACATCGATTTGACACCTGCACGGTCCTCGGGATGAACGGCCTCCAGCCAGCCGGAACCGCGATACTCTGCGAAGCGCTGGCCTGTAAACGCCGCCCACCCCGGCTGCCCCCGCTGAAACTCTCCCGACGCCGGCATGTCCCACACGATCGTCGTCATAACGCGCAGTAGCGCGACATAACGGTCCGTGCTGTCATCGAATCGGCGCCGATTCGGTACTTCCTGCTGCAAACTCGCCCCCCGGCCGATGTGCCGTTTGTCTGCTGAATAGGGCGCGCTCTGCATGTACCGGGCCTACGGTGGATCGGATGAACGTGGCTAACTCCATTACGGACATAGTTTTGTGCGACGTTGGACGGCCCGCCCCACGCGGATGACGTCCATATGTCCTGCAATGGTGACGAATCAGGAGGCGCTGGACTCGGCACGAACGATGTCGCATGCAGAAATTCGTTCTGTCCCAACGATTATCCTGCTCATCCGGCAATCCGGGGCGGTGCGGCCGAAAGCGGGCACGGAATGTGACACTCCTTTTAGCAGGTTGTTTCACCACTGGAGGTTACACATGTCATTGAACTGGAAAATTCTGACCTTGGCAGCGGTCACCGCAGGCACCGCTTTGGCCGGAAGCACGCTGCCCGTAGCCGCCCAGGGAAACCCGGGGAAGGGCGCCGACAAGCATCCGGCGAAGGCCGTGGCAAAGGGTGTCGCGCACAAGGATGACCACGCAAAAGCCACGCATAAGGCGGTTGCGCAGAAGCCGGTCGTTCGCAAGACCGTCGGGCAGAACAACAAGGTGGTTCAGCGTACGCGTGACGAGATCCTGCGCGACGAACGCCGCGACCGCGCCAATGGTATCACGTACGTGAAGCCTAAGAACGGCCCGGGTCCGTCATTCTGTCGCTCCGGCGCAGGACATCCCGTGCACGGACGTTCGTGGTGCATAGACAAAGGCTTCGGCATCGGCACCGACCGTTGGGGCCGCGCAGGCTGGGAGGATGTGGTGCTCGGACGTGCATCGAGCCGCACCGGCAACGTGAGTGGCGGCGGTCTCGCCGACATTCTCGGCCGCGTCATATACGGTCGTCTCGTGACGCAGTCATCCAGCTTCGGCAGCGCACCGCTCACCGGCCGCTGGATTCAGAGCAGCTCGGGTCCGCTCGTCCTGCAGGTCCAGTCCGGTTCACAGCCGTTCGCTGAGTTCGTCGACGCCAACCGCGATGGTCGCGCGGATGTCGTCTACGTGAACCTCGGGCGCTAGCGCACGAGGCTCGAAGTAACAGCGAGGAAAATGGCCCGGCACTCATTCCACACTGAGTGCCGGGCCATTTTTTTTTGCACAACGGACTGCGCTACTTCTTGATAATGGCTT
>JBDSPG010000126.1:0-8044 GCA_039912685.1 Longimicrobiales bacterium | reverse complement strand
GCAAGATCGACAACGGCACCGGCACCCTCGGTCTCCTCGTAAACGACTCCACGCTCTACGTCGAGATGAACGAGGCCCTGCGTGAGATCCGCGCGCTCGCGACCGATATCCGCGAACGGCCCAACCGCTACCTGGACTTCCGCCTCTTCAAGCGAGACTGAATCGTCCCGTCCCAGACCCCCCGTACCCGATCCTGCGACGCCAGCTACATTTCCCGAGCCAGTCTGGCCCTTTTTCCCGACCCCATGGTGCGTACAGTGCATACGGCTTCGTACAACATCTGATTACGCCCCTCTTCAGGGGTAGCAGGAGGTGAAGTTTGAAGCAGGATCCGTGGCACGACATGGTAAGGGAGGCCTTGCGGGACGCGCCGTTTGCAATGCGTCAGCTCGCGGCCGAGTCGGGGTTGAGTTATGACGTTTTGCGCTCATGGCGGAGCGGACGGCGGCATCCGAACAAGGAGAGTGTACGCCGCCTGGCTGAGGGTCTGGCAGGGCGGGCAGAGCGATTGAATCAGCTGGCTCGCAGTCTGCGCGAGACAGTGGAGTAGACAGACTACAAACATTCACCGTATTTCCGTCCACAACCGCGGTGCCGTGCGGGACTGCACGTGCGAAAAAACCGCGTGCGGCATCCGGGTTTGGCGGCAGTCCATGCGGTTGCTCACACACACCGGCATCCCTACCTTTTGCTCTGCGCAACGCCCGCCGCAAGGGCCAATCAATCCGGGAAATGGCTAACGAACCCGACGTGATGGAAAAGCTTGTCTCGCTGTGCAAACGGCGTGGATACATCTTTCAGAATTCCGAAATCTACGGGGGCACGGGTTCCGTGTGGGACTACGGTCCGCTTGGCGTGGAACTGCAGCGGAACGTGAAGGACGCGTGGTGGCGGGCGATGGTGCACGAGCGCGATGACATCGAGGGTCTCGATGCTGCGATCCTGATGCATCCACGCGTGTGGGAGGCGAGCGGTCACGTTGCCGGATTCAACGATCCACTCGTCGAATGCAGGAACTGCCGGCGCCGGTTCCGCGCGGACAATGACGATGTGCAGAACGGACAGTGTCCGGTGTGCGGCACGAAGGAAGCGTTCGGCGAGCCGCGCAACTTCAATCTGATGTTCAAGACGTTCATGGGTGCCGTGGAAGAGGCTGCGGCTACGGTGTATCTGCGGCCGGAGACGGCCCAGGGCAGCTATGTGAACTTCCAGAACGTGCTGCAGGCGGGACGCCAGCGCATTCCATTCGGCATCGCGCAGATCGGCAAGGCATTCCGCAACGAGATCACGCCGGGCAACTTCATTTTCCGCACGCGTGAATTCGAGCAGATGGAAATGCAGTTTTTCGTGGAGCCCGGTTCAGACGACCAGTGGTTCGACTATTGGAAGGCGAAGCGGATGGCGTGGCATGTGGCGCTCGGCATCCGTCCCGAGAAGCTGCGCTTCCATCAGCACGGTCCGGACGAGCTCGCGCACTACGCGAAGACGGCGTACGACATCCAGTACGAGTTTCCGTTTGGCTGGCAGGAGTTCGAGGGGATCCACAATCGCACGGATTTCGACCTGAAGCGACATCAGGAGTTCTCGGGCAAGAAACTCGAGTATGTGGATCCGGTGGAGCGCGACAAGCGTTATCTGCCGTACGTCGTTGAAACCGCCGTCGGCGTTGGCCGCACAGTGCTGGCAGTTCTCGCGGATGCGTATCGCGAGGAGGAAACGGACGGCGAGACGCGTGTGGTGCTCGGCATCCATCCCCGCCTCGCGCCCGTGAAGGCTGCGATCTTCCCGCTCGTAAAAAAAGATGGCATGCCTGAGCTTGCTGAAGCGATCAGCAAGGATCTGCGGAAGAACGGCTTGAACTCGTTCTACGATGACAGCGGCTCGATCGGCAGGCGTTACCGTCGTCAGGATGAAGCTGGTACGCCGTTCGCCATCACCGTGGATGGAACGACCACCGAAGATGGCACCGTTACAGTCCGTGACCGTGACACGCTCGTGCAGACACGCGTCTTCTCGGAGAAGGTCGTGGAATATCTGAAGGAGCGCGTGAAGTAGCGGGCTCCCACTGGAGATGCGCTTGACCAGTCTCTGCTGCCGCGTACAGCCGATCGTTCTGTTACTTGTCACAGCCGTTGCCGCCTGCGCAACCGCCAGGCCGCGCACGCCTGCGCCACCATCGCAGTGGACTGCGTACATCGCGAATGAAGCATCAGATGTCGTAACGCGCGTGTCGTACACGCCCGATGGCGCCATCGAAGTGCTACGCTCCATTCCTGTGGGAACACCGGGCCGTATTGATGGTCCGCACGGTCTCGCCATTTCTCCCGACGGTCGCTCGTGGTACGTATCGCTCGCTCATGGTATTCCAGGCGGACGCATCGCGAAGTACCGCGTGGACGGGGACTCGCTGGTCGGCCGCGTCGGTGTCGGCGTATTTCCGACAACCGTCGACGTCACACCAGACGGTCAGTACATGTTCATCACGAACAACAATCTCCACGGCGAAGGCGCATCCGGCATCTCTATTATCTATGCACCGACAATGACGGAAGTTGCGCGACCGGTAACGTGTGTGCTGCCCGCCGGCGGACGATTGAATGCGACGGCGACGCGGCATTACTCGGTGTGCGCGGGCAGCGACCAACTGGTGGAAGTGGACACGCGCGCGTTCACGATCACGCGGCGTTTCTCGGTAACGCCGCAGCGCGACCGTGTTCTGGCTGCGGACGTGCGCGGCAACGGACGTGGTGTGACGCCGGCCACGGGAAGCTGTACGCCGAGTTGGTCGGAACCGGGGCGAGGATTGCGCGCGCGCATGGTGTACGTCGCATGCGAACGCACGAACGAGATCGTGGAAATCGATACACAGCTCTGGCAGGTTGCGCGGCGCTTCGATGTCGGCGGTTCGCCGCGTGCTGTGCAGATTGATGCAGCAGGTGCCACGCTCTTCGCCGCGGTCGCGAGCGACAGTGCGGTTGCGGTGATCGACCTGGCGTCGGGCCTCGTGCGGGCGCGCATTTCAACGACACAGAGCGGACCGCACGGCATGGCGATTACATCAGATGGCCGCTACCTGTTCGTTACGAGTGAGGGTCGCGGTGCTTCTCGCGGCGGCGTGGATGTCATCGAAATTTCGTCACTCCGCCGCGTCGCGTCCGCGGCGCTTGGCTATTCGCCGGGTGGCATCGGAATCCTGCCTCACTAGTGGACGTCCACACCTTCGAACGGGAAGGCATGACGGAATGAATCCCTACGACGCGATCTTTGGGCGGCCCGAGTTCGAGGACGAAATATTTCCTGCGATCACAGCGGACGCCGTCGAACACGGCGTGCGCACGCACGTGGTCGACGAGTTCCTTCAGCTCCCAGCGACAACTGCGCTGCTGGAGAAGCTCTCGCCGGCCGAAGTCGAACGCGCATCACCGTTCCCGGGTGTCGCAGCACTCGGATTCCACGGCTACCACCATTGGCTCGGCGGCAAACGATCGCATGAAATCGATGAAGGGGCATTGCGCGAGATGCTCGCAGCCGATTCGCCGGCCATCGGCACGTGGTCCCTGCACGTGCCGGAAGAGGCCGGATACGTTGTCATGCCCGCCAATCTTCTGTGGGCGACACAGGAGGGCGCGACACCCGAAGCAGTGCACGGATTTTTTTATGCGACGTCATCTGCAGAGGGAATCGCAACGCGTCTCGATCTTCTGCTCGCGCTCGGCGTGCGGCAGGATCGAGCTGGTTTCACAGCGATCGAGATTAGTGTTCCGCTGCCGGTACCGGACCTCGGTCATTTCGGTGATATCGAGGCACGCGAGCAGGGTCCGGACTTCGCGAATGTGCTGCCGGGGGGCGAACTGAGAGGACTGCTCGCGGTCACCAATGCCGGAGAAGTGCTCAAGCTTGCGTCACGCGTTTTCCATCAACTTGGTGTGGACAGCGGTAGTGGACGGTAACGCGATAGCGGTCGTGCTCGAGGAGATCGGAAGCCTCCTCGATCTCACCGGTGAGAACAAGTTCAAAGCAAGGGCCTTTTCAGCGGCTGCGCGCGCGATCGAGAAGGCGGATGCGAGCCCGACCGATCTGGCGGCGAGCGGTGCGCTCGAATCGCTGACCGGGATCGGACCTGTGACGGCAAAGGTGGTTCGTGAGTTGGTCACAACGGGACGCTCCGGTTATTACGACGATCTGCGTGCGCGAACACCCGCCGGCTTGAAGGCGTTGCTTTCCGTGCCGGGCCTAGGCGCAAAGAAAGCCAAGCAGCTCTATGATGCGCTCGGTGTGGCGTCCCTTGAGGACCTCGAGGCCGCGGTGGATGAAGGTCGAATTGCCGGTGTGAAGGGTTTCGGCGAGCGAACACAGCAGCGTATTGCGGCGGGCATCAAGTTCGTGCACAGTGGCGCCGGCCGCCGTCGCCTGTCACGCGCTGTAGAATCCGCGGAGCGGATTCTCGGTGTGTTACGCGCGCTCCCCGGCGTCGAGCGCGCGGAGATCACTGGCGAACTGCGGCGCAGGCTGGAGACCGTGGATGGTGTGGACATCGTCGCGTCGGCCGATGCGCAAGCGTGCAGCGCGGCCGTCGATGCATTCATGCAGCAGCATGGCCTGCTGCATCAGCGCCGCGAAGGCGAGCGTCTCGGACGTGCCCGACTTGCGGATGGTCTCGAGGTGCGTTTCGTGTGTGTGCCGCCGGAAACGTTCACGTGGGCGCTCTGGCTGCACACCGGCAGCCCGGAACACGTCGCTGCGATCGGAGCACTCGCTCACGCTCAGGGATTGTCACTATCGCCGGCGGGAATCTCCCGTGGAGGCGACGTGGTGGCGCTGACGACAGAGGCAGATCTCTATGATGCACTCGGGATCCAGTACGTAGAGCCCGAACTGCGCGAGGCAGGCGGACACGGCGGTGCGCGGATTGCGGTCGACCTTTCTGTGGCGCGGGCGCTGCCGCGACTCGTTGAATACACCGATTTGCGCGGCTGCTTTCACTGCCATACCACGTACAGTGACGGAAAGGCTACACTCAAAGAGATGGCGGAAGGCGCGATCGAGCGTGGCTGGGAGTTCCTCGGCATTGCGGATCATTCGCAGAACGCAAGCTACGCCGGTGGCCTTAAACCGTCCGATATCGAGCGACAGCACCGCGAGATCGCTGCGTGGAATGAGGAGCGCGGCACGGAGCTCTGGCTTCTGAAGGGCATCGAAGCCGATATTCTGGCGGATGGCACACTCGACTACTCGGCGAATGCGGGCGTCCTGGAGAGTTTTGACTATGTCATCGGCTCCGTGCACTCGAACTTCCGGATGTCGAAGAACGAAATGACGCAGCGGCTGCTGCGCGCACTCGACGACCCACGGCTAACGATCATGGGTCATATGACGGGACGGCTGCTGCTCTCGCGCGACGCATATGCGCTCGACGTCGAGAAAGTGATCCGTCGCGCGGCGGACCGCGGTGTTGCCATTGAGATCAATGCAGATCCCGCGCGTTTGGACCTCGACTGGCGCTGGTGGCAGTTTGCAAAACAGGCGGGCGTGCTGTGCGCGATCAATCCTGATGCGCATTCGGTGCGCAGCCTCGACAACACGCGCTGGGGTGTCGACATGGCGCGCAAGGGTGGTCTCGCCGCCGCCGACGTCATCAATACACGAGACCGAGACGGATTGCGTTCATGGCTGCAGGGGAAGCATGGCTGATAAGAATAGGGCCGCGGTGAAGAAGCCTGCGCCGAAGAATACCGCGCCGAAGAAAACCGCTTCGATGGCTCGGAAGGGCCGCCCCGGCTTCGCGCGCGAAACGAAAGCCGCGCGGGTTGCACGCACGCATGAAATCATTGCGCGCCTCAAGCGCGAGTACCCTGATGCGCATTGCTCGCTGGTGCATCGGAACCCGTTCGAGCTTACGGTGGCGACCATTCTGTCGGCGCAATGCACGGATGATCGTGTGAACATGACCACACCCGCACTGTTTGCCCGTTACCCGGATGCCGAGTCCCTCGCCGGCGCGAACCAGGAGGAGTTGGAGGGTGTGATCAAGTCGACCGGCTTCTTTCGCAACAAGGCGAAGAGCCTGCTCGGCATGGCCGCGCACCTGGTCGAGCATCACAATGGTGAAGTCCCGGACGAGATGGATGCACTCGTCGCGTTGCCCGGTGTAGGCCGCAAGACGGCGAATGTCGTGCTCGGCAATGCATTCGGGCGCAATGAAGGCGTCGTTGTCGACACGCACGTGACGCGCCTTGCGACGCGCCTCGGTCTGACGAAGGCCGGCGACGCCGTCGCAATAGAAAAGGATCTGCTTCCGCTGGTGCCGCGCGACGACTGGACGATATTTTCGCATCTGTTGATCGATCACGGCCGCGCTGTCTGCAAAGCACCGACACCGCGACAGAGTGATTGCGTCCTTTGTGACATCTGCCGGAGCTGTGTGCTATGAATGACGAACCGCGCATGTCCGATGACATGAAGGATGGTGATCCGTTCACGCCGGCGGATCGGAAAGAGTCGGCAGAGCCGCGTCAGGGTCACACGTACGATCCGGCACAGCCGATCCCACAGCATATGGTGCCGAAGCAGCCGGACGCACTTCCGCACAAGCCTCTCAAGGATTTCGACTCGAACAGGTCTGTCGATGTTCTGAAGATCGCAGCATTCTCCGGGTGGGGCGCGCTGCTGGGCATGTTCGTCGGAATGTTCGTGTATAAGATGTGGGGCTGGCCTCTCATGCCCTCGCTGCTCGGTGGATTTGCACTCGGATGGCTAATCCCGTTCGTGACCGCCACAATCTTCACTGGCGCCATGGGCAACGCAGCGAGCACCATCTACATGCCGACAGGCGCGACCACGCCCGGCGACAGACAGTATTCGCTGGCGCAGTCCTATGTTGTGCGAGGGCGCTTCGAGCAGGCGGCCGCGGAGTATGCGCTCGCCGCGCAACAGTATCCCGAGGATCCGGAACCGTGCATGCGGCTCGCTCGCCTCTATCGCGACGACCTGCGGCGTTACGATGAGGCGATCCTCTGGTTCAAGCGCGCGAGCGAGGTTCCGGGCGTGCCGCCAGCAACCGACATGATGGCGATGCGCGAGATGATCGAGGTCTATACTCACAAACTGCAGCAGCCGGTGGCAGCGCTGCCTTATCTGGCCAAGCTGGCAGCGAAGCATCCCGGCACGCCGACCGGCAGCTGGGCGAAGCGTCACCTGACGGAGCTCAAAGCAGAGCTGCACGCGGACCCGTCGTGACCGGCGAAGGTCGTAACGCACTCGCGGGCTCGAAGAGTCCATTCCTGCGCCATGGTGCGCAGCAACCGGTGGACTGGTTGCCGTGGGGCACGGCGGCGTTCGACCGTGCGCGGGCGGAGGACAAGCCGATCCTGCTCGACATCGGTGCAGTCTGGTGTCACTGGTGTCACGTGATGGACCGTGAGAGCTACGAGGATGCGCGCACGGCCGCGCTCATCAACGAGCTGTTCATTCCTGTAAAGGTCGATCGCGACGAGAAGCCCGACGTGGACTCGCGCTATCAGCGCGCAGTGCAGCTGCTGACTGGTCAGGGTGGATGGCCGCTCACTGCGTTTCTCACGCCGGACGGCACCGTGTATTACGGCGGTACGTATTTCCCGCCAGAAGAAGGATACGGTCGGCCTTCATTCACTCGTGTTCTGCGTGAGGTGCACCGCGTATGGGTGGAAGAGCGGGATCGCGCGATGGATGCCGCGCGCGGTATCGAGGAGCGACTCGATACGTACAGCAAGGCCGAGATCGAAACGGGCGACATCAATCCGCAGCTGGTTGCAGCCACGGCCGAAGAGCTCGCGCGCACATTCGACTTCCGGTTCGGCGGGTTCGGCAGTGCACCGAAATTCCCGCACGCCGGCGCACTCGACCTGCTGCTCGACTATCATCTCGACAACGGCACCGAGTGGGCCGGCCGCATGGTGAAGGAAACGCTGGACGCTATGGCGCGGGGCGGCATCTACGATCAGCTCGGTGGTGGATTCCATCGGTACGCAACCGATGCGCGCTGGCTCGTGCCGCACTTCGAGAAGAT
>JBDSPG010000053.1:0-8352 GCA_039912685.1 Longimicrobiales bacterium | reverse complement strand
GCATCATTGACGCCTGACTCCGGCACCGCGATCACGCTACGGATGCAGGACGGTGCGTTCAACGCGCGATGGATGCCGATGGCAAGCGGCATCTACAAGTGGATGATGCGCGATCGAGACGGGAACGGTCTTGCCGTTGAGCCGCCACCCGTGATCATCTCCATCGTTCGTGATGCGCCTCCGTCCGTGACCATCACGTTCCCGGCTGTCGACACTGTGTTCGGTCCCGAGCTGGCGCTCGCGCTGGCCGCTGAGGTGCAGGATGACTACGGCGTTGCCCTCGCCACGCTCGTGAGCTGGCGCGTGAGCCGCAACGGTGCCCGGGATCCCGTAATCGAGACGCCTCTCGCACTCAGTGACGGCGGTGATCGCGTGCTCGTGCGCGCCGTAATGGATGCGAGCGCACGCGGCCTTTCTGCCGGCGACACACTAAAGTATTTCGTGCGCGTGCGTGATATTTCACCACGCGGTCAGGTCGCGGAGTCCCGCACGTTCGCAATCCGTCTGCCGGGCATGGATGAGCTGCGTACCGCCGCGAACGAGCAGACGAAAGAATTGATGCGCGCGAACGAAGCGCTTTCGCGTGCACAGGCGAAACTGCAGGAAGAGACGCGGAACACCGAGCGACTCACCGCATCGAGCAACTCTCACAAGGCGAACGGCCGGCAGGGCGGTGATCCGTCATCACAGAACGGACAGCGCATGCAGTTCGCCGAAGCGCAGGCAGGCCAGAAGATCCTCGACCAGCAGCAGCAGATGCTGAAGAACGTCGAGGAGATGCGCGCCAAGGTCGATGCGCTGCAGAAGTCGCTGGAAAATGCGGGACTGCAGGATGCCGAGCTGCAGAAGCGGATGGAAGAGCTGCGCAAGCTGTATGACCAGGCGCTTACGCCGGAGCTGCGTCAGAAAATGGAAGCGCTGAAGCAGGCACTTGAGAAGCTCGACTCGAAGGGTGTCGAGCGCGCGCTCAAGGATCTGGCGCAGCAGCAGGAGCAGATGAAGCAGCAGCTGGAGAAGTCACTCGACCTGATGCGCAAAGCTGCAGCAGAGCAGGAGTTGAACCGGCTGTCCCAGGAGACGAAGGAGCTGTCGCGTCAGCAGGATGCGCTGGCTTCGTCGATGCCGGATCAGAAGTTGGATCCGAAGTCGGCCGCGCAGCAGCAGGCAGAACTGGCGCGCAAGGAAGAAGCGCTGGCGCAGGCGCTCGAGCAACTCAGCGAACAGCTCACCAAACAGGGTGAGACGAAGGCGGCGGAGCAGACGAAGCAGGCTGGTGACAAACTGGATGCAGCGCAACAGTCGATGAAGCGCGCGGGCCAGCAGGCCGCAGAACAGAAGTCAGATGCGGCGGCGCAGCAGGGCAAGCAGGCGTCAAAGGATCTGAGTGACGCCGCACAGCAGCTCGACAAGGCGCGCCAGGAGATGGTACAGGGCTGGAAGGACGAAGTTCAGGAATCGATGCAGCAGGCGACGCGCGATGCATTGTCGCTCGCGCAGAGGCAGCAGGCATTGAAGGAAGAGATGGACAAGGCCGGCGCGCCGCAGCCTTCACTGCCCAGGCCGCCGGCCCCTCCAACCGCTCAGGATCAGCAGAAGTCCGGCGCACCGAAGCAGCCGCCGTCGGCAGGCCAGGGCGCGCAGCCACGGAGTGGTCAGCAGCAGAGCGGTCAGCAGCAGGGCGGACAGAGCGGTCAGCAGCAGAGCGGCCAGCAGCAGGGTCAGCAGAATGGCCAGCCGGGCGGACAAAGCGGTCAATCCGGTTCTCCGTCGGGTCAGCCGAATCCGAGTGACCTCCAGCGCATGCGTTCAGAGCAGGCGGCATTGCAGCAAGGTTTGCAGCAGCTGAGCCGCAACCTGTCTGAAACATCGGACCAATCCGCGATGGTGAACCGCGAAACAGGTTCAGCGCTGAGTCGCGCGAACCAGAGCATGCAGAAGACGCAGGAAGCGCTGCAGAGTGCATCGCCGAACGGTGACATGCCGTCTCAGGAAGCGTCGCAGACAGTCGATGCGTTGAACAAGCTCGCGCTGTCACTGCTGAAGAACAGCCAGGAAGTGCAGCAATCGCAGAACGGCACGGGCGCGCAGCAGATGATGCAGCAGATGAGCGAGCTCGCGAAGCAGCAGGGTTCACTCAATGGGGAGGGCAGCTCACTATTGCCGATGAACCTGACGCCAGGCGCAATGTCGGAGCAGGTGCGCAAACTCGGCCAATCCCAGCAGCAGATCGCGCAGCAGCTCGAGGATGCGAGCCGGTCCGCGGCCAAGGACAAGATACTCGGCAGCCTCGAAGAAATGGCGCAGGAGGCAGCGGCGATCGCGACGGACATGCAGGCAGGCCGCATGCAGCCGCAGACGCTCGCACGACAGGAGAAGCTGTTCCATCGGCTGCTCGATGCAGGCCGCTCACTCGAGAAGGACGAAGTCAGCCAGGAGCGCGTTGCCGAACGGCCCGGCGTTCTGAAGCCCGGTCAGGCCGCCCCGCTCGATCCGAAGATGTTCGAAGATGCGACACGCTTCCGCGTGCCGACGCCCGATGAGCTGCGCGCGTTGCCACCCGCATACCGCAAGCTCATCCTCGACTACTTCGAGCGTCTCAACCGCCCGTCACCGCCCGACAAGCAACGGCAGTAACGCGCATGCAGCGCCGCGCGTTCGAACCCGCCCTCATCGCGGCAGTACTCGCGTTCACGGGGGCGATGGGGCAAGCGCAAGCGGTTGCGCAGGTGTCGCCACCACCGCCACGCGCCAACGTCACTGATGAACTTGCCGTCATCCGCGCCACCGAAGCGCTCGAGGCCCGCGGCGATATCGCCGGTGCGGAAAAGCTTGCACGCGATATGCTCGCGACCAATCCACAATCCCTGTCATCACTGATCGTACTGGAGCGGCTCCTTACCATGCAGGGCAAGGTTGCGCAGATCGAACCCTTCGTCGATCGCCTCCTCGCGGCCGATCCGCTTTCCGTCATCGGACATCAGCTGCAGGTCCGCATGTACGCAACCATTAACCGCCCGGCCGACCTGGAGCGAGCAGCAACCAGCTGGATTGCAAGCGCGCCGGATGTGGAAACACCTTATCGCGAGGTGTCCCGCGTGTATCGCTCGCGCGGTGATCTCGATAACGCTGCGCGCATCCTGGATCAGGGACGCAGACGCATCGGTGATGATGCGCTCGCGCTCGAGTTGGGGGACGTGTACGCAGAGCTCAAGAACTACGATCGTGCGGTGCTGGAGTGGGGGCGCGGCATCGGCAAGGATGGCCAGGGGTTCCTCGCCGTGCAGAGACGGTTACAGGCGCTCCCGGATGGCGGTGTCACCACACTGCCGCAGCTGGTGGCAGGGCTTCGCCGTGAACCGACCACGCGGGAACGTCGTCGCGCCGCTTCCTCAATCGCCGTGGATGCGGGACTCGCGACGGAGGCGGATCAGCTGGCGAGGCAGGTGTACAAGGATCTACCAGCCGGCGAGCGCGCGCAGTACCTGGTCGATATCGGCAAACGTGCGGACGCGACCGGCCTGAATGCGCTGGCATACTGGGCATTCGGTGAAGCGATCCGCATCGATACAGATGCAGCGCGCACACTCGCAGTACGCACCCGTTACGCGCAGCTCGCGCTCGCAGCCGGCGATACTACGAAAGCGGCGAAGGTGTACCTCGACCTCGAGCGTGCGGCTGTCCCGGGATCCCCGCAGCGGAGGCAGGCGCTCGCAGCCCGTATCCAGCTCAGTGCATCGCGCGGCGATATCGACCATGCGCTGCGCGATCTCGCCCTGCTCCGCACCGAGTTTTCGCGGGCGCCGGAACTCGATGAAGCCGCTGCGGGCGTCGGCACTGCGTTGCTCGACCGGGGTAGACTCGATGATGCGATGACGGCCGTCGTGGGTATCAAGGGCGCGCGCTCGGGTGCAACGCGAGGCCGCATCTACCTGCGTCGCGGCGATGTGGAAAAGGCGCGCGACGAACTGATGGGTGCGGCGCCACTGCTGAACGGTGCGGAAGCGACGTCTGCGTTGACACTGGCGACGCTGATTGCGCGGATGTCACAGGCCGGCGGCGAGCTTCTCGGACGCGCACTCTCCGTCGCTTCGGATGATGCAGCGGCCGCCGTCAAGTTGCTGCTCGAGGACTCGTCGGCGCTGCCGCCTAACGAGCGGGCCGCACTTCTCGATTTCGCAGCGCTCCTCGCGGATCGCGGAGATCGGATGCTGCTGGCGGAGGCCGCACGTCGCGAAATCATCGAGAAGTATCCGCAGAGCAGTGTGACGCCCGCGGCGCTGCTCGCATTGTCGCAGTCGATCGCGAATCGTGGCGGTCCGATCAAGGATGCGCAGGCGCTGCTGGAAAAGCTTATTCTCGAGTACCCGCGTAGCGCGCTCGTACCGCAGGCGAGGCGCGATCTCGACCGCCTGCTGGGCCGGGTGCCCGGCAGATGACGAATGTGCATGAGCAGGAAGGATAGTATGCGACGTCGGCTGGTCCTCATGGCGACACTTCTCCTCGGATTGAATTCCGCGCACGCGCACGCACAGTCGCTGCTCGTGCCGATGGATAATGAGCAGAGCAATCATCTCAAGGCATACGGCCTGACGTTCTGGGTGATCGATCACAAGATGACTGCCGAGTGGCTGCTCAATTATCGCGCGGGCGCTTTCGTCCTGCCGGACCGGCCGGAGGTGCGCAGGGAAGCGGCATTGCGCGGTGTCACTGCCAATCCGATCAGCGTGGGCGAGCTGTCGCAAATCCACGCGACGATCGAGCAGTCCAACATGGAGACCGTGATCCTCGAGAAAGCGCCGAAGATCGCAGTATACACGCCGAGCAACGTGAATCCGTGGGATGATGCGGTCACCATGGCCCTCGAGTATGCGGAGATCCCGTATGACAAGGTGTGGGATCCCGAAGTGATGCAGGGCCGCCTGAAGGAGTATGACTGGCTGCACCTCCATCACGAAGACTTCACAGGACAGTACTCGAAGTTCTACATCAACTACTCGGGCGCGCCCTGGTTATCCGAAGCGATGCGCCAGAACGATGCGGTCGCAAAAAAATTCAGCCAACCGAATGTGCCGGCGCTGAAGAAGTCGGTTGCGGAGGAGATCAGGCGCTTCGTAGCCGACGGCGGGTTCCTGTTCGCAATGTGCACAGCGACGGAAACACTGGAGCTCGCACTGGCTGCCGTCGGCGTTGATATCGCGTCCGCATTCAGTGACGGCACGGGTATCGACCCGAACGCATCGAAGAAGCTGCAATGGGATCGGACGCTCGCGTTCCGCGATGCGGAAGTCCAGCTCAATCCTGGCGTGAACTCGTTCAGTGACATCGATGGCCACCAGGTCAACACGCCGTGGCGGCAGCCGCTCGGCGCGTACCAGCTGTTCAACTTCAGCCCAAAGTTCGATCCGGTGCCGAGCATGCTCGTGCAGGATCATGAATCCGTAATCCCCGATTACTTCGGACTGACCACGAGCTTCCGTCGTGATCGGGTGAAGCAGGGCGTAACGCTGCTCGCCGAGGAGCCGGGCACGGACTGGGTGAAGTACATTCACGGCGATTACGGCAAGGGCACCTGGACGTTCCTCGGCGGTCACGACCCGGAGGATCCTCAACATCAGGTCGGTGATGCGAAGACTGATCTCAGCCTGCATCCGCACTCGCCCGGGTACCGGCTCATCCTCAACAACGTGCTGTTCCCGGCCGCTAAGAAGAAGACACTGAAGACGTGAGTGTAAGCTTCGAGCTCACTAGCGACGCCGCCGCATCGATTCGCGCGGAAATCCTGCGGTCGCACGGGAACGAAGTATGCTTCGCCGCAGCGTGTGATGAGCACGGACTGATCACGAGCCCGCGCGTCGTTGCGCGCGGACACAGGTCTGCGGTGCTCGCTGCTGCGAAGGGACTCCCGGCCGGCTCCATCCTTCTGCACAACCATCCGTCGGGCGACCTTACGCCGTCCGACGCAGATCTCGCTGTCGCGGCGCAGCTCTACTCGAACGGGATCGGTCTCGCCATTATCGACAATGATGCCGTCGAGATCTATGTCGTCGTATCGCCGATCAAAGAGGACGAGCTTCAACTGCTCGATGAGGGCGAAATCGATGCACTGCTCGGGCCTGGTGGTCCGATCAGTGTTGCCCACCCTGCGTATGAGGACCGTCCGACGCAGCGCGACATGGCGCGCGCAGTAGCGCGTATCTACAACGATGGCGGCATTGGCATCGCGGAGGCGGGAACAGGCACGGGCAAGTCCGTTGCATACCTGCTTCCTGCGATCCGCTGGAGTGTGCTCAATCGTGAGCGGACGGTTATCTCGACGAACACCATCAACCTGCAGGAGCAGCTGGTCACCAAGGACCTGCCGTTCCTGCGCCGCGCGCTCGGGGAGCCGTTCCGCTTCGCGCTGGTCAAGGGTCGCAACAATTACATCTCGATCCGGCGGGCTCGGCTCGCCGCGCAGACGAGTGACACGCTGTTCGACAACTCGCAGAGCACCGAAGTGAACGCACTGCTGTCGTGGATCGGCAGCACGCGCGATGGCTCGCTGCAGGACCTGCCGTTCTCGCCCACGCCCGAGGTGTGGGACGAAGTTGTAAGTGACTCGGATGTTTGTCTGCGCGCGAAATGCCCGCACTTCGAGAGCTGCTTTTACCAGCGTGCGCGCCGCGATGCCATGAGCGCCGATATCCTCGTCGTCAATCACCACCTGTTGTTCAGCGACATCGCCGTGCGGAGGACGTCCCAGAATTACACGGCGGCTGCAGTGCTGCCGCCATATCGCCGGCTTGTGCTGGACGAGGCGCACAACCTCGAGGATGCCGCGACCGCGCATCTGGGTGCGAGCGTCACGCGCCGCGGTGTGTTGCGTGTGCTCGCCCGGCTCGAACGCCGCGGCAAGGGGCTCCTTCCGGCACTGGAAGGGCGGCTGCGCACGGGTGCGGATGACCTGCTGCGCGCGGACGCATTGAACACGGTATCGACAGTATTACGTCCCCGCGCGGATCGCGGTCGCGAGCTCGCCGCCGATCTCTTCCACCGTCTGGAGCAGCTCACACTACGGACGGATGATGGCGTCGTGCTGCTGCAGGAAGGGTTCACGGGTGACGCGGAATGGAGCGAGGACATCGCCCCGCAGATCGACGGCCTGGTGCTCGTGCTCGAGGAGCTGGCTCGCGGGCTCGCCAAGGTGCGCGAGATCGTGAATACCGACCGCAAGTGGTCGGACGCGATGACGGAGCAGCTCGTGGAGATGAGTGGTGCGGAGAGCCGGCTGCGTGGGAATGCCGCGGCGCTTCGTATAGCGTTCACTCCGGGCAAGGACCCGTATCCGCTCGTGCGGTGGATCGAGCGTCGTGGAGGTGATGCGTCACGCAGTAACATCGCTGTGAACGCGGCACCGATCGATCTCGCGAATGTCATGCGCGAGGCTTTGTTCGATCCATTGTCGAGCACGGTCCTCACTTCCGCAACACTCGCAACGCGCGACGGCTTTTCCTTCCTGCGTCGTCGGCTTGGCATCGGAGCAGGGCTGCGTGTCAGCGAGAGCGTGCACCCGTCACCGTTCGACTTTGCGAGTCAGACTGCGGTCATGCTGCCGACCGACCTGCCCGAGCCGCGGGCGGCGAATGACCATGCGTTCGACGCGAGTGTTGCCCGGGTGACGGAAGATCTCGCGCGCGTAACGGATGGCGGGTTGTTCGTGTTGTTCACATCCTATCGATCGCTGCGCGCGGTTGCCGCCGAGCTGCGCCGGCGCGGCGCCGAAACGCGCTGGCCACTGTACATCCAGGGTGATGCACCGCGCACGCAGCTGCTGAACCAGTTCACCGCATCCGGACGTGGCATCCTCCTCGGTGTTGCCAGCTTCTGGGAGGGCGTCGACGTCCCCGGCGATCCTTTGCGCGGCCTCATCATCGTCAAGCTGCCGTTCAAGGTGCCGACGGAGCCGCTGACCGCAGCGCGCCTCGAGGCGATTGATGGAAACGGCGGCAACAGCTTCCGCGAGTTCATGCTGCCCCATGCGGCGCTCCGCCTCAAGCAGGGGTTCGGCCGACTGATTCGCACGCGGACCGACCGCGGCGCGTGCATCATCCTCGACCGGCGCGTCCTCGACAAGAGCTATGGCAAGTACTTCCTCGATTCGCTGCCGCCCTCGCCCGTACGGAAGGGTACATGGGAGGACCTGCTCGGCGAGCTCCGGACGTTCTATGCGGAACCCGCGCTCGTCGTTGCAGACTGACCCTGGAGCTCGTTACTTTTTCGTCATGAATCCTGGAAAGATTGTCTGTGTCGGCCGCAACTACGCTGCGCACGCGCGTGAACTCGGCAATGACGTGCCGGTGCGGCCGCTGCTGT
>JBDSPG010000036.1:0-6646 GCA_039912685.1 Longimicrobiales bacterium | reverse complement strand
TTCACGCGCCGCAACAACACGAATTACATGCAGACTGGTGTGCTGTCATCGCTTCAGCTCACCTCGATGTTCCCGAACCTCGTGCTCGAAAACTTCTACGTGAAGACGCGCAACTCGATCGAGCTGGTGCGTACGCAGGCGCCGTACGCGTATGTCTTCCCGGCACAGCGCGACATGACACGCGTTGTCCGCCTCGTCAACATCTTGCGCGCGCAGGGCATCGAGGTTGGCGTTCTTCCCGCGAAGGTCACTGCGGGTTCGGACACATTCACTGCCGGCTCATACCTGATCAAACTCGATCAGCCGTACGGCCGTCTCGCCAAGAACCTTCTCGAGAAGCAGGACTACCCGGACCCGGCGCTAACGACATATGACGACAGTGGCTGGTCCATGGGTCACGCGTTCGATGTCACAGTCAAGGATGTCAAGGACAAGTCGATCCTCGATGCGAAGTCGACGCTCGTACAGACCGCTGCATTCAAGGGGAACGTTACGGGCAGCGGCAACGCAGGTCTCGCCGTCGCGCACCTCGGCTCGACCAACATGATCACGTTCCGCTACAAGCTCCGGGACGTGCCCATGAACGTGGCGGAGAAATCGTTTGTATCGAATGGCGTGGACTTCCCGGCCGGATCATTCATCGTCGCCGGTGGCGCGAATGTCGCACGTGCGCGCGCGCTCGCCGACTCCCTCGGTCTGACGGCGGCAGCGCTGTCATCGCTTCCGGCAGTAGCAACGCATGACGGTGATCCGCCGCGAGTCGCGCTGTACTCGCAGTTGAGCGGCACGCAGGACCTCGGATGGTACCGTTACGCGTTCGACCAGTTCGGCATCCCGTTCGACCTGGTTTACAAGGAACGTATCGCGAAGGGGAACCTGCAGAACGACTATGACGTCATCATCATGGCCGTCCAGAGCATCACGCGTACGAACGTGATGGCGCAGCCAGCCGCGCGGCCGCAGCCGTATCAGCGTAGCGATCAGTACAAGTTCCTCGGCATGTACGGCGAGACCGCGGACATGAGCGGCGGTTTCGGGCCGGCGGGCGTCGATGCGATCGAGAAATTCCTGGACGCGGGCGGCACCATCATCGCCACGCAGGCCGCAGTTCGATTCCCGATAGAATTAGGGTACGCTCATACGGTCGATGTCGATAACGTGGCCGGCATCAATGCGCAGAAGCCGCTGATCCAGGCGGAAATCTCGCGCACCGATCATCCGGTATTCTACGGCTACGCGAATAAGATTTTCCCGATCAAGTTCGGCGGATCACAGGTATTCAGGGTCGGCGTTGCGGACCAGGGCAACGTGCTGGCGCGCTATGTCGGCGGCGAGTCCTCCGTTCTGAGCGGCCTGTTCGTTGGGGCGGACAGTATAAAGCAGAAGGCGTTCGCCGTGGACATCCCGAATGCGCACAACGGCAAGGGCCGCGTTCTGATGTTCGCGAACAACCCGATCTACCGCTGGCAGAACCATGGCGAGTTCAACATGGTGTTCAATTCGATCCTGAACTGGAACGACGTGCCGAAGGCGCCCGTCACGGCGTCGGGCACAGCGCGCGCCGCAGGAACCGAGGGCAAATGATGTCTTTGCAGTGAAGCTGCTAGCGAGCTCGGCAGGGTTTGTCACCCCAGCCGAGTTCCTGGCGGAGCAGCGGAGCGATCGCGTCAGAGAAGAACGCCGTCGCCTTACCATCAGGATCGCCGCCGCTTGCAAACTCGATCGTGAGAACGCCAGCCACCGCGCAGATGGTCGATGTCTGCGTTTTCGCGGCACCAGCGAAAAGGAATAGTGATCCGGTCCAGTCGCGTTCCTTGAGCGTTCCGGTCTTCCCGATCCAATCCAGGCCATTCGCGCCGAACTCGCTGCGCAGCACACCTGCCGTCGCATACGGGAGTGTAACCACGCCGCGCATGCCATCGAGAACCGCGTCACGTACAGCAGCCATGCCGGGTAGACTGTCGGGGAGCCCCGACAGCGTGTCATCGCCGATTGAACGCAGGAGATGCAGAGCCACGCGCCGGCCAGTGAAAATACGGCTCACTGCTTCCGTCATGCTGACGTTGTTCCAGCGATCCGTGCCGCCACCGATCATGAACGTTGCGAGCATGCGCGGCGTCTGAACTTCCTCGAGCTTCAGGATCACCGGCTCCGGTGTGATGCGCTGGAGCTCGAACGTACCGCGCATATAGCCCTTATCCACCGCGCCCTTCCAGAAGCGATCATCGATGGTCGGCGCGTCCTTAGCGACCGCGTGCACGGCATACAGTTTTTCGAGTGACACCGCGAACGGCGATTCGCCGATCGACATGCGCCCACCCTTCGTCTTCCACGCCGGCCGTCCGCTGAGTGCGCGTCCGTCCACGGACAAACGCGAGTCGTTGCTGCCACCGTTCCTCGCCGGCAGGCCGGCATCACCGCGCTCGGATGCAGCAAGGAACCCGAGTGTTGCAGCGAACACGTTGTCCGATGCCGGCAGGAACGCACTGAACGGCACTCTCGCGCCAGGATACAGACGATGCGCGTCAAACGGTGCGCCGAGGTCTGCGTTCGCGATCGTGGTATAAACGCTGAGCGTGTGCTCTACCTCGAGATTCACCAGACGCGGATATGCATCGAGCGCTGCGGCTGCGAGCAACGGCTTCACCGCCGACGCGGCGGGATGATTGCGCAGGTTCGCATCGGCGGGCAGGTCACGCGGCGGTGTCTGACCGAGCGGATACTGCGCGAGTGCGCGGATGGCGCCGGTCTGCGGATCGGCGAGCACGACCGAGCAGCGTCGCGCATTGGGAAGCGCCCGGCACGCATCGCTCAGACGTTGCTGCAGCTGCTCGTGCACATGACGGTTGAGCGTGAGCATGGCGTCGAGCTCGCTGTGATCACGGCCGGAGAGCCCGCGCGCAAGCTGACTGTCGACCTGTGCGAGCAGCGGTGACCCATTCGTCGGTGTCAGACGGCGCCAGGTACCGTTGATCCACCGCGCATACGCGAGTGCACCGGCTGGAACGGTGTCGGCAATGACATCGACCTCGTTGTTGACGCGTACGCGGTCGCCGGGGCTGACAAGCGCGAGCGCACCCGTCTCGAGTCCATTCACGAGAACGCCGGGGCCGCCATTCCTGAGAACGTACAGCTTGGCGCCGGGCTGCAGCACCGGCGCACCCTTCGCGCAGCCGAGCTGAACGGACCTCGCGCGGCGGATGCCCGACTCACTGCAGCCGCCACCGATCACAGCCATCGCCTCCCCCGCATCCGCTGCGACTGCTACGGAAGTGCGGCCGTCCGATACCACTAGCTCCGCTACGCCGGCCTGTGTGCGCATATGGCCCCGCCATGGGAACGCGGCGTCCGTGACAGCCTGGATGCGGCACAGCGAAGGGAACACAATGACGCCGCCCTCGTCGGACACGCGCAGCAGTGCATCGGCCTCATAGCACGATCCGCCCGTGCGTCCGCTGCGTGCAATCTCGTTGCTGCGGCGCAGCATCCGGCTGAGGAATGCGCCGGACCGCAGCGCGGGGAGCGACGCGGCCGACGCTGCGACAGCGATCGTATCGGCTCCCTCCTGCGTTGCAACCGGAACGAGTGCACCGAGCGCCGCGAGCTCCTCGACTTTCCCAACAAGTGTGTCCAGCCGGAAATCGCCATACACGCCGTGCGTCGGGCGCCAGAGCAGCGCAGCAATCACGCACGCGAGTACTGTGAAGGTGAGTGCCATGCCGCGGATGGCGCGGCGCATGCTGCGGAGCGAACCGCTCGCGTGAATGTACTCTTCACCCGCAGCACTCGTTGCCGGAAGGGCGAGCAGACCGAGTGCACTCAACCAGCTGGCCATTGCGACATCGGCGTTGGACAACAGTCCGAGCATCGGAATGTTCTGGCCGGTGAGCGGCACGAGTAGACCGTTCGCCGCTGCAAGGTAAAGCGTGGGCACGAGCCAGAACGCGGCGATACCGACCAGCAGAATCCCTCGCGGTACGTGCGCGCGCCGCTCGCAATTGTGCAATGCACCATTCAGCAGCATGCAGCCGAGCAGCAGATAGACGAGCAGCACGGCAACGCCCCCGATCCAGCCGTGCTCACTGAGGACGAACACACTGAATGCGTTGTCCGTCAATGCAACCGCTTCCTTGGTGCCACGGTTCGTGAAGTCAGTGCGGAAATAACCCTGCCCGCTCGTGCCCGCGAGCGCGGTGTAGTTCCGCATGCCCCAGTACTGCTGCAGTGTGTTCACGATCACGAACGGTTCGCTGCCACGTGCGTGCATGAGCCGCGATTCCAACTCCTGCGGATGATACACCGCGGCATACCGGATCTCGGCGGTCTGCAGCGGCTTGCTGGTGCCGGTCAGTGAGGCGGGACGCACCCACATGCCGAGGAAGAAGGTCAGACCGAGCGCAACCGACAGTGTGACACCTGCAATGGCACCGCGCGAACCGAGCGTCGCCATACCCACCACTGCAGCGAGGATCGCAGCCGAAAGGAAGAGCATGAGCAGGCCCGGGTCCGCAGCGAGCGGCGCAAAGACCACCATACCGGCCAGCAATGCTGCGAACACCGCCCAAATGCCGGGGAGTTTGCGTGGTCCCGCCGCGCGCCCCGTGGACTGCCGCGTGCGGCGCTCTGCGATACGGAACCACAGCACGGCAAAGATGCGGACGAAGACGAGCAGGCCGCCGAGCGCGATCGCATACTCA
This sequence comes from Longimicrobiales bacterium, assembly GCA_039912685.1. Taxonomy (GTDB): domain Bacteria; phylum Gemmatimonadota; class Gemmatimonadetes; order Longimicrobiales; family RSA9; genus DASUXU01. Next base: position 1,949 of record JBDSPG010000036.1, on the reverse strand, counting down.
CCCGCGACCGCGAGCGGACGCACTACACCGAGTGTGATGACGACTGCAGCACCAATCAGCAGCGTGACCAGGAATGATGGTGGCAGCAGGTCATAGAGATGCACGGGCCGGATGCGCGGGCCACGCCGGCCGAACCAGAGCCAGCCCGCTCCGCTCATGAATGCGAGCGCGGCGATCGCGAGCCACACATTGCGCGTAACGCTGAACACAGCCATGCCCGTTACCAGCCCGAGCGCCGCCGTCGGCGCAATGCGGCGGCGAGGCGAGCGCCGCTTGATGAAAACGTGCTTCATCGAACCGAGCAGGAGGATCATGCCGGCAAGCGCGAACCACGCGATCAGCGCGAGCGCGGTGCCGCCGCGAACGAGACGGCTGGCGACGGGGATCAGCGCGCCGAGCACCGCGAGGACGGCAACAGCACTTGCAAACCCGGTGAACGTGCCCCGCTCGACATGTCCGGGCTCCAACGCCGCAAGAGGGCCCGGCAGCATTTCGCCCGGCTTCCGCGTAGCCAGCACGCGCTGCAGGAATGCGAGTCCAACGATACCGATGCCGAGCGGCGAGAGCGCGGCAATCACAATGTCGTAACGCCACGCAGGTGCAACAGAAAGCAGCACTGCACAGAGCGCGATCAAGACCTGCAGCACAACCGGCAGCGCGAGCAGCAGCGTGCGCGGACGCCGGGTCCGAGGCGCGGCCGAATGTGACGCGTCCTGCCAGATGTGACACGCCGCAGCCATCGCAGGCACCGCTATCAGCAACGCGAAGAACGTCATCACGGCCGAGGTATTGTTCGGCGGCGCGAGCCACGCGCGGAATGCGAGCGAACCGCGAATGAAAATGAGTGTGTATACGAGACCCGCGGTAATCACGCGCCCCGATGCACCCATCGCATCGAGATCCCGCCATACCCACGCAAGCAGTAGAACGCCGACGATCCACGCAAAAGCAGCCGCGCGCCTGCCGCTCGACGGCTCGGTATCGTGCTGGTCGATGGAGACGAGATGGCCCGCGCGGTTCGTCGGGCCCGGCAGCATCTCATCGGTGCCAGTCGCGAGACGCCGCGTGGTCGCATGCCAGCTCCACTGCCATGCGCCATCCGCATACTCGAGAATGCCGCCGTACGGAACCGTCGCTGCGCCAGGCGCCACTGCGGCCGGGTTGATGAGCTTCGTGGTGCCCGGCAGGTTCCCACCGCGCGTCGCGGCGACGAGATAGCGCGTCGTGTCTGTTCCCGACGGCTCGAGATCCCAGCGTCCACGAACGTGATCTGCTAAACGGAGGTCGAGACGCTGCTCCGCGACATTGGGGCGCAGTTCGATCCCGCTGGAACGGCCCTTCCCGATGCGCAACGTGTCTGGCGACACCGTCAGCGAAGCAGGAATCGCCTTTCCGCGCACCGTGATGCCGGAAGATGGATCGCCGCCTATATAGTCGTAACCGCCGGCACGGAACAGCACAACTGTGCCCGTACCAACGCGCAGGAATGATGTCGTATCAGTAGACGCCTCGCGTATTGGCCGTCCTGCAACGGCGACACGACGTGTCGCGCAGCGATACCAGCACCACCATGGCCGTGTGATGGTGAGGGCCGGGCCGTCACCCGCGACAACAGTAGTCCGCCCGAGACGTAGGGCGTTGACGGGCGTCGTACCGAGTAGAACGGGCGCAACCGATGAAACCACGCGCACGTTGATTCCCTCACTCGCAGGGTCGTACGCGACCACCACCGCCGATGGAAGCGCGGTCGAGTCGGCGAGCACGAAATCGGACTGCGGACTCGATCCGATCGACACCGAGTCCGACAGGTGGTGGTACTGTCCGGTTACACGGAATGTGTAGGGAGCAACCGTCGGACGTGCGCGCACCTGCATCGCAAAAAAAGCGGCCAGCGGAATCGCGCAAGCTAGAAACACCAGCAACGCAGGAGGAATAACGCTGCGGCGCGC
>JBDSPG010000018.1:0-11922 GCA_039912685.1 Longimicrobiales bacterium | reverse complement strand
TCGTTCACTGAGCTGCGTTACACCAACGCTCGCACGGAAGCGATGAACGCCAAGATCCAGGAGATCAAGTACAGAGCTCGCGGCTACAGGAACCGCGACAACTTCCGAATGGCGATTCTGTTTCACTGCGGCCGGTTAGACCTGAACCCACGCTAAAGTCTGAAGAGCCCAAAAAAATTTATGTTGAACAACGGATCTACCTCGACCGATCCCCACCCTCGCTGAACTCTCCGGTCCTCAGCGCGTTCTCTGCGATTAAAGCTGTTCTTGTTGTCGTTGTTGAAGCCGTTGCCGTTAGTAGTTGTTGTTCGCTATCGACGAGCGCGCGCGTTGAACATGCGACCGTCGCCCTCGCCCAGCCTCAGAAGCAACGCCAGCGAGCGGTTGATCGCTTTCAGTGCGGCGAGTGCGCCCGCGCCCTCTTCGGTTTCTTCGACGGGTTGTGCGCCCGCGAGTGGCACGGGACGCCGTCCCAGGAATGGTGAGGTCAACAGCACGGAGACCAGCGCGAAATCGCGTTCGAAGGCACGAACAATGGACGCGTTGTCGAGCTCCAGGCGACCGGACCCTTCGATCGTGCGGTTCGCTGCATTGAGCGCGGCAGCGGCGCCCGCGCGGGTTCGGCCGCTTCCGGCTGCGAGCTCCGACGCTTCACCCAGCAGCTCGGTGTCCTTCTGCACGAGGCGCGCGCGAGCGACGATGCGGCCGTCCCCGACCAGACTCTCCAGGCCTAGGTAGCGGAGCCGCTGGTCCGGCGATGGCTCCGGGTCGGTACCGACCGGCAGTTTCATGGAGGTGGCCGAGAGATCCCCGTGCGCGGCGTGCGCTGCTTCCATGATGGAAGCCGGCGGCGTCGCCTCCGCAGCCATCTGTGCGATGCTGATGACACGCTGATCGACCGGTATCCCCAGCCGCTCCTCCAGCAGCTCGCGCACGTCGCGGGCGAGATGACGAGGGTTGGGGCCCGATGTGACCAGAAGGTGGATTTCCCGGGGTTGACCGAACACGTCCTCGCGAACGAACGCGCCAAGCACGGATGGTAGTTCCCGCAGAACTGCCTCGGCCGCTGCTTTTGTCTCGCCTTTGGCCATTCCTTCTATCGTCTGGGCAACGTATGCTTTCCGGCAGGTAAGGGAGCAAGAATGCAGCGATATGACGCCCGCGTCAAGCATAGGGTTGGGCGGCACGCCGGTTGCCACCTTGACGCGCGGATGTGCAGCGCATTCAATACACATATTCGTTCATCGTTTTGTCGACAGGGAGCGCATGAAAGGTGTCATCATGGCGGGTGGTTTCGGCACCCGTCTGAAACCGCTCACCATCAATCGACCCAAGCCGATGGTGCCAGTGGCGAACCGTCCGATGATGGAGCACATCGTCGAGTTGCTCAAGCGTCACGGCATTACCGATCTCATCTCCATCCTGTATTTCCAGCCGGAACATATCACGAGTCATTTCGGCGACGGGTCCGCGTTCGGCGTCAGCATGCGCTACGTCACAGCGGAAGCCGATTACGGCACCGCCGGTGCCGTCCGCAACGCAGGCGATCTCGTTCTCGATGACCGCGTGCTCGTCATCAGTGGCGATGTTCTTACCGACTTCGACCTGACCGCCGCGATCGAGGAACACGAGCGGCGTGGCGCCGAAGCCACGATTGCGCTAACCGCAGTCGAGAACCCTCTCGCCTTCGGCATTGTCATATCCGATCGCGAAACCGGACGTATCGAACGATTCCTCGAGAAACCGACATGGGGAGAAGTTTTTAGCGACACCATCAATACAGGCATCTACATCCTCGAGCCGGCCGCGCTGATGCGCGTGGCGAAGCAGACGAATGTCGACTTCTCCAAAGATCTGTTTCCGGCGATGCTGCGGGACAAGGCTGCGCTGTATGGCCACATCGCGCCCGGTTACTGGCGCGATATCGGCAATCTCGATGAATACCGGCAGGCGCACGACGACATCCTCGCAGGCCGTGCGCAGATCACGCTCACCGGTGAACCGCGCAGCTTTGAGAACGGCACCGTTTGGTCAGACGGTGTCGTCATCCCCGAAGATCTCGTTGTGGCCGGTACGGTCATCATTGGCAGTGACGTGACCATCGGCAAGGGTGTATCACTCGACAACGTCGTGCTTGGCAGCGGCACGGACGTTGGTGCGAACGCCGAGCTTCGCCGCTCCGTTTTCTGGGAGTCCTGCTCCATCGGAAACAGCGCGCGCGTCAGTGAATCGATCTGCGCGCGTGGCGTCCATCTCGGCAAGTCGGCAACCGTGCGCGAGCGCTGCATCCTGTCCGATGGCGCGATAATCGGCAACTTCGCCGTCGTCGGTCCGAACGTGAAGGTATGGCCGGAGAAAGTGGTAGAGGAGCGCGCGACACTCACGCACTCACTCATCTGGGGCGAAGCCTGGGAACGCAGCCTGTTCGCCGGTGCACGCGTCAGCGGCATTCCCAATTTTGAGCTCACCCCCGAAATCGCGGCCCGTCTCGCGGGCGCGTGCGGCGCCGTGTTCGGACAGGGCACGCACGTCATGACGTCGCGCGATTCCGACCGCGGTTGTCGCATGATCAATCGTGCACTCATGACTGGGTTCATGTCGGCAGGTGTCAACGTCGAGGATCTGCGGCAGATGCCGATCCCTGTCGTGCGCCACGCCGTGCATTACGGCCGGGAGGTTGGCGGCATCCATGTGCGGCGTTCACCGTTCGATCAGAAAGTCATCGACATCCTCTTCTTCGATGCCGACGGCCGCGACCTTGCCCCCGGCAAGACGCAGGGCATCGAACGCCTGTTCGCACGCGAGGATTTTCCGCGCGCTGGGCCCGACGGCACGGGTGATCTTAATTTCCCGACGCGCGTCGTCGAAGGCTATCACGAGCACTTCCTTTCCGAGATCGATGCGGATCTCGTCGCCAACCGGAAGTTCACGCTCGTTGTTGATTTCGCGTACGGCTCCACGATCTCTGTGCTGCCCGGCCTCCTTGGCACACTCTCGATCGAGACGATCAGTCTCGATGCGTACGCCGCGCCCGGCCGGTTGTCCCGTTCGGAGCGCGAGTTCGATGAGTCGCTCGGCAGACTCGGCGGCATAGTACGATCGATCGATGCCGACCTTGGTCTCTGGATCGATCCCGGCGGCGAAGTCATTCACCTCATCGATGACGCCGGTCGCCCACTCTCTCCCGAGATGACGCAGTGCGTCGTCGTTGCCCTCGCGCTCGAGCATCTCGGCGTGAAAACCGTCGCGATACCCGTGACGAGTCCCGCCCCGGTCGCAGAAATCATTCGGGACCTCGGTGGTACAGTGCTCTGGACGAAGACCGAGCATCACGCGATGATGGCGTCCGCTGCGAACGCCGACCTCGTGGCGGGTGCACGCGGTGAATTCATATTCTCGCACTTCATTCCTGCATATGACGGTATGTTCGCGGCCGCCAAGGTGCTCGAGGGGCTGGCGCGATCCGGCCTGCGACTGCGCGAGCTTGCAGACCGTCAACGTCGCGTGTTCATACGCGAGGAACGCGTGGCTTGTCCGTGGGGCAGAAAGGGCACCGTCATGAGGCGGCTCATGGAGCATACGGAGGGCTCCAACCGTCAGCTGATTGATGGCGTGAAGGTGTGGGTGAATGAGCAGGAATGGGCGCTGATCATACCGCACTCGGACAAGCCGTACTTCGTGATCACGGTCGAAGGCAAGGACGAGGAGAGCACGTCCGCACTGCTGGACCATTATGCAGGCCTGGTTGCCATCTGGCGGGATGAGAGCTGACGAATGAAGCCTAGCGAAAATGCATCGGGAAGCACGGGCCCGTCCACGCGTGCGGTGCACGCCGGTTCCGAGCACGCTGCACCCGGCCAGCCCGTCGTAACACCGATTTACCAGGCGGCAACGTTCTTCACGGATGCAGAGCCCGTAGGCGACGTTCGGTACACGCGATACGGCACGAATCCAAATCATCTCGTGCTCGCAGAAAAAATCTGTGCGCTCGAGAATGCGGAAGCGGCGATTGTACTTGCCAGCGGCAATGCAGCAGCTGCGCTCGCCATGCTGACAGTCGCGGGCGCGGGCGATCACATTGTCGCTGCAGCGGAGCTCTATGGCGGCACGCTTCGCATCATGAACCGCGAGCTGCCGCGTCTCGGCGTCGAAACCACATTCGTCCAGCGCGGCGGGGATTTCAGTAGTGCGATTCGGCCGTCAACAAAGGCGATCTGGCTCGAGGTTCCCGTAAACCCGACACTGCGTATCCCGGACATCCGGCCGATCGCAGCGCTGGCGAGAGAAAGGGGCATTCCGCTGATCGTGGATGCGACATTCGCAACGCCGATCAACTTCCGTCCGCTCGAGCACGGCGCTGCGCTCGTGATCCACAGCGCCACGAAGTACCTCGGCGGGCACTCGGATGTCACAGCCGGCGTGGTCGCAGGGCGGAAGGATCTGGTTGCCGAAGTTCGGGAGAAGCTCAAGAGCTTCGGTCCGGTGCTGGATCCGCATGCGACATGGCTGCTCGAGCGCGGTATCAAGACGCTGTCTGTGCGCATGGAACGACATAACGCGAATGGTATGGCAGTCGCCCGTTGGCTTTCCACCAGTCCTGCAGTCGAGGTGGTGCATTACCCGGGCCTGCCGTCGCATCCAGATCATGCAATCGCGAGCGAGCTGCTGGACGGCTTCGGCGGCATGGTGTCGCTCGTGGTGCGCGGCGGTGATGAAGCGGCGTTGCGCGTTGTGAACCGGCTGCGCATGATGTGTGTTGCGCCAAGCCTCGGCGGCGTCGAGACACTCGTGTCGATGCCGATTTTCACATCGCACGCGGCGCTCACGCGCGCGCAACGCAATGAACTCGGGATCGCGGATGGCTTCATTCGACTTTCGCTCGGCATTGAGGATCCCGCCGACTTGATCGCCGATCTCGCACAGGCGCTCGCACCCGAACTGCAGCACGCTGCAGCACCGGCCGCTCTCGTTACGTCTGCTTCGAACGAGTGATCCAATGAAAATATTGCGCCGGGCGCTCGGCATTCTCCTTGTCTTCGTCACCATCGTGGCCGCGGCCGGCGCAGGATGGATCGCATGGTATCGTAACGCCGCCGTACCGAAAGCAGACGGAGACCAGACGGTTTCCGGATTGCTGCAGCCGGTCGAGATCAACCGTGATAGCATGGGTGTGCCTTCCATCCGGGCGCACAACGAGCACGACATGCTCTTTGCGCAAGGCTATGTGCACGCGCAGGACAGGCTCTGGCAGATGGAGCTGATGCGCCATGTCGGAGAGGCGCGGCTGAGCGAGCTGATGGGCGAAAAAGTGATTCGCACGGATCGCTTCCTTCGCGTGTTCGGTGTGCCGCGCGCCGCAGCCGCGCAGGATGCCACACTCGATGCGCTGTCCCGCCAGCGGCTCGAGGCGTACGCAGCCGGAGTCAATGCATACATCGCCGAGGGCAATCCGCTTCCGCCCGAGTACCGGATTCTCGGCGCGAAGCCCGCCCCGTGGACGACGCGCAACTCACTGGCGATCGAAAAAGTGATGGCGCTCGACCTCGCGCAATACAGCATCTCGGTGAACCGTTCGCGCGCGGTCGCGAGGCTCGGACCGGATCGGGCCGCCGCGCTGCAACCGATCTACCCATCGTGGGGACCGACCATCCTGGACGCTCCGGTGGCCGCACCGGTTCCGCCGCTCGCTGAAATGTTCGTGCGGGGAGGCAGCATCGCGAACGCGTCGAACGCATGGGTGATCGCGGGATCGAAAACACAGTCAGGCAAGCCGATTCTCGCCAACGACATGCACCTGGCGCTGCGTGTACCGTCCATCTTGTATCTCAATGCTCTGCACACGGACAGTGCGCACGCGGTCGGTATGTCGATACCCGGATCGCCGTACATCGTGGCCGGTCACAACCGCGCGATCGCGTGGGGACTCACCAACGCAATGCTCGATGATGCGGATCTCTACATCGAGCGACGCGACCCAACCGACTCCACGCGCTATCTGACGCCCACGGGCTCGGAGCCGTTCGTCGTCATTGTTGATACGATTCTCGTGAAAGGTCATGATCCGGAGATCCTGCGTTACCGCATGACACGACACGGCCCGGTCATGAGCGATCTCGAGGACGGAATCGCGTCCGGCACGGATGTCATTGCGCTGCGCTGGATCGGACAGGAAGCATCTCACACGTTGCTCGCGCTACCCGCGCTCATGAATGCAGCGGGCTGGTCGGATTTCCAGAATGCCGTATCGATGTTCGACGATCCGCATCAGAACGTCGTGTACGCCGACACTGCTGGCCACATCGGCTACATCATGGGCGGTCGGATTCCCGATCGTGGCAAAAACCTCCCACCATCGTTGCCGGTACCAGGCTGGACGGGCGAGTGGGACTGGAATGGGTTCCTCCCGTTCGATCAGCATCCCACCGTATTCGATCCACCGCAGGGTTTTGTAGTAACGGCGAACAACCGGCAGGCCGCGGGCGCACTCGCGGATCGCATCAGTGATGACTGGGAAACGCCGTTCCGTGCGGCGCGCATCATCGAGCTCATCACGAGTGCTGTGAAACCGCTTACCGCGGGCGACGTGCATCAGATGCAGCTGGACGTACAGGACGCGAGTGCGCTTCGGTATCGACACATTGCAGCGGCCGCAGCACGCCAGACCGGCAATGAGGCCGTCGCAACAGGTCTCGAGAAGTGGGATGGTCGCGCGACGCGCGAGTCCACGGATGCAACAGTCTACTACGTGTTCGTCGACCGACTGCGCAGTCAACTCGTGCGCTCGCTGTATGGCGACAGCACGGGTTGGATGGGCCGCAGTATCGTGGACAATGTTCTCGAAATGCGGTCGGTGCCGTGGCCGAGCGCGGGTTTCGACAGTCTTTCAGCTGCAGCGATGCGTGAAGCGATTCCGCTCTCGCGCGGTCGGGCGTGGGGCGCGGCGCACACCGTGACGGCTGAACATCCGCTGGGCAGCGTCGCTGCACTCGACCGCCTGCTGAGACTCAACATCGGCAACGTGCCTGCGCCTGGATCGCAGACCACCGTCAACGTCTCGCACTGGGGTGCCGCCACGAACGACGCTGACGGGCCGCGTTTCCGCGCCAACATCGGACCAAGTCAGCGGCATGTCGTGGACATGCGCGACATCGACGGCAGCGGTGGATTCATCCTGCCAGGCGGTGAATCCGGCATTCCATTTTCGAAGCAGTATCGCGACGAATGGCAGCGCTGGCTGAATGGCGGACTCTCGGTGATCCCTCTCAACGAGACGCCCGCGACTCGTAAACCCGCACACACGCTGCGACTCGTGCCCGCTCGATGACGGTGGAAGGGCCGTTCGACGTCGCAGTCATAGGTGCCGGACCCTGTGGCCTCGCCACGGGAATCGCTGCAAAGCGCGCTGGAATCTCTGCGATCCTGATCGACAAAGGCTGCGTCGTTTCTTCCATTTCCGGATATCCCACGCACATGACCTTCTTCAGTACGCCCGCAAGGCTGGAGATCGGCGGTGTGCCGTTCGTTATTGTCGGTGACAAACCGACGCGTCGCGAAGCGCTCCGCTATTACCAGCGGCTCGCACGTCAGTTCGAGCTCGACGTCAGGCAGTACCACGCAGTGACAGCTGCGGCCGGATCGGTGAATGCATTCGAGGTGACAGCCGTTTCGGCGGATGAGCGCGAGCACACGTATGCAGCGCGTAACATCGTCGTTGCGACGGGTTACTTTGATTCGCCGAACATGCTCGGCATCCCCGGCGAAAGCCTGGCGAAGGTAATGCACAGCTATCGCGAAGGTCATGTGTTCTACGACACGGACTGCATCGTCGTTGGTGGCGGGAACTCCGCAGTGGATGCCGCGATCGAGCTCGCGCACTGGGGTGCGCGAGTCACCATTGTGCACTTCGGTCCGGAACTCGATCCGAACGTCAAGCCGTGGGTGCGCCCGGACATCGATGCGCGCATGAATGCCGGTCAAGTCGCGACACACTTCGGCAGCCGTCTAGCGGAGGTGCGTCCCGGGAGCGCGCTCATCGAGCATATCGAGACCGGTACCGTCACGGAACTGCGCAATGATTTTGTACTCGCCATGACCGGCTACATGCCGAAGGGCGTGTTGCTTCGCTCGCTCGGCGTCGAGTTCGATCCGGACACCGGCAAACCGATCCATAACGTCGATACCATGGAGACCAACGTCCCCGGCGTCTTCATTGCCGGCGTGCTATCCGCCGGCAACAATGCGAACAAGGTCTTCATCGAGAACGGGCGGAATCACGGTTTTCAGATTGTCGCCAGCCTTACGGCTTCGTAAACACGAACACGACCTGTCTGATCGTCGTTGCCGTTGCACTCGTGCGGATGGTGTCCGCGACCGCGATCGTGATGTTATTGCCAACCAGTGTCGCCGGAACCGTGTTGCTCACGCCATCCGTCACGTCCGTGACCGTCAGCGTGGTTCCACTCAGCGTCCACGACCCCGATGCGTGGTCGGTGTAGGTCTCGTCGACGAAGACCGTCGAGCCCGCATAGATCTTGTCGCGGAAGGTCACCGCCAGAACAAACGCATGATTGGCGTTCAGGGTGATTGAGCCGTCCAGGGCGAACGTCGAATCGCTCTTCGTCACACCGTTCTCGAAAAACGTGTAGGCATCCTTGTACGGCATGGCTTTGCCATTGATCGATGCCAGTGTGTACGTGCCGGTGACATCGACTTTGGGCTCGGTCGTGGCGTCTCCGGCGCAGGCGGCTGCAAGGGCAGCCACGATCGTGAGGGCGATGGCGGACGAGCGGTGCAAACGCACGATACCTCCCAGATTAGGGGACTTGAACGGTATCCGGCGGTACACAGGTTAGCAATGAAGTCGTTTAGAGTCCTGGCCCGCCACACCCGCGGCGAAAATCCACCCATGCGGGGTATACGTGGGCCGGTTGACGATCCGGGGGCTCCTGTCTAATCTCCCAACGTGCGAGTACACAATACTTTGCCGCACCCACGAGGCGAATCATGGCGACTGCAGTACGAGACATTACCGGCTTCAGCAATGAGCCGTTCACGGATTTCAAGGATCCGTCCAATAAGGCGAAAATGGAAGCCGCGCTCGAGCAAGTGCGCGCCACGTTCGGCACGACGTATCCCGTCATAATCGGTGACCGCGTGATCGCGGACGGACCGACGGAAACATCAGTTAATCCCGCAAAGCCCGGCGAAGTCATTGGAAACATCGTTCAGGCGACGGCGGCACAGGCCGTCGAAGCCATCGAGGTCGCCGACCGGACGTTCGAGAGCTGGCGCAAGGTCTCCGTCGAAGACCGCGCCGAATACATCTTCCGGATGGCTGAGATCATGCGCGAACGCAAGTTCGAGCTGTGCGCGTATCTCGTTTACGAAGTGAGCAAGAGCTGGGCGGAAGCGGATGGTGACATCGCGGAGCTGATCGACTTCGCGGAGTACTACGCGCGCGAAGCAATTCGCATCGGTCAACCGCAGCCGCAGGTGCCGTTCCCTGGCGAGACGAACGATCTGCGCTACATCCCGCTCGGTGTCGGCGCCATCATTCCGCCGTGGAATTTTCCCGGTGCAATCATGGGCGGCATGACAATGGCCGCCATCGTCACCGGCAACACCGTAGTACTGAAGCCTGCATCGACGTCGCCGGTGATCGCAGCCGTATTCGTGCGCATGCTGCTCGAGGATGCGGGACTGCCGAAGGGTGTCGTAAATTTCCTGCCGGGCCCCGGCGCCGACATCGGGGACACGATTGTCGATCATCCGCGCACGCGATTCATCGCTTTTACTGGCTCGAAGCAGGTCGGACTGCGCATCTATGAGCGCGCAGCGAAGGTGCATCCCGGGCAGATCTGGCTGAAGCGTACGATCCTCGAGATGGGCGGCAAAGACTCGATCGTTGTCGATGAGACCGCCGACATCGAGAAGGCGGCAGAAGCGATCGTTGCGGCCGCATTCGGATTCCAGGGGCAGAAGTGCTCAGCCTGCTCGCGCGCGATCGTCGTCGCAGATGTCTACGACGCCGTAGTCGAGAAGGTTGTCGAGCGCACGAAGAAGCTGACGATCGGTGACCCGTCGCAGCCGGGCACGTACATGGGTGCGGTGATCGATCCGAAAGCGTTCAACAAGATTCGCGAGTACATCGATATCGGGAAGAAAGAAGGTCGTCTGCTGGCAGGCGGTGAGACTGGTGAGGCGAAGGATGGTTACTTCATTCCGCCCACCATCTTCGCCGACATCCAGCCCGATGCCCGCCTCTCGCAGGAGGAGATCTTCGGGCCGGTCCTCGCATTCATTAAGGCAAAGGACTACGACGATGCTCTCGAGATTGCCAACAACACCGAGTACGGTCTCACGGGCGCAGTCTTCACGAGCGATGAAACGCGACTCGAGCGTGCGACGGAGGACTTCCACGTTGGCAACCTGTACCTGAACCGGAAGTGCACCGGTGCGCTCGTCGGCGTCCAGCCATTCGGCGGCTTCAACATGAGCGGCACGGACTCGAAGGCCGGTGGTCCCGACTACCTGCTGCTGTTCACGCAGGGCAAGAGCGTCACAAAGAGGCTGTAATCCGTTGCCGGGCAAGCGCCCGGACCGTTACCTTTGGACCATGAATACGCAGGAAGAGACCGTGCCCGATACGCACGCCAGGATCGAATCCGTCCTCGACGGCATACGCCCCGCCCTCCGTTCCGATGGAGGGGACGTCGAGTTCATCGACTTTGATGAGGAAGAGGGCATCGTGCACCTCCGCCTCATGGGTGCGTGCGGCTCCTGTCCGGTTTCCATGCTGACCCTCAAGCAGGGGATCGAGCGCCGCATCATTATGGCGCTGCCTGAGGTCAAAGGAATTCACGCAATCTGACCCGCTGGCTTCGCCAAAGGACCCCACTGCCATGGCCGTGACCGCCGACGAATTGCTGCTACGTGTCCGAGCGGCACTGGGGCAGGTGAAGAATCCCGCGACGGGCAGCGACATGCTGACCGGTGGACACATCCAGGGCCTCGAGGTCGACAACGAAGGCCTGGTCCGTTTCCAGTTCGTGCTCCGCCCGGAAGACCCTGGCTCACTCGTGCGCGATACCCGCTCGGCTGTCGAGGCCGTCGAAGGTGTGAGCAAGGTAAAGATCGATGTAAAGCTGCCCGCGGCTCCGTCACAGGCTTCGCAGCCTGCGGCCCAGGGACACGTACACGGTAAGACGCTGAAGCCCGGATCGGTTCCGGCGCCCGTGCCGGATGGCGCGCTTATCGACGGTATCGCACATGTAGTAGCGGTCAGCTCGGGGAAGGGCGGCGTCGGCAAGTCCACGGTCGCCGCGAACCTCGCAGCCGCACTCGTCGGTATGGGAAAAAAAGTCGGCCTGCTCGATGCCGATATCTACGGACCTGACATCCCGATGATGTTCGGTGAGAAACGCAAACCGAAGGTGAACGGCGCGAAGGGTTCGGAAAAGATCATCCCGCTCGATGCACATGGCGTGAAACTCATGAGCATCGGGTTCCTGCTCGATGAAGAACAGCCGGCCATCATGCGCGGCCCGCTCGTGTCGGGAATCTTGAAACAGTTCCTGGAGCAGGTCGAATGGGGCGAGCTCGACTACCTCATCGTAGACATGCCGCCGGGCACCGGTGATGCGCAGCTTTCACTCGTGCAGATCGTCAATCTCGATGGCGCTGTAATGGTCACGACGCCGCAGGAAGTATCCACTGGCGACGTGCGACGTGCAGTCCGCATGTTCGAGCGTGTTCGCACGCGCATTCTCGGCGTCGTGGAGAACATGAGCGGTTTCCAGTGCCCGCATTGCGATGGCGAGATCGACGTATTCGGGCAGGGTGGAGGTGAGCGTCTCGCCACGAGCATGAGTCTTCCGTTCCTCGGCGCGATTCCCCTCGATCCACGCGTCCGACAGGCGGGTG
>JBDSPG010000009.1:0-10810 GCA_039912685.1 Longimicrobiales bacterium | reverse complement strand
GCAACGCCTGGTACAGTCCTGATGAAATCGCTGAGGCGAGTCGATCCCGGACGGTCATCGATTTGCGCCCGCGTGACGAAGTGGCCCGCACCCATTCGTCTGCGTTCTTCAAATCCCTTCATCCGGTCGCTCAGCACACCACGCCTCGCCTCGCCGACGATTTGCGCAAGCTCCAGCACCTTGCCTTTGAGCGTTACTTCCACGTGCGTGGTGTCACCTGCCCGGGCGTTCAACTCGATCGTTCGAGGCGCATAGGCGTCAGACTCGAAATCGAGTTTCATGACGGTCGTGCGTGTTAGACCGATCGAAAATGAGAACGCTCCGAGCGAATCCGGTCGCGTTACCGCGCGCACTACCCCTTCGTTATCGGTCAGCCGGAACGTCAGGGAATGCAATGTCCCCGTCTGGTAGTCCCCCGCAACCCGTCCAACAAGCGTCCACTGCGAGGAGGCCGGGGAAGCAAAAGCCATACAAACCCAAACGACACACAAGCATGACCTGGGCATACGTTTCCTGTTACCCCCATCGCAATACAGGCCGGCCGCAACGCTGGTGAATACGTTAGGAGTCTGCGTTACGCTGAGCAATGGAGGAGTTCAGCGGGGAAATCGCATTCGCCCGTGATCTCGATGCGTATTGAACGCGAAAAAGGCCACGCATCCCAAACGGGAAGCGTGGCCTTTGAATTCAGGAACGGGGCCGGTCCAGCGTTGTTTGTAACACCCCAAGCCACTGGTCGGAATTGAACCGACGACCGCTCGATTACGAATCGAGTGCTCTACCTCTGAGCTACAGTGGCGACCAGTGGAGCTGAAGGGAATCGAACCCTTGACCTCGTCATTGCGAACGACGCGCTCTCCCAACTGAGCTACAGCCCCGTGTGTCCTAATACGTCCCGTAACCTGTTGTGAATAGGTTACCTAACCCCCAGTTGTCAAGCAGCTCATGAACGGTGGATCATGAAATGTGGCCACCAATGAGCCAACAAATATAAACAAAAAAGCGGTCGTACGAAACCCATCTGCGCCTCTTTGCGACTGGCCCATCGCTCGGCCGACCCTGCTTCAGACAGGCGCGTCGCCACAGTGGCGCGGGCAATCGCACAACGCATCGGAACGAACGCAGCCCCCCTTACCAGGCCGGACATTCCTGCGTTACACAAGATGTGTGACAAGCACGAAAATTGCCGAAGTTTCGGGCCGTGACTGATAACGTCTTGTCAGACCAGGTGAAGCAGCTGGCGCGACGCCATCTGCCAAGTGCGACGCATCTGCATGCGCTCGTCGTCCTTTCCAAACGGGCGGGGAGGTCTATGTCTGCAGAGGACCTCGCCGGTGAACTGGTGACCCAACAGAAAATTGCAGATCAAGTTGTAGCAGACCTCGTGCGCTCCGGGTTGGCCGAGGGGACATCGAACTCAGGATTTAGAATCACTACGGATTCGGCCGCTTCCAATTTCGCGGCTCTTCTTATCGCCGCGAACGAGCGATTTCCCGTTCAGCTGATCCGCGCCATTTATGAGCCGTCCACTTCGCCCGTGCAGTCATTCGCTGATTCATTCCTTCTGAAGCCGAGGTCACGTGAGTAGCGCCATATACGCGCTCTGCGCACTGACCGCGCTCGCGTGTGCGACCCTTCTGTTACGAGGATTCAAGCGGTCGCGTGCTCGTCTGCTATTCTGGAGCGGGCTTTGCTTCGTGGGGCTCGCGCTCAACAACATCATCCTTTTCCTGGACCTGAGCGTTGTCCCTCAGATCGATCTTTCCGTCTGGAGAACGCTGCCCGCATTTGCCGGCATCGTGCTACTCCTTTACGGACTCATTTGGGAAACGAGGGAATAGCGATGGTGGATTTTCTGGCTGGCGCATTGGCTATGGGATATTTCGTCGCGGCCCTGTTTTTTTTGCGCTTCTGGCGCGATACGCACGAGCGCCTCTTCGCCTATTTTTCAAGTTCATTTCTTCTCCTTGCAATTCAGCGGCTCGCTCTGGTGTTGCTCGCGGATAATCCTGCTTTCCCCCTCGACTTGCTATACGTCATCCGCCTCTTCGCGTTCTCGTTAATTCTTGTTGGGATAATAGCGAAAAATCGCGCCGCACAACGCGGCGTTTGACTCCTTCCCGCGATAGGAGCGTCCACCATGAAAATGCTTCATGAACTGTTCAGAACGCATCCGGCACCTGCGTCCGGATCGGGTGATGCTGCGTTGCGATGTGCGGCTGATTGTGCTGAGTGCGGTCTGGTTTGCACTTCGTGCGCGGACGCATGTCTCGCGGAGAGCAACGCAGCGCAGTTGGCGCGATGCATCCGGCTCAATCTGGACTGCGCCGACATGTGCAGAACCGTCTCGTCCATGGTATCGCGACCCAGTCACGGTGACGCGGGTGTTCTGAGAGCAGCACTCGACGCGTGCCGCATGTCGTGTTCAGCTTGCAGCGATGAATGCCGCAAGCATGCCCAGATGGGGATGGAGCACTGCGCGACCTGTGCGGATGCCTGTGAGGCATGTGTGCGCTCGTGCGAAGAAATGCTGGCGAGTCTGGTCGCGTGAGAAGACGGAATCTTGGGTTTCTCGCCCTTTGCGCAGCTGCCACGCTTGCGATCGGCCTGCTTGCGCGGCCCAATTCCACCGCTGAAGCGCCGATGGTGGCTTCTGACGAGTCGCCACTTCAGCAATTGACTCGCGACGCAGAACTGCGTCAACAGGCCGACTATATCGCGTCGGTTAGAGATGGTTTGGCGCCGCACGTGTTACGCCTTTCATCAGGCGAGACAGCGATTCATTGGGATGCTGGTAGAGCGTTGGTCGGAGGTGCGCACCTACGCTCCGTGATGATTTCAGATACGCTCCCGCCACCCAAACCAGTTGAGGCCCCGGCGTCAATCGCCTGGGTTGTGGCTGCAGCGCGTAACGAGCAGGACAGCCTCATTGCGATTCTCGCCATGACAGGCGGCACCGCCCAGTTGCAGTGCGGTGACGTGAGGTATCGAGAGATCGTGCTCAATACGCAGCTGCCGCCGACCATGCGCGGCGCAGGGCTGTTCAGTTTGGGAGGGCGTCGCCGCGGTATACTGATTGATTGCGGGAGTCGCGTCGTCGCTGTGGACGTGGCATCAGCGAACCGAGGCGCAGCTCACCTCTCTTCTGCGACACACGCACTCGAGGAGTCGATCGACGTGGACCTCCCGCCCATGGACTCCGCCTGGCGGATCGTACACCGGGGTGCGGCCGGCATGTTCCTTGGCCAGATGCGAGCCGCTGGCAGGGCGGCTGCATGGGGACTTCTACCGGGCGACTTAATCGTTGCGGTGGACGACTCAACCCCAGCTTCGCCCGAACGACTCCTCGAAGCAGCGCGCAGCTCCCAGCGGCACGCAATCGTGTTGTCCCGGAGCGGATCAACACAGCGCGTTGTCCTAGGTGCTCCACACCAATTGCTCGCTGGCGCAGCAATACCGGTTGCAGACAGCACAACGCGAATCTACCGAGCAGGTATTCGTGCTGGTGACGTAGTTGTGCGCATCGGGTCTGCAGAGCCACCCAGAAATGTTCAGACATTGCTGCAGCAGCTGGACACTACTAGCGCGCCCGTTGTAGTCCGCCGAGGCGCCATCATGTTTGCGTTGCTGATACACCGTCCATGAACGACCTCAGCTCGCTCGGGATCATCCTGCTCGCCGCATTGCTGATTGGCCACCTGGTACAGGCAATACGCATTCCTGAAGTCACCGGATACCTGTTCGCTGGTGTGCTCGTCGGTCCCTCCGTCCTTGGATTTATCAGCCATGAAAACCTTAGTGCACTCCAGGTGTTCAGCGAGGTGGGTCTCGGCCTCATCTTATTTTCCATCGGAGCCACATTTAATTTCTCGTCTATACGCAAAACGGGCGGTTCCATTGCCGCGCTCTCGCTAAGTGAGTCCCTGCTTACGCTGGTGCTCGTAACGATAGGGATGCTTATCACAGGCCAGTCGCTTGCTGTGGCGCTTCTCCTCGGCGCGATCGCGATTGAAACTGGCGCCGCTTCGACATTGATGGTGTTACGTGAAGTGGATTCGCGTGGACCGTTGACGGATGCAGTTACCAGTGTCATCGCGCTGAATAACATAATGGCGCTCGTTGTCTTCAGTCTCGTAGCCGCCGGATTGCAACTGCACGGGGCTAGCGTGAGTGGTAGTCTCGATCCGACAATCGTCTACAACACCGTCTTTCCTGTGGTCTGGCAGTTTGCGGGATCTGCTGCACTCGGATACCTCGTAGGACTTCTGCTTGCTGCCTGGGCCAGCCGCGGGCTCGAATCCGGCGAGCTACTAATCCTGATGATCGGATGCGTACTGCTTACAGTCGGGCTTGCTTCGTGGATGGGTGCATCACCTCTCATGGCGAGTCTCTTCGTGGGCACGACGCTAACAAACCTGTCATCGCGCTCACGCCACTTGTTCGACGCGCTATCTCGCACAGATCCGCCGTTGTACGTGATCTTCTTCGTTCTCGCGGGCGCAGAGCTGGATCTGAGGCTACTGCCGTCACTGGGCGTGGTAGGCCTCATGTACATAGCGTGTCGCTGTGTAGGGAAAATCGGAGGGACGTTTTTCGCCGCACGCCGGCGTGGGCTCCCCGCAGAAGTGCGGAAGCTGCTTGGCGTGTCGATACTGGCACAGGCAGGGTTGGCGATCGGGCTCGTGCTTTTAACGAAGCAACGCTTTCCGGAGATGTCGACTACTATTGCAACGGTGGTTCTCGGTGCTGTCGCAGCGTTTGAACTGATAGGGCCCATCAGTGCACGGCAGGCGCTAGTGAAAAGCGGAGAAGTGGGCAGCAACTCCCATTCGCGCCGCACGTCTATCAAGGCCGATGATCTCACGGGCTGATACTCCGATGAGGCCCTCCACTCACTATCGGTTGTGCGCTTTCATACTCGTCTTACCGATTATATCCCGGCGCAACTCCATCACGCGCATACAAAAAAGGGCCTCCAGAGGAAATCCTCCGGAGGCCCTTGGTTCTGGCTGGCGGGACGGGACTATCAAGCTATGCCACTTCAGCCAACCGAGCTACAGCCCCGACTGATCCGCCGCCGACGCCCGTAACCGGCGGCCGCTCGGCCAACGACGCGCGCGATCCAGACGCGACGGCGGATCATGCTCTCAACATGGGCACAACAGGACTCGAACCTGTGACCTCCACGATGTCAACGTGGCGCTCTAACCAACTGAGCTATGCGCCCGGCATTCGAACCAGACAGTGGTTGGGGAAGGGTTCGAACCTTCGTAGGGCAGAGCCCGACAGATTTACAGTCTGTTCCGTTTAGCCGCTTCGGTACCCAACCAACGAGTGCGCCCATCAGGAGTCGAACCTGAAACCTCCTGATCCGTAGTCAGGTGCTCTATCCAATTGAGCTATGGGCGCATTCCCAAACTTCACAGCGATGCCCAGAACAGGACTTGAACATGCACGCCATTTCTGGCACTGGTCCCTCAAACCAGCCTGTCTACCAATTTCAGCATCTGGGCATGACCAACTTTACAGTTCCCGAATCAATGCTCGAAGGGAGACTTGAACTCCCACGAGGTTTCCCCCACAGGATCCTGAATCCTGCGCGTCTACCAATTTCGCCATTCGAGCCGATTCGGTCGTTCGCGTGACCTAAAAGATCGCCGCGAATGGAGCTGAGGGGGATCGAACCCCTGACCTCTGCAATGCCATTGCAGCGCTCTCCCAGCTGAGCTACAGCCCCGTCCCCACTCGAGCGCCCCGCAGGGCGCTGCACCAGATATTGTCAAAGAGCTTACGAGCGGGACTGACGGGGCTCGAACCCGCGACCTCCGCAGTGACAGTGCGGCACTCTAACCAGACTGAGCTACAGTCCCATCCTACCTACCGAGAGACGTCTGTCTGCCTCTCGTCCAGAGCGGGAAACCGGGTTCGAACCGGCGACCTTCACGTTGGCAACGTGACGCTCTACCAACTGAGCTATTCCCGCAAATCCACAGACCTGGCACTGCAACCGACCGTCAACGCCCCCACGGGGAGTTGAACCCCGGTTACCAGCTTGAAAGGCTGGCGTCCTAACCGTTAGACGATGGGGGCCTCGTCCAGGAGCTCGCGATGGGGATTGAACCCATGACCTCTCCCTTACCAAGGGAGTGCTCTACCACTGAGCTACGCGAGCCGTCCTCGCCCTTCCTGAGTACTCCCACGGGGAATCGAACCCCGGTTTACGCGCTGAGAACGCGTCGTCCTAGGCCACTAGACGATGGGAGCAAAGCCGCCCTTCACTGCATGCGGCGCTATGACACGCCCGGCAGGAATCGAACCTGCAACCCCCGGTTTTGGAGACCGGTGCTCTGCCAATTGAGCTACGGACGTAAACCGAGTGGCCGGGGACAGAATTGAACTGTCGACACCACGATTTTCAGTCGTGTGCTCTACCAACTGAGCTACCCGGCCCAACTGACCGAACTTCCACCGACGAAAAACCCGCGCGGCGCGAGCGGCGCGGGTTGCGGAGTTTGACCCTCCGCGTACGACTCCCGGCAATAGCGGGGGCGGGATTTGAACCCGCGACCTCCGGGTTATGAGCCCGGCGAGCTACCAGACTGCTCCACCCCGCGACAAGACCTGAAAGCTAACGTTCGGCGGATCGGACTGTCAACCTGGTGAACCAGCCCGTTTCACTCTGCAAATCATGCTTTCCAGAGCGAGAATATAACAGGAAAGGCGGAGAGCCATAGCCCTCCGCCTTTCTCGTTTTTCACGCTTGACAGGACGTGACTAGACGTCCTTCGAAGCGTCCATCTGAGCCTCGCCCAGGCCGTCCTGCAGCTTGCCCTTGAGCTGCTGAGCCTTGCCCTTGAGTTCCTGGCTCTTGTCATCCGTCAGGTCACCGACAGCCTCGTTGAACTTGCCCTCGAGGTTCTTTGCAGTGCCCTTCACGCGATTTTCCGCGCCGGCATCTTCGAGATTGCGATCAGCCATTTTGCAGCTCCATTGAAACCGGGACTGCCAACGGCCATCTGCCGTCGACAGCGGCCTATAAGTGCAAGCCCCGTACCACTTTACGACTTAGGGGATCACGGCCAGGCAGCGTGGCGCGGCGTCTGAAATCTCACACAAAGTTCACTAGGATAAACGACAAGTTCACAAAATAAATTTTTCTTAGTGTTCCTTGCCGTCCAACATTGTGAACTTCGTGTGAAACTGCCGCCGACGCGCCACTGATCAGGAAACGACGATGTTGAGTAGCTTATCCGCAATAAAAATCATCTTGCGTATCGTCTTTCCTTCGAGTGCGCGCTGCACGTTCACATCTTCGAGGCCGACGTCTTTTGCGTGCGTCTCGGTGATGCCGGGTGCGACGTTCATGCGTGCTCTCGGTTTACCGTTCACCGAGATAACGAACTCGATCGTATTGACGCGCGCTTTCTCATCGTCGAACGCCGGCCAGTTGCCTGCATCGCTGCCATCTTCCGCTGGTGCAAAGATGCTCTTCGTATAGCCGAGTCTCTCCCACAGTTCTTCCGCGATGTGCGGCGCGAACGGCGCCACGAGTACAACGAGCGGTTCGATCTCACTGCGTACAACGCTGCGATTGCCTGCGCGCACGGTGTTGAGATATTCCATCATTGCCGCAACAGCAGTGTTGTAACGCAGCGCAGCAATGTCCTCCGTCACCTTGCGAATGGTCTGGTGCAGCTTTCGCTCTACGCCTGCATCAGGCGCACCGCCACCGAGCTCTTCAACGGGAAGCACGGTTTCCCAGAGACGATTCAGGAATCCGTAGGGTCCGATGAGACCCTGGTCTCGGAAGTCGCCGCCTTCCTGATACGGTCCGAGGAACATGAGGTACATACGGAACGTGTCCGCACCCCACTTCTCGAGGTACGCATCGGGGATCACCACGTTGCCGCGGCTCTTCGACATCTTTGCACCTTCCTTGATCAGCAGTCCGTGCTTCCGGAAGGTTGTATACGGTTCCTCGAACTCGATGTGTCCGAGATCCTTCAACACCATCGTAATGAACCTGCTGTAAAGCAGGTGCAGCACTGCGTGCTCTTCACCGCCGATGTACATGTTGACGGGGAGCCACTTCTTCGTCAGCTCCGGATCAAACGCCATGTCCCCATTGTTCGCTGACGGGTAGCGAAGGAAGTACCACGCACTGTCGAGGAACGTGTCACTCACATCAGTCTCTCGCTTCGCTTCACCGCCGCACTGCGGGCACGTGGTGCGATACCACGATTCGACTCTCGCGAGCGGACTCACACCGCTCTCGTCGGGCTTGTAGCTCTCAACGAACGGCAACTCGACCGGGAGATCCGTCTCCGGTACGGGCACTGTGCCGCACCTGTCGCAGTACAGGATCGGGATGGGCGGTCCCCAATAGCGCTGGCGCGAAATGCACCAGTCGTGGAGCCGGTAGTTGACGCGCGCATCCGCGAAGCCCTGCTGCGCGAGGAGTGCGGTGACGGATCGAATGCCGTCAACGGTGTTCATGCCGTCGAACTTCTGCGAGTTCACGAGCCGCCCCGGCCCGGTATACGCTTCCTCGAGCGGTGACACATCGACGTCGGCATCACCGGCAACGACTCTGCGGATCTCGAGGTCGTACTGTTTTGCAAACTCGAAGTCGCGCTCGTCATGTCCGGGTACGGCCATGATGGCCCCGGTGCCATACTCCATGAGCACATAGTCCGCGATCCACACGGGAATGTTCTCGCCCGTAGCAGGATTGCAAGCGTACGCACCGGTGAACACACCGGTCTTTTCCTTGTCCGCCTTCTTGCGTGTGACGAGATCCAGTGATGCAGCGCGCTCGCGATACGCTTCGACTTCAGCACGCTGTGCGTCTGACGCGATCGAAGCAACCGCGACATGCTCCGGTGCAAGTACGAGGAACGTCGCACCAAAAACCGTATCCGGTCGTGTCGTGAACACGGGAACGAGGAGTGGTTCGTGACCGACTACAGGAAAGCGCAGTTCCGCACCCTCGCTTCGGCCGATCCAGTTCTCCTGCGCCTTGATCGTGCTGTCGGACCAATCGATCCACTCGAGATTGTCGAGCAGACGCTGCGCATACTTCGTGATCCGGAAGAACCACTGCGAGAGCAGACGCTGTTCGACCTTGCTGCCGCAGCGCTCGCACTCGCCCGAGATCACCTGCTCATTGGAGAGCACGGTCATGCAGCTCGGACACCAGTTGACCGCGGCCTCCTTCTTCTCCGCGAGGCCCGCCTTGTAGAGCTGGAGGAAAATCCATTGCGTCCACTTGTAGTACTCCGGCGCAGTCGTGTCGACCGTGTGATCCCAGTCGTACATCGCGCCGATGCGCTTCAGCTGACGCGTGAAGTTCGCAATGTTGCGCGGAATCAATTCCATCGGATGCACGCCGACCTTCATCGCGAAGTTCTCGGAATGAATGCCGAACGCGTCGAAGCCGATCGGCTCGAAGACATCCTCGCCGAGAAGACGCTTCCAGCGGCCGTAGATATCCGCGCCCGTGAACGCGTACATGTTGCCGACGTGGAGTCCTTCGGCGGACGGGTAGGGGAACATCATGAGGTTGTAGAACGGCCGTTTGGCGGTGCGCAACGCCGATTCCGTGAAGCGGTTGGTGCCCTCATCGTCCCAGCGCGTCTGCCATCGGTTCTCGATGGCGATCGCGTCATAGTCGTCTGCGTCCCGGCGTCCGTTCGTCATGACTCTTCTTGCCCCTTACACGTGGTGCGGATCAGAACGCGGAAATGTAAGGGGTGAGGGAAGGGGCTGGTATGTCCTCCGGACGCTGGAAGGACGCTAGAACGGCGTGCTGGTGCCCGGGCCATCGCCGTGCACTGATGGGACGCCGGAGGCCCGGCGTTCGCCGTGGCGTCGTTCCGATTCCAGGCGTCGCTCCTCGATGCGCTCGGCGACCGTGGCCTCGAGTACGTGCTGGATGGTTGGGCAAACGATCTGCACTGCCTCGAGGTCGGACCGCGTCAGCTCGTACAGCGTACTGTGCGTCACGGTCGTGACTGTGGCGTTACGCGGATTGGCGGAGAGTACCGCCATCTCCCCGAAGAAGTCGCCGGCCAGCAGGGTTGCGAGCGGCACGGGCGTAATGCCGCCCTGTCCGACGGTTACGCGCACCACGCCGCGGCCGATCAGGAACAGGGAGTCACCGACATCGCCTTCGCGCACGATGATCTCGTCTGCCAGGAACGTCCGCGGCCGGAGCAGCTGCACGATGCGGTCGAACTCCTCGGGCGGCAGCGACCGGAAGAACGGCACCTTCGCGAGA
Source organism: Longimicrobiales bacterium (assembly GCA_039912685.1). Lineage (GTDB taxonomy): Bacteria > Gemmatimonadota > Gemmatimonadetes > Longimicrobiales > RSA9 > DASUXU01. Next base: position 531 of record JBDSPG010000009.1, on the reverse strand, counting down.
AGCTCGCGCGGGCGGGGGCGCAATTCCTCGAGTGGCTTCTTCCGGAGGCGGCGCAGCTTGCGCTGCACCTGCTCGAGCATCGCCTTGGCCTCACGGTCCGGCAGGACATCGAGCGCCTCGAGCTCCATGATGACCTCTTCCTCCGCCTGGAGGCAGAGCCGGGCCGCCATGAGCTGCTGTACCTTCGTCGCATATTCCGGAAATTGATCTGCGACGGCATCGAGGCGCTGTCTCGCGTTCTGATTCCAGACGCGATACAGGGCGCGCAGCTCGGACACGAGGTCGGGTGCAGCGGAGCCCTGGTGATCCATGCGGTCGAGCTCCTGCAGTACGCGCTGGCTCGCCATCAGACGGCCCCAGTGCTGCTCGTACAGGTCCGCGATGCGGTTCAACCGATAGTGCTGCACTGACGTACCCCAAGGGAACATCACCTCCAGTGCCTTGAACAGTGCCGCCTCGACCTTCCAGCGCACGGGCGAGTGGATCGTCCACGCGGGGAAGCTGCCGCCATAGCGCAGGTGATCGAGTTGC
>JBDSPG010000367.1:0-3013 GCA_039912685.1 Longimicrobiales bacterium | reverse complement strand
TATGCGCGTTCTATGCTGTCGTGGCATACGGCTCCGTTGTCCGTGTGTGGGGAGTGAGCGGTGCGCTGACACTGAGCAACTACACGAATGCGCTGCACCAGGCGGGCGGCGCACTCAGTGACTCGCTGTTGCTCGCTGCAGTCGCGGCACCGGTGGCCGCGGCGATCGGCATGGCCGCCGCGTGGCTGCTGGTTCGGCGTTCGTTCCGCGGGCGTTCACTGCTTGGTACACTGGCGATGCTGATGTTCGCACTGCCGGGCACCGTTGTCGGCATCGGCTACATTCTCGCCTTCAATACGCCGCCGCTGCAGCTCACAGGAACCGCGCTCATCATCATCATCCTCTTCGTGTTTCGCGGCGTGCCGGTCGCTCTTGAAGCTGGTCGCAATGCCATCGAGCAGGTGGATCCATCGATCGAAGAGAGCTCCGCGAGCCTGGGTGCAACGCCGGGCACGACATGGCGGCGCGTCGTCATTCCCATGGCATCACCCGCGCTCTTCACGGGGCTCGCGCATGCGTTCGTGCGCAGCATCACCGCGATCTCGGCCGTCATTTTCGTGGTGTCCGGACGGTGGAACCTGGTCACGGTATCGATTCTCGGGTTCGTCGAGAACGCAGACCTGTCGCGTGCGGCAGCGCTGTGTGTCATTCTCGTGGCGATCCTCGCTGTCGTACTGAGTGCGATGCAGGTCGCAGTATCGCGGATGACGGTTCGCACATGAGTCTGGAACTACGCGGCGTCACGAAAGACTTCACGGGAACGGATGGCCGTAAGCATCGTGCGGTGGACGATCTGTCGCTTGTGGTAGAGGACGGAAGCTTCTGCACGCTACTCGGACCGTCCGGCTGCGGCAAGACGACGCTGCTGCGTCTCATCGCGGGCTTCGAACATCCTACCGCCGGTACCATTGTGCACGACGGTCGTTCGCTGTCCGGTGTGCCGCCATACCGCCGCGGATTTCCGATGGTGTTCCAGTCCTACGCACTGGTCCCGCACATGAGCGTGCTGGACAACGTGGCGTACGGCCTGCGCGTGCGAGGCGTGCAGCGCGACGAGTTGCAGGCCCGCGCAATGCGTGCACTCGACTTGCTGGGTCTCGAGTTACACCGGGACCGTCATCCGGCACAATTGTCCGGCGGTCAGCAGCAGCGTGTTGCACTCGCGCGGTGTCTCGTGCTCGAGCCGGCGATCATTTTGCTCGACGAGCCGCTGTCCAATCTCGATGCGGAACTGCGCGTCAGCATGCGCAGCGAGATCCGGGCGTTGCAGCAGCGCCTCGGTATCACAGCAATCTATGTCACACATGATCAGGAGGAAGCGCTCGCGGTGTCGGATCGAGTGGTCGTGATGAATGCGGGGCGTATCGAACAGACGGGCACAGCGGCGGACGTGTATCAGCGGCCCGCAACGGAGTTCGTTGCACGCTTCATGGGCAACGCCACTGTTATCGACGCAACGCCGGAGGGCGAAGGCGTAATGCTGCTCGGCGAGCGTTACGATGTAAGACCGGACGGAACCAGGGCAGTGGTGCGCAGTGACGCCGTCGCAATAACCGAAAACGGCGGACGCCACCGCGGGCGCATTGTGCAGGCAACGTTTCTCGGCAGGGATGTGCGCTACGTTGTGGAAACTAGTGACGGCGTCCGCATCACCGCGGAAGAGTCAGCCGCGGCGGGCGCGAACCCGCGGAAAACGGACGACCCCGTGATGTTCACGATTCTCGCAGACCACGTTCATTTCATCGCATGAAACCGATCAGGATTGTCGCGATCGTTGTTGCAATCGCTGCCATGTTTGCAGTGCAGCTCAGGCGCGAGCGGGCGCCGACGCCGGCTGCGCAGGACCTTGTCGTACATGACGTCACAATCCGCGACGTGGACGGCCGCGAGGCGTGGCGCGGCGATGTGGACCTTGCACCCACGCTCGAGCGTGCCACGTCAGGAGCGCGTGATGCACACCGCAATGACGGCGGTGTGTTCGCGAATCGTGAACGCCTGCTGCCGGCGCAGCGGCGAGGATACTACCACGAATACGTCGTTCGCACGCCGGGCATTGACCACGCGGGGCCGCAGAGACTCGTGCTTGGAGAGGGTGGTGAGGTGTTCTACTCTCACGATCATTACGCCAGTTTCAGGAGGATCCGCTGATGTCGCGTTCGATTCCGTCGGTGGAGCAAGTACGGGAGGTTGTGGAGACGCTGCAAGGCGAGTGTTTTGATGCGGTGTGGGTAGATCGTGCGCCGGTGTTCGACAAGACGAGTCTGATGCACGCGCTCTATCAGTCGCTTCAGCTCACCGCAGATTTCGGGTTCAACTGGGACGCACTCGAGGATGCATTGTTCGGGTCGGAAGATCCGGCGACACCACCGCGAATCCTGGTGTTCCGCGACCTCGAGTTGCTGGAAGAGCGTGACGCGGAGGCGGCTGAAGTGTTCCTCGACATTGTTGCGACCGTTGCGGCCGACGCACAGAGCACGCTCCACGGCCTGGTGCGGGCAGGCGCGTAGCGCGCGCTCACCGTCATGCTGACGGCAGCAGACGGAGCGCAGCCCGGGACAGAGAGTCCGCATCAAATGGCGCGAGGATCCACCCGACGCGAGCCCCTGTGGCAAGCGCCGGGTCATCGGCTGCCGGTGCCTCGTCGAGCACCAGCAGTCGCGCCGCCGCCCCCGGTGCCGCTGTAACCGAATGAAACGCATCGCACACCAACAGGTCCGGCGCGGCGCCTGCTGGCGCGTCCAGCGCGGTGTCCGCTGTTGGATCGAGCACAGTAACATCCGGTATGCGACGGAGGCATTGCTCGATATACGTCCCGAGTTCTGCGTCGGCAGTAACAACCATGACAACTCGTGGGACCGTCATGCGTGCACCAGCGGCACGCCATCACGCGTGCGATACTCAGACGGCGTAACTCCGTAGGACTCGCGAAACGAACGGCAGAAGTGTGAAACACTGTTGAAGCCGACGCCGTACGCAACTTCCGCAATTCCATCATCACCGGATGTCAGGAGCG
>JBDSPG010000362.1:0-12461 GCA_039912685.1 Longimicrobiales bacterium | reverse complement strand
GTCGAGCGCAGCACTTTATGACCTGAGTTCCATCGCGATCATCCTTCTGCCGATCGTGGTTCTTCTCCTCGCCGGCTCCCTGCTGTCTGGTCTGCATCCGTCCGGTGAGCCGATGTCATTCCGCGGTCCGTGGTTCACGCTGCACGTACTTCTTGCGTTCGCGGCCTATGCGGGCCTCACGCTGTCCGCCGCCGCGGGCCTGCTCTATCTGCTGCAGTTCCGCGAGCTCAAGGAGAAGCACCTCGGCCGCATCTTCCGCTTCCTCCCGGCACTGCCGACACTCGACGCGATCGGCCGCACCGGTCTGTTCGTCGCGTTCCCATGCCTCACACTCGCACTTGTTCTCGGTTGGAGCTGGAGCCTTCGTTTCGGACAGGGCCTGTCGACTGAAGAAGCGCAGGTGATCTGGGGAGTGATCACATGGATTGTCTTCGCATTGATTGTGGCGATCCGCACGACATCCGTCCCAAGTCGTGAACGGCGCGCAGCCAGCGCGAGTGTCATCGGCTTCGTGATCGTGATCCTCGCGTATCTCGTGCTGCGCATCTCGCCCGTGGCACACGGCGGGTTCCTGTGAGCACGATCACAATCGTCGGACTGAGTCATCGGACAGCGCCTCTGGAGATCCGCGAGCGCTTCGTGATCGAAGGCGAAGCTGCGCGTGAAGCTCTGCGCCGACTCGCGTCCGCGGGATGCGATGAGGCGGTGCTGCTCTCTACGTGCAATCGCACGGAACTCTACCTGCGAGCGGACTCGCAGGCGAATGCGCGTTCGCTCGCAGTACGCTTTCTATCTGGTCATGCAGGCATCAACGAGACCGACACCGATTCGTACGTGTATCAGCTGTTCGATGAACAGGCGATCACGCACCTGTTCCGCGTAGTCGGCAGCCTCGATTCGATGGTGGTGGGGGAGGCGCAGATCCAGGGGCAAGTGAGGGCCGCGTACGAGCTCGCGCGCCGCGAAGGCGTGCTCACGGGACCGGTGATGCCGCGCCTGTTCGAGACGGCGTTGCGCGTGGGCGGCAGAATCCGGTCGGAGACTCGCCTCGGTACGGGTGCCGGTTCCATTCCATCGGCGGCGCTGGAGCTCGGCCGCAAGATCTTCGGCTCACTGCACGGGCGCACGGCGCTCGTGATCGGTGCGGGTGAGATGAGCGAGCTGACGATCCGTTGCCTGCGCGCAGAGGGTGTCACGGACATCGCAGTGATGAATCGAACCGAGGAGCGTGCGCACGAGCTGGCTGCATCGCTGAACGCGCGCGCCGTCGCGGTCGCCGACCTGCCTGCTGCACTTCATGATGCGGATATCGTTGTCACGGCGACATCGGCGCCGCACGTGATCCTGACGCACGACCTGGTGTCGCGTGCGATCGGCATGCGTGACCGTCCATTGCTCGTTCTCGACATTGCACTGCCACGCGACGTGGATCCGGCTGTGGCCGACATCGACAATGTATTCCTGTACGACATCGATGACCTCAGTCAGCTGGTCGCTGGCAATCTGCGCAAGCGTCACTCTGAGATCGATGCAGCGCAGGCGATTGTCGACGCGGAAGCATCGGAATTCCTGGAGTGGTGTCGCAGCCGCGAAGTAGTGCCGGTCATTCGTGAGCTGCGTGGCTGGGCGGAAGAAGTGCGCGAAGCGGAGCTGGCGCGCGCGCTGCGCGGCATGAAGCATTTGCGGCCTGAGGATCACGCGGCGATCGAAGCGCTGACGCGTCAGCTGATGGCGAAGATGCTGCACGCGCCGATGACGCGATTGCGCCAGGCGGCCGCGTCCGGATCGGATCGGGATGTGGTTGACGCGGCGCGCTACCTCTTCGGCCTGGATGATACGCTCGGAGTTGCGCCCGATGTCGCGCGCGAAACCGCGGAGGATGCCGCGGAGGATTCACTAGTGGGAGGGGAAGACTGATGTCTTGTAATGTACTCGTGACGGGCGGCGCCGGTTTCATCGGCAGCCATGTCGCCGAGGCGTATCGCGATCGCGGTGACCGCGTGTGGGTAGTGGACAATCTGTCGACCGGCCGCCGTTCCAATGTCGGCGATGGTATCGAGCTGATCGAGATGGACATCGGTGACGGCGCACTGGACCAGCTGTTCCGTGATGCCGGCGGTTTCGACATCGTGAACCACCACGCAGCGCAGATGGACGTGCGATCCTCCGTGGAAGACCCGCGCAACGATGCGCGTATCAACATCGACGGCTTTCTCAATGTCGCGGAGTGCGCACTGAAGCACGGTACGAAGCGCTTCATCTTCGTGTCCTCCGGTGGTGTGCTGTACGGCGAACCGGAGAACCGTCCGACACCGGAGACTTCGCCGAAACGGCCACTGTCCCCTTATGGCGTGAGCAAGCTGGCGGCCGAAAATTACCTGTACTACTACGCGAACGTGCACGGCATCGAGTATGGCGCGCTCCGGTACGGCAACGTGTATGGGCCGCGGCAGGATCCGCATGGCGAGGCGGGCGTCGTCGCGATCTTCTCGAAGCGTATTGCTGCGGGTGAGGGGATCACGATTTTCGGCGACGGTGAACAGACACGGGACTACGTTTTCGTCGGCGACTGCGTGAGTGCGAACATGCTCGTGTCCGGAGCGCCTCTCGATCGTGCTGCAACCCTCGACAGCCGCGCGTGTAATGTGGGTACGGGAGTGGAGACATCGGTGAATGAGCTGGCGAGCGAACTGATGGCAGCGGCAGGCCGCAGTGTGGAGGTACGACACGAGGACCCGCGCGCGGGCGAGCTGCGCTTCTCATGTCTCGACAATTCACGCATGCGCGCGCTCGGCTGGGCTCCGCAGCAGCAGCTGCGGGACGGGCTTGCAGCGACATATACATACATCACCTCACAGGAGGCCACGGTTTGATGGCAATGCTCCAGGCGGCAGCGCAGCAGATCACCACAACGACGATCCTGCGCCAGGCGCCGTGGTATACTCTCACGGTTCTCGGCATCCTGATCGTCATGTCGCTTGCCGGCTGGGTATTGATCTTCTGGAAGTGGCGGCAGTTCCGCCGTCTGCGCGGCGACGGTTTCCGTTTCGTGCAGGCGCTCGAGCGCACGCAGCGCCTCGAGGACGCATACAAGACCGTGATGCGACTGCCGGAAACGCCGTACAGCCGCATCTTCAAGCAGGGCGCAAATTTTTTCAGTGAACTGCGGCCGGGTGCGTTGCGGGAGAATGCACCCGATCAGCCGGGCCTGTCGGAAGCGCAACTCAATGCGCTCTGGCTCATCCTCGAAAAGGTGCAGGATGAAGAGCGCGATGCTGCATCGGGCGGCATGGTGTGGCTCGCGATCATCGCAGTCGTTGGACCGCTGCTGGGTTTGCTCGGCACCACACTCGGTGTCATGCATTCGTTCCTCGGCGTTGCGAACGGTGGCGCTGCGGGTATCGCGCAGGTCGGCCCGGGCATCGCCGAAGCGCTCGTGACCACTGCTATCGGCCTCGTGGCCGCGATTCCGGCATCGATCGCGTACAACTACTTCACCACGCGCCTAAATCGCTTCAGCGGGGAGCTGGAAGGATTCGCGAGCGAGTTCATTGGCAGCCTGGCGCGCGAGGGAAAACTCTAGGTGATCGCGAAACGCAATCGTCGCGATACTCTGCCCGTCAACGCAGAGATCAACCTCACGAACCTGATCGACATTGCGTTCGTGCTGCTGATCATCTTCATGATCACCGCGCCGATGCTGCAGGGCGGAATCGATCTGACTCTGCCGAAGGGCGATGTCGCGCCGATCGAATCATCGGAAGCGGTCATTGTCAGCATCAATGCGGGTGGAGAGATCTTTATCGACAAGGCGAAGGTCACGATGGAGGATCTCGGCGAGCAGATGAAGCGCTATGCGGGGACAAAGCAAAGCGTTGCAGTACGCACGGACAAGGATGTTCCGTCGGGACGTTTTCTGCAGGTCATGGCGATCATGAACAGGGCTGGAGTGACCAATTTCGGTCTGGTCATGGAGCCGGAGCAGGACAAGCGTTGATGTCGAACGTCGCAAACGAGAAATCCGGAGGAGTCCTCCACCTCGGCGATTCGTTGCGACACCGCGGCCGCGGCCCGGGTATCGGACCGATCGCGATTTCGCTGCTGCTGCATCTGGCCGTGGTCGGAGTGTTCGTTGCGGCACGCATCACAGGAGACAGCGAGCCCGTGCACTATCAGCAGGTCGCCATTCATCTCGTGTCACCACCACCGACGGTTTTTGGCGAGCCCGCGCCCGTCGAGACAACCGCACCGGTCGTTGCGACGCCCAAGGTGGAAGACGTGAAGATACCGGCGAAGGAGGTGCCGAAGCCGAAGGCACAGACACAGTCGGCCGTGAATCCTAAGGTCGTATCGAAGCCGACAGCTGCGAAGCCCGCGCAGGGCCTGAATCCGAAGCCGGGGCCGGTCGGTGGCGAGGGGCTGAATGTGGATCAGGATGGCATTCCGTTCGGCTATCCAGACTACCTGAAGAATGTGATCCTGCGGCTCTCCAGCTCACTGCGCTGGCAGGGCGCTGCGAACCTCACTGCTGAGGTGGGGTTCTACATCAAACGTGACGGAACCGTCGGCGCGGTCCGCGTGATCCGCACCTCCGGCAACGATGCGTTCGACCTCGCCGCGGTCGAGGCGGTGGAGAATGCCGGACGCGCAAAAGTGCTGGGGCCGCTGCCCCGTGACTGGCAGGGCGACCGTCTGAAGATTCAATTCACTTTCGTGCCCAGCAACTGAGTAGAATCGTTATGCGACGTCTGTTGTTCGCTGCCGTCATGATCACCGCGTTGAGTGCCGCTCTCGCGCGTCCCGCATATGCGCAGGATCCCGCGCAGCAGCCGTCGGCCATCGCGCTGCGTGGCGGATACACCGCGACCGACAGGGCAGCGGTGGCCGTGCGCAATTTCGTCGGCGCCGCCACGAACCCTGCGACACTCGATACAATGGCCACGATCATTCGTCGTGACCTCAGCTTCAGCGATCGCTTCCAGATGCTCAGTACGCCGTCCACATTGCAGGCGGGCGCCATCGACTACGCGGCGTGGAATGCGTTGCGCACATGGTTCCTCGTTACAGCCAACGTGGTTCCGGCATCGAACGGCTACGAGCTCGAGCTGACGCTCCACGACGTCGTGTATTCACGCGTCAAGGTTACAACGCGTTACCGCATCCCTTCGGACGGTGCGCCCGACTTCCGCATGGCGCTGCACGCGATTGCCGATGAGATCGTGAAGTCCATTACGAATCAGCCGGGCAGTGCAGCAACGCGCATCGCGTTCAACCGGCAGAACAAGGCCATGACGGCGAACGCAACGGGCACGTTCGACCTGCTCATTGTCGATTACGATGGATTCGGGATGAAGCGGCTGGGCGGGGCGAGCGGCCAGATCTATTCGCCGGAGTGGTCACCGGACGGCAGGAAGCTCATCTACATGCAGGGCTCCCCCGCGGGACAGCAGGTTGTCGAGCGCGATATCCAGAGTGGGGCCACGCGCGTCATCAGCAACGCCGGCCTGTCTACAACGCCCGCGTACTCGCCGGACGGATCGCGCATCGCATTCTCTGCATGGCAGGAGCAGGGACGTAACTCCAACGCTGAAATCTTCGAATACCAAGGCGGTCGTGTACGGCGACTCACCAACTCGGCGAAGGCAGATCAGTCACCAACGTATTCACCGGATGGCTCGCAGATCGCGTTCATGTCGAGCCGTCTCGGCTTGCCGCACATCTACGTAATGCCTTCCAACGGTGGCAATGCAACACAGCTGACGCCGTACGTCGCAGGCATGAATGGTTATTACTTCGGGCCCGACTGGTCCCCGACAGGCAGCAAGATCGCTTTCGCCGGACACTGGAACTCACGCGGCACGTACCAGATTCTCATTGCGGATGCACAACGCGCGGGTGGACAGATCCGTCAGCTCGCGGCGGCGGGTGATAATGAAGATCCCAGCTGGGCGCCAGACGGTCGTCACATCGTTTTCTCCTCCGGGGTGGGCGATCAGCAGCTCAGCTTGTATGTTATCGATGAAGTAACGGAAACGAAGCGTAAGCTGGTCGACGGCGGTAAGCTTCGTATGTCGGACTGGTCACCGCCTCTCGCACGTGCGTCTGATTATGTCGTGCGCTAACCACCAAATGTTTTCAGGATTGATCATGAACCGTTCATTACCAGGAGAAGTGACGATGCTTGGACGTGCTCTTGTTTTAACCTGCGTCTGCACTGTTGCACTGACGGCGTGTGCGAAGAAGAAGCCGCCGGTCGTAACGCCGATAGACAACCCGCAGTCGTCCACGCCGACGTCGACGACGGATCCGGATGCAGCGCGCAGGGAGCAGGCGCGCCAGGACTCGATTGCGGCCGCAACCCGTGCGGCAGCGGATGCAGCCGAGGCCGCTCGTCGGATGGCGCTCGTTCGCGGCACCCTGGAGACAGCGATCTACTTCGAGTACGACGATGACAAGCTGACCGAGGCCGCGCAGACGGCGCTGGGTGAGAAGGTGCAGATCCTGCGTGCGAATCCGGCAGTGCGTCTGCGGATCACGGGTCATACCGATGAACGTGGCTCGATTGAGTACAACCTTGTGCTGGGGATGGGTCGTGCGCAGGTGGTGAAGGATTACCTGGTTCAGTTCAGCATCGACGAGAGCCGTCTGGAGATCGTCAGCATGGGCGAGGATCAGCCGCAGGATCCGGGACATGATGAGAGTGCGTGGGGCCGCAATCGCCGCGCAAGTTTCACGATCACCAGCGGAAACGCGCTGACAACGCCGGGGCAATAACATGAGCAACGTGGCGGGGCGGAGAATCACAACGCAGCGCCGCGTGCTCGTGGCGGTGACACTCCTTGTGTGCGTGGCACTTCAGGGGTGCGCCACCAAGAAGGACGTGCGTTCGCTGCAGGCTACGATCGCCGACATGCAGATGCATCAGGACACGGTGCTTCGGAACATTCAGCGTCAGAACCGACTGATGCTGGACACGCTGCGTTCGAGCATGGCGCTGACGCTGGACTCGCGGGGACAGTCGAGCTTCCGCTTCCAGGAGCTGAACACACTCATCGAGCAGACGAAGCAGCTGATGAGCCAGAACCTGGAATCCATGCGGCAGCTCGCAACGCGCATGGACGCTCTGGAGGCGCGCATGCAGCCGGGGCAGGTTCAGGCGCCGCCGCCGCAGACATCGTCTGCCAGCGGGATGACGGCCACCCAGGCATATCAGGCGGGGCTGGCCAAGATGAAGGATGGGTCGTACGGCTCGGCGCGTCAGTATTTCCAGAACGTGATCCGCTCATTCCGGAACGAACCGGAGGCGCCGTTGGCGCAGTTTCAAATCGGTGAGTCGTGGGTCATGGAGGACAGCTGGGAAGAGGCCTACACGGCGTTCGACCAGGTTGCAACGGATTGGCCGTCGTCGCCCCGCGCGAGCGAAGCGTTGTGCAGGGCGGGCAAGGTTGCAGAAGACCGCAAGGACAACACGACCGCGAAGCGGTTCTACAGCAAAGTAGTACAGCTTTATGCGACGTCGGACTGTGCGACGCTGGCGAGAGCGGCCCTGCGGAGAATCCCGAGATAGATGCGCTGCCCCTACTGCCACGGCACGGAAGACCATGTGGTCGACTCACGTACGAGCCAGGAGGGTCGGTCCGTGCGCCGGCGCCGGGAGTGCGGGGCATGCGGGAAGCGGTTCACGACATACGAGTATGTGGAGGAGCGCCAGCTCCTGGTGAAGAAGGCGGACGGCCAGACGCAACCTTTCGAGCGCCGCAAGCTGGAGCAGGCGCTGCGTCTGCCGTGCGCGAAGCGACCGATCTCGACCGCAGATATCGATGCGATGGTGAACGCTGTTGAGGACCAGCTGCTGCAGCAGGGCGAGGACGAGATCGAGAGCGGGCGCATCGGCGAGCTGGTGATGGACCAGCTGAAGTCCCGCGACCATGTCGCCTATGTACGTTATGCCTCTGTATACAGGAACTTTCAGGACCTCGATGAGTTTTACGAGGAGCTGAGAGATCTCAGCGCCCGCCGGGCTCGGGCGGCACTTAGTCAGAATCAGGTCGAACTGCCGCTCTAGGATGTCCATGCTGAGCCGTTTCAAGTTTCTCTCGGGCAAGTCGGGGGCACCGGGAGATCCGGAAGCGCCGGGCGAAATGCCCTTTCTGGATCACCTCGAAGAGCTGCGCTGGCGCATTCTCTGGAGCCTCCTCGCCTTCCTGATCATGGGCGGCATCGGGCTCTGGATCTCGATCCGGTTCGATCTGGTCAGCGTTCTGATCGACCCCGCCCGCCCGTTCCTCGACTGCACCCCGGCCGCCGCCGCTGCAGGACCCTGCGACTCGAGGCTTTCCGTCTTCACCGTCACGGAGGCCTTCTTCATCACCATGAAGCTGGGTCTGACGCTCGGATTGCTGCTGGCTTTCCCGATTATTGCATATCAGGTCTGGGCCTTCCTGTCGCCGGCGCTGCACAAGAAGGAGAAGCGGATCATAGTACCGTCGCTGTATGCGGGGCTCGTCCTGTTCGTACTGGGCGCACTGCTGGCATATTTCTATGTGCTGCCGGCGACGATGCGGGTGATGATGGCGTTCCAGACGGAAGACATGAAGCAGACGATCGGTGTCGGTTCGTATATTGACATGGTCGCGAAGCTGATGGTCTCGTTCGGGCTGGTGTTCGAGCTGCCGGTTGTGATCCTGATCCTGAGCTCGCTGGGTCTGGTGACCTCCGGGTTTCTGCGACGCAACCGTCGTTATGCGATTGCGATCATGGCCGTGGCCGCGTCACTGCTGACACCCGGCGATGCGATCAGCGCGACGCTGTACATGATGATACCGTTAATGTTCCTGTACGAAGTGAGTATCTGGCTGGCGAAATTGATGGAACGCAGGCGTGACAAAACCGCGGCCGCGTTCCTTGCAGATGCAGAATCAGACGTGGAGGCCCCGTGAGGGCAGCAGGACAACGAAAGATTTGGAGTGTGATGCAACGCGCGGTTCTCGCGTGTGGTGTGGCTGTGTGCGTATGGACTGCGCCTGCATTGGCGCAGATCCCGACGCAGCAGGACACGACAGTGAAGTCGCCGCTGGAGCAGATGCGTGCGCGACTGCGCAGCCTGCGTCCGATCGGTGCGCCCGACTCGGTGCCGGTCGGGGACTCGCTGCGTGCGCCGGCGCAGCAGATCCGCGTGAACGGCATGGCCGATCCGCGGGACGCGCGCGCCGGTCAGTCACCCGCGTTGACGCGCGATTCCATCTGGGAGGCGCTGGTGCGGCTCCCTGGTTTCAACGCGACGGAGTACAAGAGCGACACAGCGGCGTTCCGCGCCGACAGCGGGAATCTCAACCTGCGCGGCAACGCGCTGGTCTCGCGAGACGGCCAGCAGGTTGAGGCGGGTGCGATTACGTATTCGGACAGCATCTCGCTGGTATGCGGGTACGGTAAGCCACGAGTGTCCGGGACGGGCACCGCGACGCCGCTCGAGAGCGACTCGCTCTGCTACGACATTGAACGACGCTACGGCGTCGCACGGGGGGCTACGACATCGATCTCGGAGGGCGCGCTGTGGCGGATGTACAGCACGACGCTCGTCACCCGCGGCGATGATTACTACAGCAATGGCGCAACCTTCACGGATTGCGACCTGCCCTGGGACCATCTCCACTATGCGTTCTCGGCCAAGAAGGTGCTGGCGAAACGCAACAACATTCTGGTCGCGCGCGACGTAACGTTGCGCTTCGCCGACGTACCGGTGTTCTGGCTGCCATTTATGGTGCAGAGCCTGTCCCAGGGGCGCAGGAGCGGTGTGCTCATGCCGCGTTTTGGGGTGAACGATATTGCACGCACCAGTCAGCGCTACAGCCGCCGCATCGAGGATGTCGGATTCTACTGGGCGATCAACGACTTCATGGGATCCGAAGTCGCGTTCGGCTGGATGAGCAACAACTGGACGGAACTGCGCAGCAGCTTCGACTACAACTATCTCGACAAATTCATCCGCGGCGGTGCAACGCTGCGCCGCTTCTGGAAGAGCGAGGGCGGAACCGAACTGACGGTTGCATCACGAAACAGTTGGGAGCCAAACGAACGCACGCGCATGAGTGCGGACGTCAACTACAGCACGTCCTCATCGTTCGTGAAGCGCAATACGTTCGATCCACGCGAGCTCAACCGCTCGATCGACTCCAACTTCTCAATGAACCGACGCTTCGACTGGGCTTCGCTCACATTCGGTTCGTCGAGGCGCCAGTTCCTGACCGACAATACCGTGACGCAAGTATTCCCGAGCCTCGCGCTCAACCTTTCGTCTGTGACATTGTTCCAGCCGACGGGCGCCGAGACGAAGTGGTACAACAATGCCACACTGAGCGGGAGCGCTGAAGGCCGGCGCGATGGTACGACGATCGGTGACGCGAGCACGAGTCCCAGCGCGCAATCGCGTCACGGCACGAATGCATCCGTGCGAGGCAGCTTCACACTTGGAAAATTCTCGCTGAACCAGAGTTTCACTGTGAACGATGCGCGCACAGACGAGCGCACGATCCCGCTGGTAACGGTTGACTCGGTTCGCGTGCTTCCAGGATCCGCAGAGCGCAGCAACCGCTGGGGTGTCGACCTGAGCTTTCAGCAGCGTTTAGTTGGTACCAGCACGATTTCGCCGCGGCTGGGACTGAGTGGCGAGTCACTTCGCAACGACAAGACGCAGAACCAGACGCTGGCCTCCCCCACGCAGCTGACGTTCGGCGTAGGAACGCAGGTAGACATGTACCGCATTCTCGCGACTCCGGTCGGTCCGTTCGCTGCGCTCAGACACAAGTTCTCTCCAGGCGTCTCGTACAACTATTCACCCAAGCCGAAGGCAGACTCCCTGCAGAGCGCGGTGTTTGGCGGTGTGGCAAACAAACTGGAACAGAACAACCTGTCATTTTCGTTGAATCAGACGTTTGAGGCGAAGTACAAGGATTCCCGCGATTCCTCGCAGATCAGCGCGGCCGAGAGTGCAGTCGATACCGCCACAGGTCCGCGTCCGAGTCAGAACGTACGCACAGTGCAGCTGCTGTCGATTTCAACGAGTGCAGTCGCGTACGACTTCGTGCAGGCGCGTGAGTTCGGTACCGGAATCCAGGCCACCACGATCACGAACGATTTCCACTCCGACCTGCTGCAGGGCTTCCAGTTCGGAATCGTGCATGATCTCTTCCGCCCCGTCACGCGCACGGACGGCGAGCCGGCTACCGTTGCCGACCGCGTCTTTGATCCTCGACTTACGAACGTAAATGCGAGCTTTGGCATCAGCGGCAACTCATGGCTGTTCCGCATTTTGCATCTGGGCAAGCGTGATTCAATGCCGGTTGGTCGGGGCGAGCTCGGCAATCCCGCGCTCGCGGCACAGGCGGGTGTCGCGGTGGATCGTACGCAGGAGGAGTTCGGCATGGTCGGAACACGCCGGCGCAATGCCATCGGCACGCAGAGTGGCGCAGTCGGCTCATGGACGGCCAACCTTCGCTATTCCCTGGTGCGTCCTCGCTCGACCAGCACCACTGAATTCAACAACACACTGTACCGGCCCGCGATCAGTGGCCAGCAGGTGACTGGAACGCTGAACTTCCAGCCGACCGCGAACTGGACGGCAGCATGGGAGACAGGGTACTCGATCACCGACGGCAGGTTCAGCGATCATAACCTGATGCTGACGCGCAAGCTGCACGACTGGGACGCGAACTTCGTCTTCGTAAAGGCCCAGAACGGTAACTTCAGCTTCCAGTTCAATGTTGCGTTGCGCGCCAACCCGGACATCAAGCTGGACTGGTCACAGAACGACATCGCGAACCCGACGACGTCGCGCTTTCGTTGACCGACCGCCTGAGTGGGTCAGCGAAGGATGGAGTAGTGCAACTCCGGGGTGACGGCCTGGAGCTTGAGGATGTCGAGCGTGTCGCGCGCGCGCCGTTCGCGAAGGTGAAACTGTCCGACGATGCGCGGCCCCGTGTGCAGGCCGCGCGCGACTTCGTCGACCGCGCGGTCACTGAAGGCCGTGTCGTGTATGGTCTCACCACTGGCTTCGGTGCGCTGAGCGAGATCACGATCTCGCCGGACCGCATTCGTGAGCTGCAGCTCAACCTCATCCGCAGTCATGCAGCCGGCGTCGGCGATCCTCTGGCAGAAGAAGCGGTTCGCGCCATCACACTGCTGCGCGCGAACGTGCTTGCACTCGGACACTCCGGTGTGCGCCCTCTTGTCATCGAAGCGTTGACGGAGCTGCTCAACCGTGGAGTTCATCCGGTCATCCCGTCGCGGGGAAGTGTCGGTGCATCGGGCGACCTCGCACCGCTGTCCCATCTCGCTCTGGTTCTGCTGGGTGAAGGCGAGGCGATTGTAGCGGGCGAACGCATGACTGGTGCGGCTGCACTCGAGAGAGTCGGTATGGGCCCCATCGTACTCGAGGCGAAGGAAGGCCTCGCGCTCAACAACGG
>JBDSPG010000358.1:0-4735 GCA_039912685.1 Longimicrobiales bacterium | reverse complement strand
TTCTCGGCGAGATCGATCCGCGCATCGCCGAATCGCTCGGCCGCATCCGCTCATCGGCCGATCAGCTCCTCACCCTCGTCGCCGGTCTCGGCGAAGCGGCCGTCGAAAATGTCGACAGCCTGTATGTCGATGTCGCCGAAACGGACATCCACGAGCTGCTCAGTGACATCGTCGACAGCATCATGCCCGAGGCCACCGCGCGTGGGACTACCCTGACCCTCGAAAACACTGACGCGGCCGCCCCTTTTTTCACCGACCCCGAACGGCTCGAGCGCGCTCTCGTTCTCACACTGCATGCGGCCATAAAGGCCTCCGCCGGGGCACCGCTGCGTTTCGTCGCTACCACCACCAACCAGCGGTTCCATGCCGTACTGACCGGGATGACCGCCAGCGTCGAGGACGCGGACGTCAACGCCGGCGTGATGGCCGCTACCTCCGCGCTCACGCTCAGGCTGGCCATGGCCGCACAGGCGATCCGGCCCCTCAATGGCGCCCTTGTCATTAGCCCCGGCGACGGGGGCATGGTCCTCACCATCACCGTCCCGCGCAGTCCACTCGCCGATTGACGGCGTCCTCGGTTTCTGATTAGGTTGCTTTTGTGAAACGATTCACAAGGCGCCATCATGCCTCGTGCAGGACGTAAGAAATCGAGCAGCCGTTTATGAAGAAGGTTCCGGAATCTACAGTCGGACGTCTCTCCCTATATTTGCGATTGTTGCGCGAGCAATCGGAGCGCGGCGTAATCACGCTGTCGAGCGAAGAGCTCGCAGAGCGCGCCGGTACTACGGCAGCGCAGGTGCGCAAAGACCTTTCATTCTTTGGTACGTTCGGCAAACGAGGCCTTGGGTACGCGGTGCCGGAGCTGGTGCAGTCGCTGCGCACGATTCTTGGTCTGGAGCGAAGCTGGCGTGTAGCGCTGGTGGGCGCGGGCAAGATCGGCACGGCGTTGCTGGGTTATCAGGATCTTCGCAAACAGGGCTTCGTGATCGAAGCGGTATTCGACTCGGATCCTGCGAAGGTCGGTCGTCGCTGGAACAACCTGGTGATCCGTGCGGACAACGAGCTCGAGTCGGTCCTGGAGGGCGGCATCGACATCGTGATTGTCGCCGTGCCGGCGGAAGCGGCGCAGAGTATAGTTGATCGCGTGACGCGCGCAGGCGTTCGCGCGGTGTTGAATTTTGCGCCGACGCGGCTGACGGTACCGGAAGACGTTACGTTGAAGACAGTGAATATGGCGGCCGAACTCGAGGGTCTGTCGTATGCGCTGGCGAATGAGGTATGGCGGTCGCAGGACACGGAAGAGCACTAGGGGGCGGATGTCGGAAGCGCGGATATCGGTAACGTCGGAGATCGGGCGGCTGCGTTCGGTGGTGTGTCACACGCCGGGCGAGGAGCTGCTGGCTGTGACGCCGAGCACACGCGAGGATTTTTTATACGACGACATCATCGACCTGGAGCAGGCCGCACGCGAGCACCACAGATTCAAGGCAATCCTCGCGCGGTTCTCGGTTGTACATGAAGTGCGCGATCTGCTGGAGACGATTGCGGATTATCCGGAAGTCCGGCCGTTTCTGATCGAGAAAGTATTCGACGTCGCGCGGTCGGAACCGCTGTCGCGGCAGCTGCACGATCTGCCGGCATCGGACCTGGTGGGTCTCTTCATCGAGGGTCGGGCATCACAGGGTGGTCCGCTGCAGGACATTCTGAACGTCACGAGCTATGACCTTCCGCCACTGCCCAACCTCTTCTTTACACGTGATGCCGCAATGGTGATCGGCTCGGGTGTGATCATCGCATCCATGCGGTATAACGTGCGGTGGACGGAAGAGATCCTGATGAAGGCATTGTTCCAGTACCATCCGCTGCTGAAGAATGACGGTGTGGTGTATGACGGCAGTCAGGAGCGTCGCACTGGTTACACCGTAGAGGGCGGTGACATTCACGTTCTTCGCTCGGACCTGGTGCTCATGGGATTGTCCGAGCGTTCCACAGCCGGTGCGTTCGATGTGATGGCGGAAAAGCTGATCCGCGAGCAGGGTGTCAGCGACATCATTGTCGTGGTGCTGCCGTCGAACCGCGCGATGATTCACCTGGACATGGTGTTCACCATGATCGACCGCGAGCATTGCGTTGTGTTCCAGCCGATGTTCGTCGGACCATCGCGTTGCGCGGTGCTGCACTATCAGGCCGGCCGGGCCGGTATGCGTGAAATGCCGGACCTGTTCTCGGCGCTGCGTGAAGTGGGCATGCCGCTCGAGCCGATCTTCTGTGGTGGGTCACAGCGTCCATTGCAGGAGCGGGAACAGTGGTCGAGCGGTTGCAACTTCACGGCACTGCGTCCCGGCCTGATCATGGGGTACGACCGGAACGAGCACACGTATGAGGAGCTGAAGCGTGAAGCGGGCTACCGCATTGTGTCATCGATCGACTATCTGACTGGCGACGACACGATCGAGGATGACGAACGGGCCGTGATCGTGTTCGAGGGCGGCGAGCTCGTGCGCGGCGGCGGCGGTGCGCGCTGCATGACCATGCCGGTGCACCGGGACGATCCGTGGTGAAGCCGTCGGCGAGTGCACTGAAGCGTCTCGAGCAGTTGTCTGCACAGCTGTCGATCGACTTCAGCAATCCGGATGCAGGGATCCGGATCGGGTTGAAGAATGCACGGCCGCTGAAACCGCGCGAACGGCGGTATTCCGAAAACCGCGAAGAAATCATCCGCGAAGATGACATCATCCGCAGTCTCGAGTACGTGATTGTCGATGTCGAGACCACGGGTGGCGCGCCGTCGCGTGGGCATCGCATCACGGAAGTTGCTGCGGTCCGCATGCGTGGTGACGGCACGATCCTAGACGAGTATGAGACACTCGTGAATCCCTGCCGCTACATCTCGCCGTTCATCACACAGCTCACGCGTATCACGCCGGAGATGGCAGCGGCCGCGCCGCTCTTCGAGGATGTTGCGGAGAAGGTGCGCAGCATTCTGGATGGTGCAGTCTTCGTCGCGCACAATGCCGGCTTCGACTCGCGGTTTATCGGCATGGAGCTAGGCCGTGTCGGCGTGCCCATGCTTAATCGCACGCTGTGCACGGTGCGCCTCGCACGCAAGACCGTAACCGAAGTAAAGAGCCGGTCGCTCGACTCGCTCGCGTACTTCTTCGGTGTCGAGAACCAGGCGCGTCATCGCGCGATGGGGGATGCGCGCGCCACGGCGTTGATCTTCCGCAGGCTTCTCGACCGTCTCGATGATCACGAGGTTGTGCGCTGGACGCAGCTCGAAACATTCCTGCGGCGTCGCGTGCGCAAGAAACGCAAACGCATCGCGAGTCCGCAACCGATGGAGGATGCATGAGCGAGCACCAACCGCTCGTGCGCTCGCGCACGCTGGGTGATTTCACGATTCACGCACTGGAGGCCGGCAGACAGCGCCTCGACGGCGGCGCCATGTTCGGCGTTGTGCCGAAGCCGTTATGGGAGCGCCGCATCCCCGCCGATGAGCGCAACAGGATCCCGCTCGCCATGCGTTGCCTGCTCGTGGAAACGCCGACCGCACTCGTGCTCATCGACAATGGCGTCGGCAACAAAGAGAGCACGAAGTTTCACGACATCTACGGCATCGAGAACGCGTCGACCGGAGGGCGGCCGACGCAGCTAGAGGACGCAATCGCCGCGGCGGGTTTCGCAGCGGACGATATCGATATCGTCATCGACTCTCACCTCCACTTTGATCACGCTGGCGGTAACACACGCCTCGACGCGGATGGAGTCGTGCAGCTCGCGTTTCCCCGTGCTGCCTATTATGCGAATCGCGGCGAGTTCGAGTACGCGCACTGGCGCAATGAGCGGGTGCAGGCGAGCTACCTGTCGAACAACTTCGATCCCGTCAACTCCGCCGGACGCCTGGCGCTCGTCGAGCACGGCCACGAGGTCATGCCCGGCATCACCATGCTGAACACGCCCGGGCACACGCCGAATCACCAGTCGATCCGCATCTCATCGGCTGGCGAATCGGCGCTTTTCCTGGCAGATCTCTGCCCGACTTCGGCACATCTGCCGCTGCCGTGGATCATGGGCTATGACGTCGAGCCGCTCGTGACCCTGGAGTCCAAGCGTGTCCTGCTCGGACAGGCCCGCGAGGAGGGCTGGCTGCTCGTTTTTGAGCACGACCCCGTGGTCGCGTGGGGCAGGCTCGATCCCGACTCCGCCAGACCCGAGCTCGTCCCCGATCCCCCGCAGGACTGACCCCTTTCAAGGGATTCAACCCGCCGTCTCATCGACTGGCCCGTGCCGCTCCACGCCGGTATCTTTGACGGGCTGATTTCAAGGGCATACGCCCCGCAGGGGCTGAAGGAGATATGATGGCAGATCCGCAACGGACAGCCGTGATCGTTTCGGCGAGGCGTACACCGATCGGGAAGTTTCTTGGCTCATTGAGCACGCTTTCGGCGACAGACCTCGGTGGCATCGCGATTCGCGCCGCACTCGAGAGCTCCGGCGTAAATCCATCCGATATTGAAGATGTAATCCTGGGTAACGTAGTATCGGCCGGCATTGGTCAGGCGCCAGCGCGTCAGGCCGCCATGAAGGGCGGCGTTCCGGATACGGTCGGCGCGATGGGCGTGAGCCGTGTGTGTGGCTCCGGTCTGCAGGCCGTGATGCTCGCAGCGCAATCGATCCGCGCGGGTGATTCACAGGTTATGGTTGCGGGTGGCATGGAGTCGATGTCGAATGCGCC
>JBDSPG010000328.1:0-6424 GCA_039912685.1 Longimicrobiales bacterium | reverse complement strand
ATCACGTTGCCTTCGCTTCCGTGCTTGAAGTTTTTCATCGTGAGTTGATCCCAGCACGCGGTGTCCATCCGTCGGCTCGCCGCGTACCTGCTGGGCTGGTAGTGAATGCTGCCTGCACACTCGCTCGGAGCGGCGCGGTAGTGGGAACGATATCGGCCGGCGAACGGGGCTTGATCTGCGGTGTCGTAACCGCCGGAGTGCCGCTCGTGAAATTCACCGCCGCCCCTGTAATGTCATAACGGGAACCCACGGTGAAGTTGGCGTTCGTTATGCCGGTCGTACTGCGATCATTCCGCACGATAAACTTCGACCCGTCGGGCGCGGTCACGAACACGTTGAATGAGCCGGTCGTCGTACTTGCCGTCTGCATGCTGTCGACGCGTACGTTATTTACGCGAACGAGCTGGCCGTCGAACTCCTTCGAGGCGAGTTGTGCGAAGCTTATCACACTCGGAGCCGGAATCGGGCTCGTCCCCAGCTTCTCGATGACCGGCGGACTCGTCGAAGAGAAACGGGCCACCTCGATTTCGCCGTTGAAGACGGTTACCAGACCGCGAACCCGGATATAGTCTCCTGCGGAAATCGTGGTTCCGGTGGGCACGTTGAAGATGTTGATACCGCCGGTGCCATCCATGATGTACGTGCTTGCCACGTTGTACACGTTCGTCGCCACATACGCGACACCTTCGACGGTGACTGTCGCACCGGCAGCCAATGCGCGAGCCTGCGCGATCGTCATCACGTCCGCCGGTGTCGTTGTCAGCACAATGTCCGCCGGCGAACGCGGCTTGATCTGCGGCGTTGTGACGGCCGGCGTACCTGACGTGAAATTAACCGCAGCGCCCGTGATATCGTAACGAGAACCGACAGTGAAATTGGCATTTGTTATGCCCGTCGTACTGCGGTCGTTGCGAATCACGAACTTCGTTCCGTCGGACGCCGTCACGAACACGTTAAACGAACCAGTCGTCGTGCTTGCCGTCTGCATGCTATCGACACGGATATTGTTCACGCGGACGAGCTGTCCGTCGTACAGCTTCGACGCGAGCTGCGCGACCGTGATCAGACTTGGCGAAGGAATTGTTCCCGTGCCGAGCTTCTCGATCACCGGTGGGCTCGTCGCAGAGAACCGTGCGACCTCGATTTCACCATTGAAGATCGTAATCAACCCTCGCACCCGGATGCTGTCACCCGGGACCAGCGTCGTACCTGTTGGGACGTTGAAGATGTTAATGCCGCCCGTCGAATCCATGATGTATGTGCTGGCCACGTTGAATACGTTCGTGGCGACATACACCACACCTTCGACGGTGACAGTATCGTTCGCCGGCCGCAGACGTGCCGCAGCTATCGAAATCGCAGGACTGCGCAGCTTCACATCCGCCAGTGACCGCGGCTTCAGGTTCGCGACATTGTTGAAGACGCCCATGTCACCGGTCACGTCATACCGCTGGCCGACTACCCATGTCGATGCAGGGATACCGGTGTTCGACGACGGGATCCGGATTGTGAATGTATCGGCCGGCAACGGACCGCCGACGCCGACATTGTATGAGCCCGTGGTCGTGCTGACTGTGCCAATGTTCCGGACGAGCAGGTTCGGGATCGACACGAGTTGTCCCTGGAACTGCAATGCCACAGCCTGCGCTTCCGTAATGATGCGCGCCGCGGGTACCGTCTTCGTCGACAACTTCGTCACCGTCGGTGTTGTGACCTGGACCTCGGTGGCATTGACACCGCGCGTGCCGACCACGCGGACGCTGTCCCCCGCCGCGATGCCCGGCGCTGTACCAATGTTGAACACAAGAATGCCGGCCGTTGCATCCTGCACATAGATCTGCTGCGACGTAAGACCACCGCTCACAGGCGACGCGAACGTGTTCTGTCCGACTGTCGCGATGCCTTCGAACGCCACGATCGCTCCGACTGCCGCGGCTCGTGCCTCCGCGATCGTGCCGATCAGGTTACCCGTGAACTTCACCGGGAACACCTGCACCGCATTCGAGCCCACCGTGACTGTTTGCGTGGTACCGCCAACGATCTGGATCGTCGGGATCGCGGTAATCTTTATCGTGTAGTCGCCGGGGCGAAGCGTCGCGAACGTGAACGTTCCGGTCGCATCGGTTGTTACCGTACCGACCAGTCCGGTTGCCGTCGTATCCGTGCCGCGATAGAGCGCGACAGTCTGGCCCGGCGCCGGCGTGTCCCCCGCGTCAAACGTGTTGTTGCCGTTGTTGTCGCGATACAGCTGGCCGCTGATCGAACCGGGATTGAACACAAACAGAAACTCGGTCGAGACATCCTGACCGCTGAACGGAATGACCACCGTCGGATGCGTTGCGCTCGACAGCACGGCGCCCGCCGGCGGGGTTCCGGAAAGCGACGTCGAGTACGCGCCCGGTGTCACACTCTCGAACGTGGCCAGACCCGAGGCGTTCGTATTCGCCGTCGTCTGCACGGCGCTTTGCGAATTCGTCAGTGTGACGATACCGCCGACAATCGGCGTGTCGCCCGCCGTGAACGTGCCGGAGCCGTCAGTGTCGACGTAGGCACGAACGGTTACTGTACCCGCGGTACCGTTAGGACCGGCGGTATCCTTGTCGTCACATGCGGACAGGATAAGAGGTGCCAGCAGTGCGCCGGCCAGAATAGTACGTCGAAGCATGAAAGCTCCTGCTGCGGTAGTTCTCGGGGATGGACCTGTTTATCCGTCGGCCCGTGACGGTGATAGAATGGCGAACCTTAGATCGCCGAAGAGGCAGTGTCAACCCTTGTTCTATCGGCTTGAATGGGTTGACTTTACTTGTGACGCACGCGTGACACGAAATAGTCGAGGAGTGCACGAATGACGCAGTTTTCCGACGCCCGACGGGCTGCCCGGTTCGCCCTTTTCCTTTCAATTTTCTGGGTTGCTGCCTGCGGCGGCGACGGCGGGACCACGGAACCGACCGACCCACCGGTGATCACAGTGACCGGGGTGGCGGAAAACGCCGCATATCCAGGCGCCGTCACCATCACTTTTACGGCGGACAAGGGGTCCTACAGCGCCACGCTCGACGGCCAGACCATCAATTCCGGCACCAGCGTTGCAGCCCCGGGCGCGCACGTCCTGATAGTCACGGCGCGTAGCGGCGACCGGACCGCCACCCAGACAGTGCACTTTACGATACAGGGTGCCACCGGCGGCCTTCTCATTATCCGCATGCTCGATCTCGGGACACGCGGCGAGGATGCCCCTGGTGACGCGATTCTCCTCACGGACTCGAGCGCCGGCGGCATGTCCCACGTACTGATCGACGCCGGTCCGGGCCTGACCGCCAATACCGATGCCTACGTTTCCCAGCGGCTCACGGCCCTGAAGGTCGATTCTCTGGCGATCGTGGTCCTGACCCATGCCCACGGCGACCATTACCTCGGGATGTCGACCGTCCTCACGACCCAGAAGGTGAAGCGCTTCATCTATAATGGTCAGATTCGGACTTCCGCGCCGACCTACACGAGCCTGTTATCGCTTGCGCAGACCAGGTCGGACAGCGTCATCAAGATCACGGCCGTCCGCGATTATTCGCTCGGATACTCATTGACCCCTGCGCTGCTCAAAGTCCTGCAGCCGCTGCCGACGTTCATCAACACGGATACGGGCGACGGAACGCTGCTGAATGAGGGCTCCGTGGGGGCCCGCCTCGATATGGGAACGTTCAATATGTTCTTCACGGGGGACAGCGAGGTGCAGGCGACGGCACGGTGGCGGACTACGTTCGCCGATCTGACGCAGGATATCACGATCCTGAAGGTTGGTCATCACGGTGCGAACAACGCGATCTTCGACAACGGCCTGTCGGGCAATTCAGCGTGGCTCGATCACACGACGCCGACTGTCTCCATTATTTCGGGCAATGGCACTTCTCACCCGCGTAGGTTCGCACTGGCGCGGCTGCAGTCTCAGCCGGGCAACACCACGTACTGCACACCCGTGCACGGTATGATCACGATCCGCGTGACGCGCACCGGCGCCTATACGGTGACAACGGAAAAAGGTGCGGGTCTGCCGTGCGTGCCTGGATCGACTGCAACTACATGAGGTGAGAGGTCTTCAGGCGACGTCGAGTTGTGCGTCGGCGAGATACTGCTCCGCAAGTTTCACCCAGCGCTTGTCGCCGATATACAGTGCCGTCCGCTGATGCAGCGCGGTGGGCTGGATCTCGAGGATGTTGCGTGTCCCATCGGATGCACAGCCGCCCGCCTGCTCGGCGATGAATGCAAGCGGAGCCGCCTCGTAGAGCAGCCGCAGTTTGCCGTTCGCATGCATGTTGTCCGCGGGGTACATGAAAATGCCGCCGTACAGCAGATTCCGATGGAAGTCCGCGACGAGCGATCCGATGTAGCGCGCTGAGAACACCTTGTCGATACCGCCCCGCACACCCTTCAGATAATCGACGTACGCACGTTGCCCGGGTGACCAGCACGAGTAGTTGCCTTCATTGACACTGTAGATGCGCCGGCCGGGATCCGGGATGCGTATGTCCGGGTGGGAAAGAAGGAACTCGCCGATCGACGGGTCGAGCGTGAAACCAAACACGCCGTGACCGGTCGAGTACACGAGCATGGTGGACGAGCCGTACACCACATAGCCCGCGGCAACCTGCTTGAAGCCGGGTTGCAGGCAGTCCCCAATGACACCGCGCTTCCCTGTCGAGATGCGGCGGTGGATGGAGAAGATCGTGCCGATCGACACGTTCGCATCGATGTTCGACGAGCCATCCAATGGGTCATACAGCAGAACGTAGTCACCCGCCGGAAATTTCTCCGGAATCGGAATCATCTCCTCCGCCTCTTCGCTCGCCATGCAGGCCAGGTGGCCGGAGTGATCAAATGCCTTGAAGATGATCTCGTGCGCCCACGCGTCGAGTTTCTGCACTTCCTCGCCATGGATGTTACGCTCGTCCGTGCCGCCCAGAATGTCCACGAGTCCGGCCTTCGTGACCTCGCGCGCGATCATCTTCGCCGCGAACGCCAGATCGTAGAGGATGCCGCTGAACGAGCCGGTCGCCTCCGGGAAATGACGCTGCTGGTCAATGATGTGGCGTTCGATCGTGACGATTGCCTGGCCCATGCTCATATCCTGCTCCTATCGATCGCATGCGGCGATCATGGCGTTGGTTGTTCTGCTTCGCGTGCGGCCACTTCGTAAGGATTCTGGCGGTATCCGTGCCTGGCGTATAATCGGGCATAGCGGAACGGAAAGCGCCACCCTTCATTGCGCCACTGCCTGACGTGCTCGAGCTCATGCCGAACCAGCTCGGTCGAGAGGACAACATCCGGGTGTACGACAATGGTCGTTCCGATTGTAACCGCGGCCGCCGAACGCCCAGCGCCGGTAAACAGGCCCCCTATCCAGGGAATCCACCGTCCTCGCACCACACTTACACCGTCCGGCAGCTCCACAGGCGACGTTATGGCTTCACCCGCCAGCGTGCGCAGGAACCCGATCACCGCTCCGTCACCACTGTGAGTCCCCCGTCCTTCCGACCGCGCACAATGACCGCGCCATGTTCGTCCGTTCTCAGCACGCGGACCCTGTGGAGCAGGAGGCGCGCCATGACGCCCGGATTGGGGTGACCGTAGCGGTTGTCCCGTCCGACCGACACGAGCGCAACCTGCGGCCGGACCGCCTCCAGCAGACCGACGGAGGTTGATGTGTAGCTTCCATGATGTCCGACTTTGAGCACAGCGGCTGCGAGGCGCGGGCCGTATTCGGCAACGATCCGGTTCTCCGTCGCCACCGGCGCGTCTCCCATGAAGAGCGCGGCAAACCTGCCATACCGCAGCCGGAACGCGACGGAAAGATCGTTCGGGTCTCCGGTACCGTCAAGCGAATCCGAGGCCGGATAGAGGAAGTCGAGACGCACACCATCGACATCCAGATGGCGCCCATCGCGCGCCTTGAACCAGACGACGCCGGCCGAGTCAGCGACTGTCATCGTCTGGAGATACAACGGCTTGCCAGCCGCTGTGCCCGGATCGATGATCGCGCGCGCACCGACCAGTGCAAGCACGGCGGCAACGCCGCCGATATGATCGGCATCGGGGTGTGTGATGACGACAGCGTCGAGCGTGCGCGCACCGTGCTCCCTGAGGTACGGCACGACGCGCGAACGCCCTGCATCGAACCGCGGTGTGCGCGGCCCCGCATCGACAAGCACCCACTGGCCGTGCGGTGTGCGAATGGCCAACGCGTCGCCTTGTCCGACATCGATTGCGTGAATCTCGACGGGCCTGCCGTACAAACCCGTGAGTTGCGGCGTCCACGCGAGGACGGCGCAACAGCCGGCGGCGGTTGTTATCAGTGGCAAGCGCGTGCCCGCGTGCGTACCATTCGCACGTCCATGCGCGCTTCCCGTTTCGCGTTTGTGCGCGAGCACGA
>JBDSPG010000322.1:0-4235 GCA_039912685.1 Longimicrobiales bacterium | reverse complement strand
GCGGCTGGATCGTTCACCGCCGTGTCGGGGTGGGGAATGGTGGCGATCGGGGTGCTGGCGATAGTCGTCGCGTTGGTCGCCTCCACGCAGGAGACTGCAACCGGGGCGCTCAACATCTGGCTGGCTTCGGCGATCCTTTCCCCGATCATCATGGTCTGGGCGATGATCCGGAAAGCGCGCGAGGCGAAGATGCCGCTTTTATCCGGTCCGGGACGGAAGTTCGTGCTGAGCTTTTCTCCACCGATGGTGGTGGGAGCGCTGCTGACCTTCGTGTTGTACCGTGCCGGGCTGCTCGAGGCCATTCCCGGTGTCTGGCTCCTGCTCTATGGAACGGGGGTCGTAGCCGGAGGAGCTTTTTCGGTGAGGATCGTTCCCGTCATGGGGCTGTGCTTCATGGCGGCCGGGGTCATTTCGATCTTTTCGCCGGTCGCATGGGGTCACGCCATCCTGGGAGCGGCGTTCGGTGGTTTGCACATTGCTTTCGGGATTCCAATCGCCAGGAGTTATGGTGGGTAAACATGGAGCGGCGCGGGATGAAGCCCGCTCGCAAGCACCGGTGAAGAGCGCGGCGGTCAAGCGTCCCGTGCCGAAAAAGGCCGACGAGCTCGATCGTCTGATACACGAGCGACTGCGGCTCGGTATCGTGAGCGCGCTCGCAGTCAACGACTCGCTCAGTTTCAGCGATCTCAAGAAGCTGATGAACACGACCGACGGAAATCTCAGCGTCCATGCTCGCAAGCTCGAGGAGGCGGAGTACATCGCGTGCACCAAATCCTTCGAGGGCCGCATGCCGAAGACCCAGTACCGCCTGACCGCGGCGGGCCGGCGAGCGCTCGAGCGCTACCTCGATCACATGGAAGCCCTGATTCGCGCCACGCGCGACCGCTAGCCCCACGAAACGACGATCATGAGCTCGACGAACTCGCGCGGCATTCACGTCGCGATAATCATGGATGGCAACGGGCGCTGGGCAACGGCGCGCGGACAGCTTCGCACCGCGGGTCACATCGCAGGCGCACGCACGGTACGCAAGATCGTGGAAGCCGCGCCCGACTGCGGCATCGGCATGCTGACGCTGTATGCTTTCAGCGCAGACAACTGGCGCCGTCCGTCACGCGAGGTCGCCCTGCTCATGCGGCTCTTCCGCCGCTACCTGGTGTCGGAGGTGGCGCGATGCGTCACCAATGGGGTGCGCATGAAGATCATCGGCCGCCGCGACCGGATTCCTGCGGAGCTGCTGCGGGCGATCTGCAATGCGGAGACGGCAACGCGCGACGGCCGCACGCTGGAGCTCCGGATAGCGGTGGATTATTCGTCACGCGATGCCGTGCTGCGCGCAGCGCGAAGAATGCGTCATGATCTGCCGCGCGACTCCGAGACCGAGCGCGCCGAGTTCGTGCATCTGCTCTCACAGGTCGATCACGGGCTGTGCGAGTCACGCGATGTGGATCTCCTGATCCGCACCGGAGGCGAGCAGCGCCTGAGCGATTTCCTGCTGTGGGAATGCGCTTACGCCGAACTGTTTTTCACTCGCAGAATGTGGCCGGAGTTTTCCACCGCCGACCTGGCGGAGGCGGTGGACGATTTCCGCTCGCGGGAGAGAAGATTCGGTACCGTCCCGGCAGCTGCTGCCGGCTGATTCCCCCCACCGCCACACCGGAGGGTCCGATCGGTTCCCTCGAATCGGCGGGGAAATTTCACTAACATCAGTCCGCGCTCCACGTCATACAAGTGTCACTGCGCATGGGGCGCCGGACACATTCACGATGTGGAGGTTCGATGTCGAAATTTCGCACGGCTGCTCTCAGCGCCGTAGCTGTCGTTGCTCTCGCGGTATCGGCAGGAGCACAGACTCCCAAGGCGGATTCCGCTCATCGCGGCAAGCATGACGGTGGGCGCCGCGCCGGCCAGATGGACGGCCAGCATCGCGGCCGCATGGGTGGTCAGCGTGGACAGGAAGGTCACGGCCGGCTGATGGCCGATCTGAATCTGACGGACGCGCAGAAGACGCGCATCAAGGCGATTCACGAGAAGTATCAGCCGCAGCTCAAGAGCCTGCGCGAGCAGGGAAGGACGCAGCTCGAGGGAATGCGCGGTGCACGTCAGAAGGGTGACACCTCGGCAGCGGCGCGCCAGCGCATGATGGCAGCGCGCGAGCAGTTCAGAACGCGTGCAGCCGCCATCCGCCAGCAGGAGCAGAACGAGATCCGCGCTGTCCTGACGGCCGATCAGCGCGCGAAGTGGGATGCAGCGGCAGCGGACCGCAAGACGCGGTTCGATGCAAGGCAGAAGAAGCAGGGCGAGCGTCGTGGCGCCCGAACGAAAGCTTGATCGCCTGACTTTACACAGTACGAAAAGGGTCGCCCGGACGGGCGGCCCTTTTTTGTTCGCCTTCCGGTGACCGCGCCCTTACATTTGCGCATCGCGTCGATCATCAACTCAATACCGGGGCCTGCATGCCTATCAAGGACGGAAAGCGCTACTGCATCAACCATCCAAATGCACGAATGAACCGCACTGAAACCTTCAAGGCGCTCGTCAACATCAAGGGGAACGCTACCGAAGGAACCATCAACCCGAACTCCGGGCTCGTGGTGATGCCCTTCGTCTGCGAGGAGTGTGGATACCTCGAGCTCTACGTAGCCGACAAGACCCAGAAAGAGCAGAAATAGCCTGATGGGCGTAGATGTCGTTCAACTGCGGCGCCGCGGCTGGGGTGAGACCGCGCGCCGCGATGCCTGGTGGGTGCAGCCCGTCGTCGTTTTCATCATTCTGTCGAGCTTTCTCATCTACGCCACGTGGGCCGCATTCCAGAACGCCCACTATGAGCACGGCCAGTACCTCTCGCCGTTTTATTCTCCGCTTCTATTCGGCGACTCCCAGGCGAGCTGGTTCGGTCCGCAACCCGGATGGTGGCCCGCATTTCTCCCGTTTTCAACCGCGCTCATCATCCTGCCGTTCCCGGCAGGCTTCCGCTTCACCTGTTACTACTACCGCGGCGCATACTACAAGGCATTCTGGTCGGATCCGCCAAGCTGCGCCGTCGGAGAGCCGCGCAAGGGATATCGCGGCGAAAATTCGTTTCCGCTGATCATCCAGAACCTCCACCGGTATTTCCTGTATTTCGCGCTCGCGTTCCTCGTTTTCCTCGCGCACGATGCGTGGAAGGCGATGTGGTTCGTCGATCCGGTCACCGGCGGCAGCGAGTTCGGCATTGGCGCCGGCACCGTTCTGCTGACGGCCAACGTCGTGCTGCTTGGTGGCTATACCCTGGGATGCCACTCGTTCAGGCATCTCGTCGGCGGATATCTCGACCGACTGTCCGGCGCCCCCGTTCGGAAGAAGGCATACGATTGCGCGAGCTGTCTCAACCGCGGCCACATGAACTGGGCCTGGTGCAGTCTCTTCATGGTAGCCTTCTGCGACATCTACATCAGGATGCTGTCGATGGGCCTCTGGACAGACTGGAGAATCCTTTAGATGGCGCAGTACGAAACACAGACGCACGACGTCCTCATCGTCGGAGCCGGCGGTGCCGGCCTTCGCGCCGCCATCGAAGCTGCGAACATGGGTGCCCGCGTGGGTCTCGTCTGCAAGTCGCTGCTTGGGAAGGCGCACACGGTGATGGCGGAAGGCGGAGTCGCCGCCGCACTGGCCAACGTAGACGATCGCGATAACTGGCAGGTGCATTTCGCCGACACGATGCGCGGCGGACAGTACATGAACAACTGGAGGATGGCGGAGCTGCACGCGAAGCAGGCGCCCGACCGCGTGCGTGAGCTCGAGGCGTGGGGCGCCGTCTTCGACCGCACCAGCGACGGCCGCATCCTCCAGCGCAACTTCGGCGGTCACAAGTATCCGCGTCTCGCACATGTGGGCGACCGCACGGGCCTCGAGATGATCCGGACTCTTCAGGACCATGCCATCCACCTCGGCGTCGATGTGCATATGGAGTGCACTGTCATCGAGCTCTTCACGGACGGCGACAGGATCGCAGGCGCGCTGGCGTATGACCGCGAGCGCGGCAGGTTCCGGCTGTTCGAGGCAAAAGCGATCGTGCTCGCTACGGGTGGAATCGGCCGCGCATTCCATATCACCAGCAACAGCTGGGAGTACACCGGCGACGGACAGTCACTCGCCTACCGCGCGGGAGCCGACCTCCAGGACATGGAATTCGTGCAGTTTCACCCGACAGGCATGGTCTGGCCTCCCAGTGTCCGCGGGATACTGGTGAC
>JBDSPG010000312.1:0-7546 GCA_039912685.1 Longimicrobiales bacterium | reverse complement strand
CGGCGTTCACATCACCTGGGTCGTCGAGCCCATGCCATCCGGCGTGCTCGTGCCGCACAACTCGATCGATGATGTCGTTGTATTCGAGAAACGCAATGGCCTGGCCGGTGTCGCGCAACTCCGCCGCGATCTTGGCGCACGCCCGCGCGCCGACATCACCATCAATCTGAACATCTACTTCAAGAGCGTATTCCCCACGGTATTCTCCCGCGGTCGCGATCGGTGGGGCTTTGATCGCGGGCGTTCCGCGGATGGTACGTGGCTATTCGCGAACCGTCATCTGCAGCCCGGTCCCCGCGCGCACACACAGGACATGTTCCTCGAGTTCCTCGATGCAC
Source organism: Longimicrobiales bacterium (assembly GCA_039912685.1). GTDB lineage: Bacteria > Gemmatimonadota > Gemmatimonadetes > Longimicrobiales > RSA9 > DASUXU01. The sequence continues at coordinate 7,208 of JBDSPG010000312.1, read as the reverse complement.
TGCATGTCCCACGCATGTCGCTCGAGTGGGGTCTTGAGATCACAAAGGCCGAGCGTGACGCGCAGGCGGTCTTTACAGAGAAGCTGGACGGACGCGAGATGGTGGCGATTGTACCGGCATCCGCGAACCATAAGAAGGATTGGAATGCGACGGAATACGCGAAGCTGGTCGACGCAGTAGAGAGCGATTTCGGGTTGCGCGCGGTCCTCATCGGTGGACCGGGCGCGCGTGAGAATGCGATCGCGAACGACATCGTGTCGCAGTCGTCGCACAAACCCGTGTGGTCGCTCGAGGATGGCGTGCGGCGGTTGCTGTGGCTCATTGATTCGTGTGCACTTGTCATCGCGCCGGACACGGGGCCGGTGCACATCGCGCGGGCATTGAGCACGCCGGTCATCGGACTATACGGCCATACGAATCCGTGGCGCGTTGGTCCGTACCGGTGGTGTGAGGACCTGTGGATCGACCGATACACCGATCCCGGCGAGGCACCCGACCCGTCACGCACCGATCCCAAAGATGACCGGATGTCTCAGATTACGGCTGCTGATGTACTCGAGAAGGTGCAGCAATGGACGAGCTCCCGTCGGAATACGGTGGTACAGTGAGCACGACGGTGTTGCAGTGAGCACCACGACGCTGGTGGGACCCAGGGTCAGGCCGCGGCCGCAAGCGTATACGGCACGCCCGGCCGCTGTGCCATCTGTGCTGCACATCGATGGCGGTACGGAATGGGGCGGTGGTCAGAACCAGGTTCGCCTGCTTGTGCGCGAGTTCGAGACCATGGGACTGCGCCAGCTCTGCATCTGTCCCGAAGGATCGCCGCTCGAGGACCGTCTCCGGCTGGAAGGGCTGCCTGTGCTCGGCGTCCCATGGCGCGGCGGTGCGGATCCGCGCACGATGATCGCCATTGCACGCAAGCTTGGCGAATTTCATTTCACGCATTGCCACGACGGTGATGCGCTGCATGTTGCACTGATTCCCACCATGGCTGTTGGCTCGCCGATCGTCGCGACACGGCGTGCCACCCAGCGCGTCAGCTCCGTGAAATGGAATCGAGCCCGCCGCGTCATTGCGATCTCGGATAGTGTGCGTAATGGCCTGCTCGCAGTCGGTGTGCGCGGTGAGAAGATCAGGCTGGTGTGTTCCGGGGTGGACGCGCAGGAAGTGCGTTCACTCGCGCCGGCGCAGCCGAAGCTGCGCGACCGCCTCGGCATCAGCGCGAACTCATTCGTTGCAGGCAACATCGGATCCCTCATCGGTTACAAGAACCAGGCTCTGATCGTGCAAGCAGCGACGTACGCAGCGGATATTACGTGGGTGGTGATTGGCGAGGGAGTGGAGCGCCGGGCGATCGAGAACGCGATTGCAGCACGTGGCGTTGCAGGTCGGGTTGTGCTCGCAGGTGAGCTTCCCGATGCACGGCGTTGCCTGCTCGAGATCAACGCATTCGTGTCCGTTGCTGCAGGGGAAGGCCTCGCTACGAGCGTGCTCGACGCAATGGCGGCGGGGGTGCCTGTCTTTGCCGCGGATAGTGGCGGCGCGGCGGAGGTGCTGCGGCCCGTTCATGACGAGACCGGCGCTGTGCTGTTCAGGCCGGGCGATGCCCGCGAACTCGCGCAGATGATGCAGCGGCTCCGCGAAGAGCCGGCACTGCGCGAGCGCATCGTGGTTGCACAAAACCGTCGCATCGAAGATTTTCGCATTGAAAAGACGGCCATGGCCACACTTGATGTCTATCGCGAGGTACTGCGTTGAGAAAAGTCATGTACTTCGTCGAATACGCGCTGCTCCGTTTTGTCGTCGGCATCCTCACGCGCATTCCGCAAGGTCTCGCCAGCCGCATGGGTGCGACACTCGGAGGTCTGGGTTATTCGCCGCTCGGTATCCGGCGCGAAGTTGTGGATGCCAACCTGCTTCGCGCATTCCCTGAGAAAGATGATGCGTGGCGACGTGATGTCGCCCGCAAGTCATACGAACATCTCGGCCGCGAAATCATTGCAATGCTGCGGCTGTCACATCTCGATGAAGCAGAAATCATGCGCCAGACATCATTCACCGACCGAGATCAGGCCGATGAACTGTTCCGCGCGAAAGGTAAGGGTGCAGTCATTGTCGTTGGGCATTTCGGCAACTGGGAGCTCGGCGCTGCGACGATGGCGACGCGAGGTTATCCACTCGACGTCATCGCGAAGCGGCAGAAGAATCCGTACTTCGACCATTACATTGTTGCGGCGCGCAACCGCCTGGGTGTTCGCATCATTGAACGCAGCCGCGCCCCCAAGGAAGGACTGCGTTCACTGCGGCAGGGCCGCGTCGTCGTATTCGGCGCTGATCAAAACGCAGGACGCGGCGGTGTGTTCGTTCCGTTCTTCGGACACCTCGCTTCGACCCATCGTGGTGCCGCACTCATGGCCATCCGCACCGGCGCCCCCGTCATCATGGCACTCCCGCGTCGCCTGCCGGACGGCACGTACTGCACAGTTGTCGAAGTCATCGAGCCCAACCCCGAGTCGATCCATGAGGAAAACGAAATCGCGATGGAAATTCTGACCGCGAGATTTACGAAACGGCTCGAGGAGGAAATACGGAAGTACCCTGATCAATATCTTTGGCATCATCGACGGTGGAAGACGCCTCCTCCGTAAAGACTGTGTTGACAAACCCAAGCACCAGACCCAACCTAGGCACAGTAACCACCCGCGTTGAGGACCCACATGCATGCAAAATCACTGCTTTCGGCAACCATCATTGTTCTAGCGACAGCTTGCGGTTCGAGCGATGGCGGTGAGGACGGCACGGGTCCGATTGTTACCCAGGGCACCATTTCGGGCAGGGTGATCGACACGGATAGTGCCAACGGCGGTGTCAGCGGTGTGTCGGTCCAGCTGACAGGGGCGGCGGGGGCATCGAAGACGGCGACCACTACCTCGACGGGGGCTTTCTCCGTCGGCAGCATTGACGCAGGGACTTGGACGGTGCAGGTCACGGCTCCCGCGGGTCTATTGCTGGCGGCGGCGGAAACTGGTTCTCGGAGCCAGGTAGTGTCGGCGGGGCAGACGAGTACGGCAACCGATTTCCGGCTGGCGCGGCCGAGGGGGACGGTTGCCGGATCGGTAAAGGAGGGGACTACCCCCGTCATGACGACGATTACCCTGACGCGGACTGGGTTCACTGCCCTGTCGGCGACGTCGGCCCTGGCGACGGGTTTGTTCACACTGGCCAGCGTGCCGACCGGGCCGTGGCGGGTGACGGCGAGTTCGACGGCGACGCATGAATTCGCCGCGGGCGAGACGGGGATCCGGGATATCGTGGTCGCCTCAGGCGCTACGATAGACTTGGCAGTATTCGCCATGAGGACGAAAACCCCACAGCCCGGCAGCCCGACCATCATTACCATCGTGGGCGTGAGCTTCGTGCCGACCAACCTCACGATCGCGGCGGGGTCCACGGTCCGGTGGGAGAACCAGGCTGCGGCGGCCCATACGATCACGCCGCAGACGGCCACCCAGCCCGGCGTCTTCACGGCAAAGAATTTCTCGAACTCAGGGACAGTCCTCGAACACACGTTCAACACCCCGGGCCAGACCTACCGCTATCGGTGCGAGCTGCATTCCGACAACTTCACCGCGGGGATGGTCGGGACCATCACCGTCCAGTAGCGGTGGAGGAACCGGGAAGGCCCCGGTGGCGTATCAGATATAGCGAAACTGTATACAGCCAGAGCCAGGAATCCCAGCGCAGCCCAGGTGAAAAGAGGGCGCCGGTAGCGTGGAGACGCTACCAGACCGGTGTACGCGGGTGAGCGCTGAAAAGCGGTGCCGCAGACGCGAGAACCGGGAAGGCAGCCCCCGCGACAAAGGTCGCGGCATGAGATGGCGCGCATGATCGTCAGGAACTGATTTCTTGATCTACATCTGTATCCCTGCTCACAATGAAGAGCAGACAGTTGGTGTCGTATTGTGGAAAATTCGCCAGGTGATGGCTGAGTTCCCGCGCGACTACCAGATCCTCGTGGCGGATGACGCCTCGACCGACAAAACCTCCGAAGTCCTGTCTCCCTACGCACGCGTACTGCCGCTGACCGTCGTCAGGTCCGAGCAGCGCCGCGGCTACGCGTCATCGCTCGAGATGCTGCTGCGAGAAGCGGCACGACGTTCCGAGTATCCCAAACGCGACATGATCATCACGATCCAGGCTGACTTCAGTCAGGAGCCGGAAGATCTCGTTCCGATGATCAAGAAGATGGAAGCGGGCGCCGACATTGTGTGCGGCGAGCATGCACTGCCGGCGGAAACCGCGTGGAATATCCGCTGGGCGCGTTCCATTTCCGGGAAGCTGCTCGGTCGCAAGTCCGTTCCGCAGGGCGTAAAGGATCCGTTCACCGGGTACCGCGCGTACCGGGTATTCACGGTGAAGAAGGCAATGGATGACCGCGCGGGCGGCCGTCTGATGCAGCATGACGGTTGGGCCGCGAACGCCGAGCTCCTCGCGCTCACGGCCGCCAACGCGCGCCGGGTGGAAGCGCTCGATGTCACGGTCCGTCCGCACCGTCTGCAGCGCGCGAGCCGCCTGCAGCCGTGGCCCGCAGTGAAGAACGTGTGGGCGTATGCACGCAGAGCGAAGCCCGAAATTGAAGCTGCGAGCATCGAAGAGCTTGATGATGTCGTCGCTTCCGGCGCAACCAGCCGTCGCAATGATGTCGAGTCGGTGCGCGAGCGCATGTCCGAGCGCTCCGACATGCATGGCAACCGGTCGCCCCATGGCGATCGGCAGCCGCACAATGCACGACCGGAACGCGCGCGCTACGATCGCGGTTCACGCGATCGAAATGCACCGGCCGGCGCACAGGGCAATGAACGTCCGCGCACTGATCGGCCGCCGCAGCCGCGTCCGGAGCGGACGCCTAATCCGCGCGGCGAGCGCAAGCAGACCGAGCCGCGCAAGCAGACCGAGCCGCGCAAGCAGACCGAGCCGCGCAAGCAGACCGAGCCGCGCAAGCAGCCGGCTGAGCCACGCGCACAGAATGAGCCGCGTCCGAAGGGCGATGCGCCGAAGCGCACTCGCGGTGAGCCGCGTACACGCAAGAACGCCGACCCCGCGGGCCCCGTCCGCGAGGATGTGACGCCCGTCGTCGATGTCGTCCCACCGGATGCAATTGCATCGGCGGATGGCGTAATCGATTCGGATGCAGCCGCGCAGCCTGCTGCTGAGCCCGCACGTCGTCGTCGCAGGCGCGGCCGTCGCTCGCGCGGCGGTGCAAATCGCAACAGCAGCAATGGCGATGCAGTGTCTGCCGGTGAGCTCGTGGATGACGCGAGCGAGGCCACAACACACAACAATGAAATTTCGGGCGACGTTGTCGCTGACTCGAGCAGTGATGACGAGTCCGCGGGCAGCACTGCTGCCGCAACGAACGGCGATGGCGCACCGACAAAGAAGCGCAGGCGCGGCCGCAGAGGTGGACGCGGACGACGTCGCCAGAACGCGAGCGCCGACGGCGAGGCAACGGGCGTCGAAGGCGAAGTAACGTCCGTCCAAACGGAACAAAACGCGCCCGAAGTTGTACGCGAACATCATGAAGACGACGCGTAAATTACTGCTCAGCATGACGGCCGCGCTCTTCGCGGCCGTCCCTTCCGCTGCCTCGTTCGCCGTGTCGCAGGGTCAGTCGACAGACGTGCGTCCGGTCGACGGCAAAGTCGCACCCGTACCATTCGGTCCGGGTGAACGCGGATCGTACAAAGTCACATTCGGTGGGATCGGCGTTGGCAAAGGAGTTGTGGAAGTCGCCGGCGTCGACACGATTCGCGGAATCCCCGCATACCACTTCGTGCTGAAAATCAACGGCGGAATTCCGTTCGCGCACGTCAATGATGTTCAGGAATCATGGATGGATGTGTCGCGCCTTACGTCGCTGCGCTTTCATCAGAACCTGAGCCAGGTCAAATACAAGCGGGATCTCACATTCGACATGTTTCCGACCGAGTCGATTTGGAAGAGCGTCAACCATCGTGCCGACCCGGAGGATCGCAACAAGAGCGGTCCCCTCGCGTCCAATGTGCCGCTGGACGACATCTCCTTCATGTACTGGGTACGCACGATCCCGCTCGAGGTGGGGAAGACATACACGTTCAACCGCTACTTCAAGGCGGAAGGCAATCCGGTTGTCGTGAAAGTACTGCGCCGCGAATCGGTGAAAGTGCCCGCAGGCACGTACAACACAATCGTGCTAAAACCGATCATCAAAACGAAGGGGCTGTTCAGTGAAGGCGGTGAAGCAGAGCTTTATTTCAGCGACGACTCCCGTCGCATGCTCGTCATGCTCACTTCGAAGCTGTCCATCGGATCACTGAAGCTGTACCTGGAAAAATACACGCCCGGCGAACCGCTGAACGGAAATTCATTTTAGCGTGAGCGATCCGCGCATCGACCCCGAGCGCATCCGCACGGTGCCGTTTGCAGAACGCGCGAGCATCGTCAACGAGAATGCCGCAGCGACGGCGCCCGGCGCCGACCGCAGCTTCCACGCATTTCTCGACTCACTTCCGGACTCTCTGCAGGCGCGTAGCTTCATCGCTGTCGCTGATGCGATCGCGAATGCTTCACGCGGTGGACACGCCGTGGTCTGCATGATTGGCGGTCACGTCATCAAGACTGGCCTCGCGCCGATTCTCATCGACCTCATGCGCCGCGGTGTAATCACGCACATCGCAGGCAATGGCGCTGTCGCCATTCATGATTACGAGCTCGCGAGATGGGGCGCGACGAGCGAGGATGTGGAGAGCGGCCTCGCGGATGGCACGTTCGGGATGGCTGAAGAGACTGGACGTGAAATGAACGAGCTGCTGCGCCAAGGCGCAGCGCAGGGATTGGGAATGGGAGAGGCGTTAGGGGTAGGGTTGGAGGGCAAAGGGGCCGAGGGGTCCCTTTTGTATCAGTGCGCTCGACTTGGCGTACGCTTTTCCGTGCACGCTGCTATTGGCGCGGAGATCATTCATCAGCACCCGCATGCGGATGGGGCGGCGATCGGTGCAACGAGCATGACGGATTTCCATGCACTTGCGGCACATTTGCCGCGGCTTGAAAACGGTGTCGTACTCAACATTGGGTCAGCGGTCATTATGCCGGAAGTTTTCCTCAAGGCACTGACGATTTGCCGTAACGTAAACAGCGGTGCGCCCCGTGTTTTTACGGCTGCGGACTTC
>JBDSPG010000309.1:0-3119 GCA_039912685.1 Longimicrobiales bacterium | reverse complement strand
GCGCGACGGCGATCGCGGTGATGCCGCGGAATCCGGTGATGACGTCGCATACAGCGTCGTTGTCCCCTGGCCGCAAACTGCTGTCGCCGCAGCAGGCAACGTGAATACACCCGGAGTCGCGACGGGCAGATCGCGGAATGGATCAACCCGAGGAGAAATAAAATGAATATCAAACATTATGGTTTGCTCACCGCCGTGGCAGTTATCGGTTTAAGCAGTGGTGCATGCGACTCGTTGGGGCTCAACGACGACGAAGCCACGGTGGGTCTGACGTTCGCATCGCGAAGTGGCGGCACATCTGCATTGATGGCATCGCTGGTTCAGGACTCCATCACCGTCGGTGGTCACACGCTGAACCTTACGAATGTCGATCTCGTGATCAGTGAGGCGACACTTGAGGTTGCCGAGGCGTCAGGCGGTGACGATTCCGACTCCGAAGCGGACTCCGACAGCGACGGCCGTATGAACGAGAAGTTCCGCGACAGCAGATTTACACTCGCACTTCCGCTCAATGGCGGAGTGATCACTCCGTTCACAACGCAGGTTCAACTCGGTACGTACGAGGAACTCGAGCTCGATGTTGACAGCGTACGTCTGCGCGGCACGTATGATGGCCAGCCGTTCGATGTCACGATGAATGTGAACACCGAGTTGGAGTTCGACTTCTCGCCACCGTTCGTCATTGCATCGGCCGACGACCGCTTCAATGTAAGCGTGCTCGTCAATACGACGAACTGGCTGCGAAACAACGATGGCTCGCTCGTCGATCCGCGCACGATACTGACCAACACCACGACGCGGGCGTCCGTCATGCAGCGCATCAAGTCCTCGTTCAAGGCGTTCGAGGACAGCGACAAAGACGCCGACGAGCAGGATAGCGACAGCGACGGCTAAGTCATACGGCGGGCGGGCGTTGGCGAGTTCTCGCGCAACGCCCGCTCGCCCGCTCGTCCCGCCCAATGTCTCAATGAGCGGTCCTGAGTGCGGACCGGTCCACGTTCCGATATGTAATCGCCTCAAGGACATGATCGCGGTGGATGGCATCCTCACCCGCCAGGTCCGCGATCGTTCGCGCCAGGCGCAGCACGCGGTGGTATGCGCGCGCCGATAATCCCAGCACGCGGACGGCCTGCTCCAGCCGCCTCTCGGCCGCAACATCGATCGCGCAGAACCGCCTGACTTCGCGCGCTCCCAACTGGCCGTTGGAAAACACACCCTGCGTCTCGCGATACCGGTGGAGCTGGCATTGCCTCGCACTCTCCACGCGTTGCCGTATTACGGCGGAAGACTCCGACTCGCCCCCGTGCGAAAGCTCGTGTGCGGGAAGCGGCGGGACGCTCACATGCAGATCGATGCGGTCGAGCAGCGGCCCGGACACGCGCGCGACATACCGCTGCACCTGCATCGCGGAGCAGATGCACGGCGTCGATCCCGAACCGTAGTAACCGCATGGACACGGATTCATCGCGGCAATGAACATGAAGCTCGCTGGGTACGTGATCACCGCACGCGCACGGCCAACTACTACCACCGCGTCCTCTAACGGCTGTCGCAACGCTTCCAGCACGCCGCGCCGGAATTCCGGCAGCTCGTCAAGGAACAGCACGCCGCGGTGCGCCAGCGTGACTTCGCCCGGCCGTGCGAGTCCACCACCACCAACCATTGCCGCATCGGATATGGTGTGATGTGGCGCTCGGAACGGCCGTTCGCTGACCAGCGCCTGGTGCGCGCGGAGTCTGCCCGCTACGGAATAGACCTTCGTAACCTCGATCGCTTCGGCGGCGCGCAGCGGAGGCAGAATCCCCGGAATACGCCTCGCCAGCATCGACTTCCCTGAACCCGGCGGTCCGACCATCATGAGATTGTGCTGACCGGCTGCCGCAATCTCCACGGCACGGCGCGCAACCGCCTGCCCTTTAACATCGGCGTAATCGAGGTTGAAGGACGTACTCACGCTGATGCCCCCGGCGTCATGCAGCGCTACCGGTGGGATGGGAACGCGGCCCGTGAGGTGAGCGATGGTTGCCTGCAGCGACGGAACTGCAATTACGTTCATCCCTCCGACGGCCGCGGCCTCCTGAGCATTCGCCTCGGGAACCAGCATGGTCGTGATGCCTTCGACTCTGCAGCGGTCCGCAATTGACAACGCGCCTCGTACGGGCCTCACTTCACCATCGAGCCCGAGTTCTCCTATGACGCACGTAGCCGCGAGCGCCGATGGCTCGATCCAGCCCGCCGCCACCAGGAGACCGAGTGCCATTGGAAGGTCGAATGCAGTTCCGCTTTTGTGGATATCAGCAGGCGCGAGGTTTACGATCGCGCGGCGGGGCGGCAGCTCGATCCCGGCGTTCGCCAGCGCAGCAAGCACACGCTCCCTTCCCTCGCGCACCGCACTCTCGGCGAGGCCGACCACGTGCATGCATGGCAGACCCTTCGCCAGGTCCACTTCCACACGCACCATGAACGCATCGACCCCCGCGAGCGCGCCGCTCATCACCTGCGCCAGCAATTTCTTCCTTCCGACTCAGTCATGCCGCCAATTCCGCGTCACAGGCGGGGCGGTTCCATAGCCGAATCGGCCGGACCGCTTCATCACTCCATTGCACCTCCATCAATGGACGAGACTTGCCCGTCCCCGTCCCCGTCCCCGTGCACGTAAACGTGCCAAGGAACGCTGAGCCACAGGCTCAGCCGTTTCCGGTGCCCGTGCACGTTCCCGTTCCCGTTCCCGTTCCCGATCATAAAACCCCTGTCACAACAATGGGGTATACCCATGGAGACGGCACACACTCTGCACTACAGGGATCTATGACCCACACCAGCCCGTTCCCGCGCACGCCGCGCCCTGCCCTGCCGAGTGTGGTACTCGTGCTGCTGCTGAGTATCGCCGCGTGTGACGACCTGCGACGTTCGCAGCCCGTCGAGAACAAGGAAGTGCTGAATCACATCGACACCCAGCTCGGCGGTGCATCCACGCCGATCGACACATCGATGTCGGCTGCCCTGTCCAGCTCGTTCCGGGCGGCCGCAGCCAAGGCGCTGCCTGCGGTCGTGCAGATCACGGTGACGCAGCGGACGATGCGGACGAACCCCGGTATCCAGTTTCAGGGGATGCAGGA
>JBDSPG010000079.1:0-6330 GCA_039912685.1 Longimicrobiales bacterium | reverse complement strand
CTCGCATCGGGAACCGGAAACATCTCGAATGGGACGTCAGTCACTGACGCAACAGGGCGCGCAACTTTTACCGGGCTCACGATCGACGGCGCCGCCGGTGTCTACGCGTTGGCATTTTCGGGGGCGGGTTTCACAACGCCCTCCGCCGCACCGATTGTGGTCGCAACCGGGATTTGCGCGGGAGCCCCCGCACTCATTCTCGATCTCCCGCTCGGCGACATGGTTCGGTACGGCACGAGTGACGCCGCGGCGCCCCGCTGCCTGGAGTTCGACGCGGCACGCAATTCAGGGCAGCAATACCTGGTCCTGTTCGAGAACATGCCGCGCACGGGCGAATTTACAGGCGGTTTGTATCCCACGGGAATCTCGGCGTCCGACTTCACGCTGAAGGTAACTGCGGTGCCAGTTGTCACTGCTCCAGCGCCCACGATGGCTGGAGTGGTGCTCAGTGCGAAGGTGATCGGCGAGGTCGGCGCAGTGACGCCACAGGACTGGAATTTCGGCGGTGGTGCGATCTACGAGGGCACTCCGACTGCCCCGCCGCCTGGCTACGCGGTTGCTGCGCCGGTGAACACTATGCGGTCCGCGTCCGCTTCGTCCGGCTTGCAGGCGGCGCTGCGCAGTGCGGATCCCGTCATCGGCGATACAATGCAGATGTGGCTCGAGGGTATCTCGCGGCTTGGCCTCGCGAGCGGCATGCAGAAGGCGGTCGTCCGCTACATATCGGATGACCTGGTCTTCGTCGATGACGTTCGGTTGACGACGACGCTGACGCGTACGAATGGTGCGTTCAATACACCGCTTACGACCGCGCAGATGGACACCATTGCCCGGGAATACGCGGCGAAGTCGAAGGTTCAGAGTGACATCCTGTTCCAGGGCCGCCACAACGATGCAACAGAAGCATCCACGCGCATTACAGTCGTCAGCACGCTGATGTACGGCGATAACATCTGGGGTTATACGTACTCGATTGGCAACTACTTCGCGTTTGATTACTGGGTTGCAACGAACGGCAGCACGCGAGGCAACAACCAGGTGCTGCAGCGCGTTGCGGACAATCTGTTCATGCACGAGATCGCACACATGCGGCATTACGGCATGCTGCAGCACACGTTGCCCTCGCGAACCGGAGTACGCGGCAACCAATGGGTCACGGAAGGATTCGCACGGTTCACAGAACGGCTGCCGATCGCGATGCGCCTGCTCGGTACAGCAACGCCGAGCCGTACGTCGAACTTCGTGCTGCCGGTGAATCCGATTTTCAACTCGTCCTACTTCTTCGATGACGTGCCGACGTATCTCGATGCAGGATCGGCGTTCTTCGGCGGCTATTCTGCATCGTCATTCGTATTCGACTACCTCGCCGACCAGGTTGCGTACCGTGGCGGCAATGCGCTGACCGCGGTGAGGGACGTGTTGTCGAATGCCGGTGTAGAAGCGGATGCGGACGCGGCCGTTTCGCGCTGGCTGCCCGGCAGAACGCTGGCGCAGCTGGTCACACGCGCGCGCATTGCGCTCTACGCCGACGATTATCCGGGGGCGGCGTTGCCCCCGTGGACGCAGTATCATCAGTACCAGCTGCGCAGCAGCCGGCCGGCCGTATCGGCGACGTCTATGGCGAAGGAACCGCGTACTGCATGGCCGCGCGTCGTCCCGGGCGTCGCGTTCGCGGATAGTGTGCAGCTTCTGAATGGCACTGCGTACGGCTACCTGGTGGATGGCACTGCCGGTACCACGAACACGGCCATCGGACTCGACCCGGTTGCCGGCGCCAACGGCGTCGTGTCGATTACACGAATCCGCTGACCAGCGAAACCCGGAGCGCGGAAGCGCCGTAGTGTGGTCGAGGGATACGGGTGCACCAGGGAGGATGTGAAAAATGATGGATTTGATTGCAGGTTTCGTAACGACCGTTATCACGATCGGCGTCGCGGCCGTCGGCTATGTTCAGGCCCGCCGCTTCGTCTCGCAACGTTTGCGTTATGTCGATAAGGCCCAGAACCCGATTGTTCCCGTTGTCGCCGGTGCGGGTGCGTTTGCCGTTATGACACCGGTCGCGATTCTGCTTCCATTCGTCGTACCGATGACAGCCATCGCGTTCGGTCTGGCAGTGGGCTTCGGCACACGGTCCGGCGTGAAGTCCTTCAGCCGCGCGCTGATGCCGTAACCGGATCGATGCTGTAAATACGACGCGGGCGCGGGAAGAAATCTCCCCGCCCGCTTCGTCATCTGGTCCGTGCGATCCAGGCTTTGTCCTATGCTTTGACCGGCTTCCGAACCACGGCATCGCGGAAGTTACGGCTGACGCGGAGCCGCTCGCCGGAACGCAGGATCGCAACGTAGTCCCCGCCCAGCCACGGCTGCACTTCATTGATGCGCTCCACGTTGACAATGATCGAACGATGAATGCGTGCGAACATGACGGGATCGAGCTGCTCCAGAATCGCCGTGAGCGGTCCGCGGAGCAGGTGTGAGCGCTCGCCGACATGCAGACGGACGTAGTTGCGTGCACCCTCGATCCAGTCGACATCTTCGGCGGCGATGAACCGAATGCGATCACGCTCGCGGATCATGAAGCGTGCGATCCGCTGGGAGGACCTTGTGCCGCCCGCCGGGGGTGCAGCAGCATTGGCGATGTAGTCGGCCAGCTTCTCACTGGAGCGGTCGGCGGCGCGGCCGTTCATCACACGCGAACGCATGCTTGCGAGCACGGTCTGCACTGCTGCACCAACGATCGGTGTAACGAGGTAGTCGAGCGCGTGCGCATCCAGTCCACGTGCCGCGTCACTGTCGCTCGGCGTAAGAAATACAGTCGCAGGCATGCGGTCAGGCCCAACGCGTTCGACGACATTCCGGGCACCACCCTCCGGCAGGTCCAGGCTGACAAACACAATCTCGGGCCGGTACGCCTGTATGGCACGAATCGCTTCTGAACTGCTCACGCATTCTGCAATCACATGCATATCAGGCTGATCCGTCGTGACTGCGCGCACACTGTCACGCACCTGCGGATCGCTGTCGGCAATGATTGCCCGGATCTTTCTTGCTTCGCGCATCATGCAAATCTTCCCGTCCGCTCGTGGAGGCCTGCCCGTCTGGCTCTGAACAATGGTTACACGGTGACAGCGACCGCGCGCCGGGTTCGGGACCAAAGGTCGGGGACGAGGGACGAGGCGGATTCTGGCAGGTACGCGGCCCGCCGCCGGGGCCGGGAGTTGGGTGGTCCTGAACGCAAAACGCCCGGCAGCCATGGCTGCCGGGCGGTTTCGGGAAGACCCGAATGGGGTCTAGCGCTTCATCGCGATATCGTACCCGATCGTCGCGACAGGCTTCACCTTCATGGTTCCCAGCATGAGGCTCGGCGGTTTCACACCCCACTTCGTCATATCGATATCCGCGGTCGCAGTCGAGCGAACGACACCGTCGCCGTCGGTCACTTTGCCCTTCAGCTCGACCGGCAATGACTTGCCGGCCATCGTCAGGTTGCCATTAACGATGATGTCGCCGCCAGTGACGGCGTAGTTGGACAGCTTGAAGACGATGCGCGGGAATTCGCCGATCTTGAGCGCCTTGCGCATATGGCCGTTCATGGTGCCATTGCCGCACTCCAGACCCGCGACCGTTATTGCGATCTCCGCATCACTCACCAGCTTCGGCAGACCGAGGTCCTTCTGCTGCGGCGGCGAGCTCACATTCGCATCAATGGCCTTGGCCTCGCACTTGAAGTCCTTCACCGATGACTTGCCGGAAACCCAGATCCTGCTCTCTGGCTGGAGCGTGAGAGCAGTCCGTAGCGGTGTCGCTGCGATCAGCGTCAGTGCCATGCCTGCGACGAGCGTTGTACCCAATCGATAGTTGATCATGATTCCCTTGCCTGTTCTGTTGAAGTCTCTATGAATGAATCTGTCGTCCTCGGGATCCGGCTACTGTCGGTCGCCGGCTGATTTGTCGTCCTGATTTGCGCGGCCTTCTGTACGCTGCCCCCCTACACCGCCCGCCACGACGCGGCCGTGCATCGAGACGGAGCGGAGCGTCATGGTGAGCGTGCCCGCAACTGGCATCGACGTATCCATGCGCAGTGGGAGGCGCGCAGCATCGTCACCGATGTAGAACGTGATTCGTGTCTTGCCTTTCTTCGAGCGCGTATCCTGCGCGTCCATCTGAATCACGCGTGCGCTCAGTGAGTCGCCTAGCGCGCGAACGCGAACCGTACCCTTCGACTCGAGGAGTACCGGGTTGCGGCCCGCATCAAAGTGACGCTTCACCACCATGGGGGAACCCGCTTGCACCTCACCCGCGATCATGCGGACGAAGTAGATGAAGGCGAGCTCATCCAGTGGCACTTGTGATGCGAGTGCATGCGTTCCAGTGGCATCGGTCCAGCTGTTCGCAGCGAGATTCATGTGCGCGTCCTCGTTCCGCTTCGCGACCGGCGAACGTTCCGTCTTCGAGTAGCGCAGTGTTGTGAGCGTGCGCGTGTCCACCCAGGAACGCGTGCGGTCGGACACCTTGAACAACATGACACGGGCGGAGAAATCGAAGCTCAGTCGGTACGCTGGCCGACCCTCCGCAGTATCCATGACGACCTTCATGGTCGCAGTTCCTATATCTCCGAAGCGGGAGCTTCTGACATTGAACACCAGCTCCTCACCATCGCGTACGAACGGAACGGTCGCTTGCGCAGATGCCGTGTGCGCCCTTGACGGGACGCCGACTGCAGCGGCAAGCGCGAGTACTGCTGCGAACTTTGTCATGATTGAAATCTGGCGTGGGAGCGGGCGTGGTTCGGTCGGCAGGCGGCGTAAAGCCGGTGGGGATTTCGACTACGCGTTTGTAGTGTCGAGCGGGACGGCCCGGGGATCATCTCCCGAACCGTCCCGCCCGGCCCCTGTGTACAGCTCCGGCTAGAAGGCGACGACGCCCTCCATCATGAATCCCTTGAACTTGCCGCCATTGCGAATGTCCGTGGTCGGGAAGTCGAGGTACTTCTGGCTGACATACTCGCCCTTGAGCATCAGGACTGGTGTGACGAACCAACCGCCGCTCAGCTGTGTGCGCTGGACTTTGATGTCGAGGTCCTTGAAGGCTGCGCCCGCGAGCTCGCCGGATACCGTGTTGTACCGTGCTCCGACGAACAGCTTTTCATCCTGCAGGAAGCGGTAGACGCCTTCCACCGACAGCTGGTCAATCGTGCGGCGGGACTTCTCGGTCGCTCCGCGGCCTGTGGCCGTCTCGATTACGCCGAAGGCTTCGAGGCCATGGAACTTGACGAACGGGTTGACCTGGAACGCGGTGACCTTCAAGCCGAATCCCGGTGTTACCATGCCCGAGCTCTTCTGCGCGGCTTCTGTCGATGTTGTGTTTTCGAGCACGTCATAGTAGCGGCTGCCGGCACGGTCGCCGCTGTACAGCGTATTGCTCGCCGACCGCTTCGTGGTATACGCGGAGCCCATGAGGCGCACACGCAGGTCCGAAGTCAGCTGCTTGTCGAAGCCGAGCTTCGTGATGAGGCTCGGGGACCGCTTCTCAGGCACGGCCACCTGACCCTTGATTTCACCACCCGTCACCGCCGCCATCGCCAGGAAGCCATTGCTGCGAAGATAGACCTCGCCGCCGATTTCCGTCGTGAACGGATCGAGGATCAGGTTGCCGACGAACGGGTTGTGCATGGCATTGCCGTTGTCCGAGCGGCGGAAGTGCGAATCGCCGTAGTTGACCTCGAAATGTCCAACCTTGAGCGTCGTATACTTCATGATCGTGTTGAGTGCGGCTACGTCGATCGGTGACTCATCGATCATGATGTAGCCGTCCTTCACCCACGTCTCATTGTGGTGACGCGAGGACAGGTAGGACGTCATCGAGACCCGGATTCCCGGAGCGAGCTGCGCGTTCAGATAGAGGTTCGCAACTGCATTGTTGAAGCCCTTGCCGATACCAATCAGCTCGTTGGTGTTCTTGCCTGCGACGAGCACGGCTGTGGAGGTGTTGCTGTGATCGAGATCCTGAAACTGCTGCGTGAACGCTGCGCCGAAATCGAGCTTGAAGCCGTTGTATGCGATGTTGTCGTCCTTCGGTGACTCGAACATATGAAGGCCACGCTTGTCCTGCGGCCGGATATGCTGAATCGTGATGGCCGGAACCATGCTCAGCGGCGAACGCCCCGCCGTGGCCGTCGTGTCGACCTTCGGAGCATCATTCGGCTGCGGCCCATTCTGCGCCGCTGCGGTTCCTGTTGCTACTGCAAGCATCATCGCGGCGGTAAGAATCCTGCTTTTCATAATCGTTTCTCCGTTGATACGGGGGCACTGCCTGTGGTACGCTCTCTTT
>JBDSPG010000244.1:0-3050 GCA_039912685.1 Longimicrobiales bacterium | reverse complement strand
TCCAGCTCGAGCGTGAACCCGCCAAGTGGATCGCCTGCCCGCGAGTCGAACCCCGCCGAGAGCAGGATCAAATCAGGAACGAAGCTCGTGGTCGCAGCGTCAACTCCTTTTTCGAAGGCATCCACGTATGCGGTCGGAACGAGGCCGGGCGCCATTGGAATATTCCAGACGGTTCCATTCGGGCCCCGATCAGACGCGGCGCCCGTGCCCGGATACCAGGGTGACTGGTGCATCGACACGAAATGAATCCCGGGCTCGGTCTCTATGATCGCCTGCGTGCCGTTGCCATGATGAACGTCCCAATCGACGATCAGTACCCGCTCGAAGCCATGCCGCTTCTGCGCATAAAGAGCACCGGCCGCAACATTACCGAAGAGACAGAAGCCCATCGCGCGATCCTTCAGCGCGTGATGCCCCGGCGGTCGCACCGCGCAGAACGATCGGAGGTTGGACCCGGTCGCTGCACGATCGATTGCGTCGAGCACACAACCCGCACCAGCCGTTGCGGCAACCCAGGACCCTTCGCTCGTAGGTGTATCATTGTCGAGCTGCTGGCCGCCTCGCGCAGACGTGTCTTCGACAAGTTGGATGTAAGCCGGATCGTGCGCGAGACAGAGCTCGTCGACCGTCGCGTGCCGCCCCTCTACATGCTCGACGCTCTCGAAGAGATCGGGCCGGTTCCTCAATGCGCGCGTTATTGCGCGCAAACGCCCGACGTGTTCGGGGTGCTGCCATCCCGTGTCATGCCGGCCGCAATCCGCATGCGAAATGAATGCGACGCGCGTTACCGCGCCGTCGTGAGTTATCGGACCGGTCTCCGGCGCCGACGCTCGATTAGGAGCGTTGAGCCATTTTTTGCGCCGGATGCTTCGAGAGTTTCGTCTTCGTGCAGTATCTCGAAGCCCCGAAGCTTCACCACGAACTCGTCGGTGTCGGCTCCCATCGGGGAAAAGACTTCGACGGCCGCTTTCTTCACGCTTTTAACCGAAGCCGATCCCGGTGCATCGACACGGATTGTATCCCAAAGCTCTGCCGCCTGAACTCTCAGGTGAAGAACACTCCCATCACCACCACCGATGACGATCAGATCGCCTGCAGCACGAACTTCCGAAACGAACGGGGTGCTCATGCGAGCGATGCTCCGGCAACCGGTGTCACGTCCGTACCAACTACTCCTGCCGACGCCGGTAGTGACGCCAGAAAACGCGCGACCTGCTGATCGAACAGGTATGTGGATGCGGTGACACGGGTACCTGGATCGGCGGGAGCAGTACCGACTACTACTTCTTCCCCGCCCTGTCCGCGAAACGTCACGTATCCCGGACCTTCGCGCTCCAGAAATGCTGCGTAGACGCTGTTTCTCTTTGCGAAGAAAGTCTTCGCAGCCTCCACGACTTCCGCGGGGGTCGCCGTCGTTACGGCCTCTTGAAGGGTTCGCCCATGCTGATAGTTCATGAGAGCAATCTACCCGCGCTGGTGAGGGTGGTACAGTGAGGCATTCAGCGCGTTGCCGCACCGGCAACCGTCGCAACCGACTCGTAAATCAGCCTCGTGCCGAAATGGAGGGACTCGACCGGAATGCGCTCGTCGTGCCCGTGCATCCGTTCTTCATCCGACTGCTGCATTGGAAAGGGCAGAATACCGTATGAGTCGATGCCGGCCCGCCGCAGATGGGCGCTGTCAGTCCCGCCGGTGCTCAGGTAGGGCACCACGGTCAGCTCGGGGTCGAGCGCCACCGCCGACTGAGCGATAGCGTTGAACATCGGCGAGTCAGGATCGGACCCCGGCGCCTCTTCACCGTGAACGGCGATTTCGAAACTGATATCGGGATGGCCCACGTGCGCACGCATTCGATCGACGATATCCTCGATACGATGGCCAGGAATGGTTCGCACATTCAGCAGAGCGGTTGCTTCCGCCGGAATTACGTTACCGGCAACTCCACTGGCGAGTTGTGTCGCTGAAATCCCGTTTCGCATCACTGCGTTCAACACCGGAATTTTCGACAACACCGAGGCACCCCGATCCGACTCGGCAGCATCGGTCGAGACAACGGCGGCCATTGCAAGACGCTCCTCCTCGACCGGCCAAACACGAGAGAGTAGACCGAAGAAGCGTCGGGTAGTCTCGTTCAAGGTCACCGGCTCACGATACTCGCCGAGGCTGGCCAGCGCGCGACCGAGATGGAAAATTGCATTGTCGGCGAGCGGAATCGCAGCGTGACCCGCAGGTCCTCGCGCAGTAACCGCGACCATGTGCGAGATCTTTTCCGCAGTCTGAATTGCGAGATAACGTTTGCCACCCGCAATGATTCTCGTTCGCCCGCCCTCGTTGATCGCGAACTCAGCATCGAGAAGGTCAAGATGCTCCTTGACCAGCCAGTGCATTCCGCACGCACCACCCGTCTCCTCATCCGATGTTGCAACAAACAGAACGTCGCGGTCGAGTTCGATTCCCTTGTCGACGAGATTACGCTTGACGAGAAGCGTCGTCATCAGGTTCGCCGCAAGCATTCCCTTATCGTCGATCGCACCGCGACCATAGAGGTATCCGTCGCGCACAACTCCGCCGAACGGGTCGCAGGACCACTTGTCTTTCTCGACACCGACAACATCCATGTGCGCGAGAAGCATCACGGCGCGTTTCTTCCCGTTTCCCTTGATTCTCGCGATGACAGCGGCACGATCGGGCATTGGTATCAACAGCTTCGACTCGATCCCGTCACGCTCGAGAACTCGCGTGATATGCTCGGCGAGTGGTAACTCGTTGCCCGGTGGATTTGTCGTATCAAAGCGGATCAGCGCCTGAAGCTGCGCGATCGTCTCCGCTTCAACCGCGGCCCAGTCAGCTGCCAAGAAGTTTCTCGACGTTTCGGACTAGAGGGCCGAATGACAGCTTTTTCCCCAAGGGGGCCACTCGAGCGGCAAGCTCCTCGGCGCTTTCGCGCTGCCCCTCTGCCCAGAGCTCGTTGATGATCCAGGGTCCTGCAGACGGGTTTCTGTACCAGTCGAGGTCGAACCTGCTCACGAGAGTTTCATTGAGCTGAGCCT
>JBDSPG010000218.1:0-4176 GCA_039912685.1 Longimicrobiales bacterium | reverse complement strand
ACTGCCTCCGGGCCCCGACTCATCGCGACCACCGAAATTCTGCTCAGGCGAACGGAGGACTTGCTGCTGCTCCGCGCATACTCGACCAAAACACGGCAGGCATACTTGAAGCTGATCCAACGCTACTTGAACGAGCCTCGCATCGGAACGCCATCAGTCGGTGACGCGCAGGCGTTCCTGCTTCGTATGCTGGAGGGCGGCATTTCATCTGGCTATCATGGACAGCTGGCAGCGGCGCTGCGCTTCTTCTGCGTTCATGTACTGGGTGAAGCCATGGCGTCAACGGCGCTGCCATCACCTCGTCGCGGTAGACAGTTGCCGACGGTACTCAGTACGCAGGAAATCGTGCGACTGATCTCGGCAACGCCAAACGAAGGGCATCGGTTGATGATCCTGCTGATGTATTCGTCAGGTATACGCGTCAGCGAGCTGGTGCGGCTTCGTACGAGCGACATCGACGAGGATCGCAAACTGATAACGATCCGTCAGGGCAAAGGACACAAGGATCGGTTGACGCTGCTCGCAGACGGGATCGCGGCCGCGGTTTCGGCGTATGTGGCACCGGTTCGCAGCGCGCAGCGTTCCGGACGACGTGAATGCGAGACGGACCTGCTGTTCCCGGGCCCGCGTGCCGATCGACCACTCACTACTCGAACTGTGCAGCACGTTGTCACGGGGGCTGCAAAACGAGCAGGCATCTCGAAGCGCGTCACACCGCATTCGCTCCGCCACAGCTTCGCGACCCATCTTCTCGAGCAGGGCGTCGATCTGCGCTACATCCAGGAGTTGCTCGGCCACGTAAGCAGCAGGACGACGGAGATCTACACGCATGTCACGACAGATGGGCTGCGGCGGATTCAAAGTCCGTTGGATCGGCTCGGGGCGAATGGACAGTGACGGGCCGGCCGTTCCCCATGCACCGTGGGACCGTCAGTTACACTCGACTCCCGGAATCGCGCGCAGAAATGCAGGAGTCATGGGCACTCCTGGTCCGGCGAAAATGTGTCGCCGGAGCTATGAAAACGATGGTACCGTTACGACTGTAACAGGCGTGCTCCACGGGCAGGTGAGAACACTCCGCAGGATAGCGCGCGGAGGCCGAAAAGTCACGGAAAAATTTAGGGGACCGGCGCCTCCTCGGTCAGGATCATCCAGGAGGTCCCGAACCGGTCCCGCAGCATGGCGAACCGACTGGCAAAGAACGTCGCCTCCATCTTCATGAACACCTCGCCCTCCTCCTTCAGCAGGGCATACAGCCGCTCGGCCTCGGCGTCGTCATCCACGATCAGCGAGAGGTACGCACTGCGCATGGGCTGGAAGCGGTTGGGTGGGATGTCGGCACCCAGGATCGTCGTGCCGCCAATGTCGATCCGGGCATGCAGGACTGCGTCTTTCCACTCGGGTGGCACCCTTTCTGGAGCAGGCTGGTCGCCGTGTGTTGTCAGCATGGTGATCCGCCCGCCCAGTTGCTCCTCATAGAACTCGAACGCCTGCCGGCAGTTTCCGCCGTAATTCAAATACGTGAAGATCTTCATGCTCGAGCTCCGGGACCGGGTTTCATTGCTTCACCTCCACGTCATGCGCAGCCGTCAGCACCTCACCATTCCTGCGCACCTGCACCCACACACGATACACGCCGGCCCGGGGAAATGCATAAGGAAAGGTGACGCGGTTGCCGACCGTCGTCGTATGAATCATTGCAGACCGCGCCGCACCGGCCTTCGACAGCGCTTCCTGTGCGGCGACGGACACGGTGCCCAGGGGATGCAGATGGATGTATACGGATCCGTCCGCATGTGCGACAACTGCGTGACCGGCCATTCCTAGATACGGCCCCAGCTCCACGGCTGCACCACTGCGATCGACGACATCAACGGCAATATCCACGGGCTCACCGACGCGCGGCGCGGCAGGTGTCACCCAGTGCATCACCGTAACGGAATCGAATGCGACGTCGGCATCACGCAACAATCCGACAGCGGGGCCATGCCACCACGCGTCGTCACCGCCGCGCGCGGGTCGTGCGAATACATAGCCGGCACCCAGAGTGAACGTCGTCGCGATCGTTCGTGCATCACCGGCCTCCTCGACGATATCGCTGTACACGCGATACTGCCCCGCAGGCAAGTCGGGGAACGCCGTGACGAACGTGCGCGAATCCGCTGTGACAGGATGCAGATGCGCGAAATCGGCAAGGGACGTGTCGCGCATAACGAACATATGCATGACCTTGCCATGGTCAGGAATCAACACGGCTGCTTTCGAGTTGGGCGTACTCCTCAGCCACGCGGAATCGGTGCGCTGCGCCCACAGCGAATCAGTGATCGACAGAGCCAGTCCGTTGGACCCGTCCGCGCGGACAATCAATCCCGCCGTCGCACGCAAAGGATGATCGAGTCGCGCGCGATGGACGCGGTCCACAGCGCGCCACCATTTCCATCCACCGAACAGCAGCAACGCCGTGATGAAGGCTGTCCCAGCCATCGCGAAACGTGCCCGCTGACGTCCGCGAACATCAGCGCGTTCACCGTGCGGCAACAGACTCTCGCGGAACCCGGCGCCAACAATACTGACAAGACCGAACAACAGGAACAATGCGGCACAGATCAGAACAAGCGCCATGGCTCGCGGCATAGGCAGGCGATCGGTCGCGGTGGCAGAAACGGGCACAATCGCAACACCCGTACCTGCCGGACCCTCAACCGTCACGGTGATACGATACGCGCCGCGCGCCATCAGCCACAGCTGCGCGCTGAAGGTACCGGGGACGCCGTCAACTGGCACCGCAACATCCGGCGGCGGCTCACCCTCCGCACCCGTATCCCCCCGCGCTGGCGCAACCAGCACACGCGTTGCAGCAGACGCGCCGTGAGTTGCGCCGCCAAATGCGCCGCCACTCGCATCGCCACGCACACGCACCATGATGTCCGCGAGGCCGGGAACAACTGCAGGCGGCCTGATCAGCACGCGCACGGAATACGGACCTGCCATACCGTCATACCACACATCCGGACTGCCAATGTGCGCAGATAGCACAACAGCTACCACCACGACCGCAGAGATCCGCAGAAACAATCGCCGAGGCACCCCCGCATCCGAACGCACATTCGAGCGCAGGCGCTTCACCGCAGCACCCGCTTCGCGAAGTTGCCCCACGCCAATCCAATCCTCGCCGAAACAGTCGCCAGCATCGTCGCAACAAGCAGTGCACGCACGATCGGCCATACCATTGATGTAGCGCCCGCGCCGATCGGAAACCAGAACTGGTGTCGCCACTCGCGGACCTGGTACATGTACGGCCACTTGTCCGCTCCAAACCAAAAATTGCGCGCGTGCGGTGACAGCATGAAGTACGCAAAGAACCAGTGCACCATGAACATCACACCGACAAACGCGACGCCGGCGAGCAGCGCATGCAGCCAGTCGCTCCGGATGCGGCCGCTCTGACGCTCGAGCAGATCGATCGCGAGCGCGGGCGGTATGAGAACGAACGGGAACGCGAGTGGCACCATGTGCGTGACGGGATTGTAGATCGGCGCAAGCTTCGGAACTGCTGGGATCCGCTGCAGGATCCACATCGTCGCGAGCATGATGCCCATGTAGATCGCTGCAGCAGACGTCGCGGGCCAGCGCGCGCGCGCAGTTCTCGCGATTCCCAACAGCAGAATCGGGAATCCGCCCGCTGTGACATTGTAGAACAGACTGCGATGCCACGCATTCGCGTAGCCGATGATCTCGTACGGCGCGAGCGCGACCATCATGATGAGCACACCGGACGCATACACGAATGCGGTGCTGCCCTTTCCGCGTCGCTGAATGGGGACGTTGTCCGGATCGTGCCCGGTTCCGGCGTCACCATCAGGTTGCGTTCGATTCTGTGCTGCAAGTGTGAACAGCAGGATGCCGATCTGGATGCCGAAGATGCCGAGCATCAGAACGGTGTGCGGCGGACTGAGGATCTGTACATCGAGGCCGTACGCGCCGTGCCACCAGTTGTCGAATGGCACCGACACGATCATCGTCATCG
Source organism: Longimicrobiales bacterium (assembly GCA_039912685.1). Classification (GTDB taxonomy): domain Bacteria; phylum Gemmatimonadota; class Gemmatimonadetes; order Longimicrobiales; family RSA9; genus DASUXU01. Next base: position 149 of record JBDSPG010000218.1, on the reverse strand, counting down.
CACCCCAGATCACGACCCACGCGCCGAGCGGGCCGTCGAAGCCCCAAAACTTCACAGTGCGGGCTTTGGCAGCAGCGGGCGCTCTGAAGGTGAGCCACAGCACGTATGCGCCACACACACTGCCAGCAACGGCAGCACCGAGCTGCTCG
>JBDSPG010000209.1:0-2564 GCA_039912685.1 Longimicrobiales bacterium | reverse complement strand
AAGTCGTCAACGAAAAGGGCGAAGCGTACGTCGCACCCGTAAAGGCTGCACCTGTTGCACCACGAGCAGCCGCAGCGGCGCCAGAAGAAGAAGGCGACGAAGCAGCCGAAGAAGAATCTGAAGAAACCGACGAAGAGTAAGTCGAAGTCATCACGCTGTTCAAAAGGCAGGCCCCCGGGCCTGCCTTTTTTGGTCATTTGGATGCGCAGGTGGTTTGCCCCTACGGTTGCTCGCGAACAGCAACTAGTGTTCAATCTCCCACGTGTCGAAACGAGTCATCAGCGAACCGCCTTCGGGAGCCTCCGGATGGCGACGTGTATGGGACGAGTGGCTCGAATATCCGGCCTCATCGAGCCTTCTCGAACCGCTGCGCTCGTTTCTCAGGAAGCTCCTGCGGGATGACCGCCAGCGTGACTTCAATCTCGCAACGCTCGACCTGCTCGACGATCGGGAGCGGCAGCTCGCGCAAATGGGAGACGACCTCGCCCGGACGACCAGGCAGCTCGCAGCCGATGTTCGCCGTCTCGAGGAACTGCTGCGCGTGGCGGTCGGTCGCAACGACGCACTTCTGGTTGCGCTCGATCAGAAGCTCGAGAACACGGCGGCACGCGTCCGCGACGTCTCGCTCCCGCTGCTCACGCTCACCGCCGAAGAGCGCCGAAAACTGCGCGACGACCTTCTCTATCGCCGCATTGAGGATGGCATGCGCGGAGGAGAGCAGCATGTACGTGAGTCGCTCCTTCCATACGTCGAGTACGCACGACGCTCCGTTGGCGTCATCGATGTGGGATGTGGCCGCGGCGAATTCCTTCGATTGTGCCGGGATGCCTCCGTTCCCGCGAAGGGGTACGACACGAATGAACGCTCCGTAGCCGCGGCACAGTCTGCAGGACTCGATGTGGACCTCGGCTCCCTCCCTGATTGCCTGGCAGCAGTCGCCGATGCGTCAATCGGGATGCTCTTCGCCTCACATGTGGTCGAGCATTTGAGTTCCGAGATTCTTTTCGCCTTTTTTGCAGAGAGTGCAAGAGTACTAAAGCCGGGTGGGTTTCTCGCAATCGAGACTCCGAACGCCGCGAGCATTGTCACCTCCTCCAACGACTTCTGGCGCGATCCAACACATCTGGCGCCGAAACACGAAGCGTCTCTCGTTTTACTTTCGCGCGAGTTCAACTTCGAGATCGAAGAGATCCGTACCGTCCATCCTCACGAAGCGGGGCGGAGAATCCCATTGCCCGATGCACCGGAACTTCGCGACACCATCGCAAGACTCAATGACCTGCTGTTCGGGGATCAGGATCTGCGAATCGTTTTCCGCAAGCCAGCGTAGCCACTAGCCGCTAGCAGCTAGTGATTTCCGATTTCAATCACTTCCGCCGATGGCGGCGGCGGTGGAACACGGTGCGGGATGAGTCCCAGGAGCAGTCCCGCAACGAAGCCGCCGATATGCGCGTTGTTGTCGATGCCCGGCACGCTGAATCCAATGGCGATGTTGATTCCTGCCCAGACACCGAGCTGCTGAATCAGTCCTTTGACCCATGGCTGCGATTTCCATCGCGGAGAACGCCACAGTGAAACGATGAGCGCTCCAAGAATGCCGAAGATCGCGCCGCTCGCACCTGCCGCCAATCCCTCCGTCCGGATTGCACTGACGATTGATGCGGCGATCCCCGTTACAAAGTAGGTGATCGCGAAACGCGGAGTACCGAACAGTGACTCGAACAATGTGCCCAGCTGGTAAAGCGCCCAGCTGTTCAGCAGAAGATGAAGCAGACCTATGTGCAGGAACATCGCGGCAAGCAGGCGCCAGTACGCGCCCTCCGAGAATAGCCATGGATTGATCGCACCCATGCGGTTCAGCGCTTCCCCGTCGACGCCTCGACCGAAGAGTTGCGTCGCACCGCTGAGTACCTCGATAACGAAAACGATGAAAATGATGGCGCAGAGCAGCTTTGTCAGTCGAAATTTCAATTCGGGTTCCTCTCGATGGCAGCGGAGACGTTTCTCATCAGGAAGTGTGCGGTACGGGGAAACAGCTCTTTGAACTTCATGAAGATGGCGGCAGTCCAGGGAACGACGATCCGGTAACTTCCTCGCTCAACCGCACGAACGATCGCTCTTGCGACGCGCTGCGGTGAGATTGCGAGAACCAGTCTGGAAGCCAAAGGCATTTTGCCTTTTTCCGCGAGCAGAAAGAATTCCGTTTCCACGGTGCCTGGACAGACCAGCGAAACCCGTACGCCGCTTGCGTGGACCTCGTCTCGCAATGCCTCGGACAACCCGACGAGCGCGAATTTCGACGCGCAGTAGCCGCCCATCCGAAAAAAGCCCATGATCCCTGCGATCGACGCCACATTGACGATCGCCCCGCTGCCTCGGGGAATCATCGAGGGCAGCAGAGCACGCGACATGTGCAGAGCGCCGAAGTAATTCGTCATCATCATCGATTCGAGGTCCTCGCTGCGGGCCGACTCCACTTCGTCGAAGATCGCGAACCCTGCGTTGTTCACCAGGATATCGACAGCTCCGATGGCCAGGGCTTCAGCCGCTGCACTCCGGCAGGC
>JBDSPG010000177.1:0-2627 GCA_039912685.1 Longimicrobiales bacterium | reverse complement strand
CATGACATTCTCGGCAAGATACGAACTGGCCGCGCCGAGGGTTACAGAGGCTGCGTGCTCCAGCCCACCATACGCGCCGTCGCGGAAGAGGAAGTGGTATCCGCTGTATGGCATGCCGCCGAACATCGTTACAGCCTCGCGCGTCATTGCACGGATCGATTGCACAAATGCGATCGTGTCGAACGGACTGGCTGTTGGCAGCGGTGCATACGCGATGTCGTGACGCACGCCATCCACATCGAAGCTCCAGCGCTGCAGGCGCCCCACGAGGATCGGTGAGTCGATCAGCTCGAACAGCGTGGTCGCGTAGTAGCGGATGGCCGCCCCGGACGTCTGCTTCAATGCGGTCGCAACTACCCAGTCCGACGGCAGCTCGAGCCGAACGAACAGATGCAGATCGTTGCGGTTCTCCGGATACAGGAATGAATGAGGCCCTCCAACGAGCGCGGCGTTACTGCTCACGTACGCCGTCCAGGCGGGATGCACCCCGGGTCGCGGGGGCGGCATTACGATGTGATACGACATGCGCAGCGCGCCGCTGCGCGGCGCAGTCACGCGCCAGCGCGCGCTATCTTCGCGAATCACGGTCGCCGGTGCGCCGTCCACGGTCACTGTGAGATCGGTAACATAGCGCCAGAAGCGGTCGTCGTATTCCGGATGCCTCGCCATCACGAACGTGACGGGACCCGAGTACATCAGGCCTTCGAGGCGGACGTCGTAACGCTGCTCGCGGGCTGGATCGACCGCGATCGTGTAGGACAGTGCTTCCTTGAAGGCGACGTGAGGTGTGGGGGCTGAATACGGTGTTGCAATCGCACCGAGCACGAGTGGAAGGAGTTTCAGAATTTCGAGCACGCCTGCCTCCGGATTAACTCGTGGTGGATCACTGATATGCCTGGGATGCCGGCGGGGCGCGGAAGGTTTGGGCGCTCCGTTTTTCGCGCGTTGCGCTATTTCACACGGCTCATGCCCAGAATCCGAATCGGCGGCGTGAGGTTCTGCGCCTCGGCCGGGGACGCGTTGATGCGACGCACGATGTCCATGCCCTTCGTCACGTGACCGAACGCGGCGAATCCCTGGCCATCGAGATTCCTGTGACCGCCAAAATCGAGTGAAGGCTGGTCACCAATGCAAATGAAAAAACCGTCGGTCGCGGAGTTCGGAACGGATCGAGCCATCGAGAGCGCACCATCGCGGTGGCGGAGACGCGTGGTCGTCGTGCGCTCAAGCGTAACCGCAGGAAACGACGGTGTCGCGCGGTCGGCCTTCCTCGCGCCTTGGATCACCGCGATGCGTACGGAATCACGCGGCTGGTTATCACTCCGAACTGTGCGGTGGAACGTGCCCTCCGTGTAGCGGCCGGCATCCACATAGCGCAGAAAGTTCGCGACCGTCACCGGCGCGCGCGCAGAGTCGAGATCAGCGGCTATGATGCCAAGCTCGGTGTTTATCTCGATGCGCACGATCCCATCGCGCGATCCCGCCGCGGCTGGCGCGCATGCCGCAATGACCAGGCATGCAGTAATGGCGACCCATGCGGTCAGGACTAGTCGGGTGCCTCGGCTCATTGTGGTTCCGCTCATTCGAATGGGCGCTTCTTCTCCCGCGGTGGCACATGGTTCACACGACCGGCCTCGCGTAACTGGCCGCACGTGGTACGGCCGTCACCCTGGGGGGTGCGCACACGGATGCGATCCACGAGTGTTGTGTCGACCGCCGTGTAGCTGCTCTTGTATGCCGTCGAACAACGCTGCAGCGGATCGACCTGACGGACCCGCTTCCACAAAATCGAGCACAACAACAGCATGACCGACAGTATGAGCGTCGCGCCGATGATGAAGCGGCAGCCGGGCAGAAAACTGCCGGTCGTCGGCGCGACATCCGCGTCGGCGGCGGCGGTATGGTTGCCAGTTACAGCTTCGTCGGGTTCATCCATGGGTGCGAAGCTCGCGCGGCACCCATGCGCCGTCAAGGCGTTCTGACGTCCCACGCCTTACTGGACGGGCGGCCTCCAAAACGCCATCCTGAAAGGATGACCATGCACGTTGATGCGCACCCGCTGCTCCGCGCGGCCGTCTTCACGACCACGCTGCCTGCGCCGCTCGCCACATCGCAGTCCCCGGCGTGGCTGACTGCGCTGCTTGCCGCCGATGCGGAAGCGCCCATGACGCGCGATGAAGATGCGCGGGCCGCGATCCGCGACATGCTGCGCCATGGCGGCTACAAGCCTACCGGCCGCGGTAAGCCGGCCTCCGAGTATCTCGTTCGCGCGTCCGGCGAAGGTGCACTGCAGCCGATCAACCTCGTCGTCGACGCATGCAACGCAGTTTCCCTGCACAGCGGCCTTCCAATCAGTGTCATCGATATCGATCGTGCGACACCGCCGTTCCGCATCGGGGTCGCGCCACCCGACTCCTCGTATGTCTTCAATGCGAGCGGGCACGAGATCGACCTGGCAGGCTTGCTCTGTGTATTCGATGCGGATGGACCGTGCGGCAATGCGGTCAAGGATTCGCAGCGCACGAAAACGCATGATGGAACAACGCGGACACTGTCAGTAATCTGGGGAACGGTCGGACATGAGGAGCGACTGAAACAGGCGACGTTGTGGTATCAGGACATCCTGA
>JBDSPG010000143.1:0-4877 GCA_039912685.1 Longimicrobiales bacterium | reverse complement strand
CCGCCAGGTGAAGACGGACCAGCTCGGCCCGGGCGAAGTGGGCTACGTCGTCGCCAACGTTCGCAGCGTGAAGGAGACGCGCGCCGGCGACACGATCTTCGACGCCAGCAATCGGGCGCTCGAGGCGCTGCCTGGGTACCAGGAGGTCCGGTCGTTCGTGTTCGCCGGCATGTATCCGACGGATACGCAGCAATACGAGACGCTTCGGGACGCGCTCGAGAAGCTCAAGCTCAATGACGCGTCCCTGAATTATCAGCCCGAAACGTCCACGGCGCTCGGCTTCGGATTCCGCTGCGGCTTCCTCGGCCTGCTGCACATGGAGATCGTGCAGGAGCGTCTCGAGCGCGAGTTCGATCTCAGCCTGGTTACCACGGTACCGAACGCCGAATACCATCTCGTCATGACGGATGGCACGTCGCAGCACATCGAGAATCCGAGTGCATTGCCCGACCGCACGCATTACGACCGCATTGAAGAGCCGTACGTCAAGGCACGTATCATGTGCCCGACCGAATACATCGGCGCGGTGCAGAAGCTATGTCATGAGCGGCGCGGTACATTCGTCGAAATGCACTACCTCGACACGCTCCGCGTCGAGTTCGTCTATGAGCTGCCGCTCGGCGAGATCGTGCTCGATTTCTATGACAAACTGAAGGGCTCGACCCGCGGATATGCATCGTTGGACTGGGAATTCCTCGAGTACCGCGCGAACGACCTTATTCGCCTCGATATCCTCGTGAATGGTGAGCCTGTTGATGCGTTCAGCGTCATTATCCATCGCGACAAGGCCCACGAGTACGGGCGCGCGATCGTCGAGAAGCTGCGCGAGCTGATCCCTCGGCAGATGTTCGAGGTCGCCCTCCAGGCATCGATCGGTGGACGCATTATTGCACGTGAGTCGATCAAGGCGATCCGCAAGAATGTCACAGCCAAGTGCTATGGTGGCGACATCACGCGCAAGCGCAAGCTTCTCGAGAAGCAGAAGGAAGGCAAGAAGCGGATGAAGCAGGTCGGGAGCGTCGAAATCCCGCAGGAAGCTTTTCTTGCAGTACTGAAGATCGGGGAGTGACGGGAATGCCAAGAAAAAAGCCCCATTCAAAATCGGTGAACCAGTCGGCGATCCCGGCGGACAAGAAGTGGGTGATCGGCATCGACCTGGGCGGAACCAACATTGTTGTAGGTGTGCTGCCGATCGATGGCGGCGAAGTGCAGGCGGCGCGCAGTGTGCCGACCGAAGCCACGCGAGGTGCCAAGTTTGTAGTTGACCGCATGGTGTCGATGGTGAACGACGCGATGACGGACGTGATGTCGATGCACGGCGGTACGCGCGAATCGTTCGCAGGCGTAGGTATCGGTTCGCCCGGCCCGCTCGACCGCGTGACCGGCACCGTCATCAATACACCCAACCTGGGCTGGCGCAACTTCCCGCTGCGCGATCTGATCGCCAACGGTGTCAACCTGCCGGCCACGCTGGATAACGATGCGAACTGCGCGACATACGGCGAGTGGTGGCTCGGTGCCGGACGAAATGTCGACACGCTCGTCGGCCTCACACTCGGAACCGGTATCGGCGGCGGTATCGTCCTGAATGGTGAAATCTTCCATGGCGTCAGTGACGCCGCAGGTGAGATCGGCCACATGACGATCGAGGCGAACGGGCGGAAGTGCAAATGCGGCAACTACGGTTGTCTCGAAGCGTACGCATCCGGGCCGGCCATCGCGTTGCGCGCGGTTGAAGGCATCGAGTCGGGCGCGGAATCGCTGCTGCCCGCCCTTGTTGACGGAAAGCTGGATGATATCACCGCGGCGACAGTATACGAAGCAGTGGTACTCGGCGATCCGTATGCGAACGATGTCATGCGCGAGACCGCGAAGCTGCTTGGTGCGGGCATCGGCAACATCATCAATATCCTGAATCCCGACATGGTTGTGATCTCTGGTGGCGTGACTCGCGCGGGCGACCATCTCTTCATGCCATTGCGCGCGGAAGTCAGGCGTCGCTCGTTCAAGGTGGCGCAGGAGGCGTGTCAGATCGTCTCCGCTCAGCTGCATGGCATGGCCGGTGTCATTGGCGCCGCCGCGGTATTCAAGAAGGAGACGTACGGCGTCGTCTGATCGCGTACGCTGCGCAACTTGAAATGTCAGAGCGCGAAATATCGAATCGTCCCCTGACGATCGGCGTCGTCGGCACCATGGTATGGGACCGCATTCATGCGCGTGATGTTCGCGCGGCACCCATTGAGGAATGGGGCGGCATCTCGTACGCATTGGCCGGTGTCAGTGCCGCCGCCCAGCCTGCATGGGTCGTCCGGCCACTGATCCGCGTCGGCAGTGATCTGTCGGAGCGCGCATTCCATTTCTTCCGCTCGATCCCCGGCCTCGACACCCTTCGCGGCGTGCAGGTTATTCCCGAGCCCAACAACCGGGTCGAGCTTCGGTATATCGACCGCGAGCGGCGCACGGAGCGGCTCACCGGTGGGGTGGGGCCGTGGACATGGGCCGAACTCGAGCCGCTCGTCGCAGATCTCGATGCCCTTTACATCAACTTTATCTCCGGGTTCGAACTCGAGCTCGAGACTGCGCAACGCCTCCGCCTGTCGTTTCGCGGACCCATCTATGCCGACCTCCACTCCCTCATGCTCGGCGTCGATGTCACCGGAATGCGCGTACCGCGGCCGCTGGAAGCATGGCGTGAATGGCTCCGGTGCTTCGACATTGTTCAGGTGAATGAGGAAGAGCTGACGTTGCTCGCGCAGGCGTGGGGCGACCCGTGGCGTTTCGCTGCGGAAATGGTGAATGACGAGCTGCGCCTCCTTCTTGTGACGCTCGGACCACGCGGTACCGTGTACTTCTCGTCGCCATCCTTCCGTAAGGACCCACTATCCTGGCGGACCGGCACCGAGCTGGTGATTCGGCCGGCAATCGCGGGCGGTGGACCGGTAAAGAGCGAGCGGATTCCACCGCCGGATGCGCCAGCGGGCGGGGACCCGACGGGGTGTGGGGACGTTTGGGGTGGTACCTTCTTCTGCAAGCTGCTTGCAGGGCACACATTGAATTCATCGATCCGCTCCGCGAACACGGCGGCGGCGCGCAATGTCGAGCACCACGGTGCGACGGGATTACGGGAACACCTACTAGGAAAGCTGGCAACGTGAACGTCGTTACGCTCCCCAAGTCGCTCGATGAACGATACTTCGACCCCGTCGTGAAGGGTCTGGACGCCGTGGGGCCCGGTGAGCGCGTGCTGTTCGATGCAAGCCATGTGCGCTGGGTGGATCCGTACGGCTTGATCGGATTGCTCGCGGTCGGGACCGTCGCCAAACAACGGGGTGAGCGCCCTCTACTCAAGCTGCCGGACTCGCCCGAGGTCAACAGTTACATGGCGAGAATGGCATTCTTCGAGCATGCCGACGACATTTTCGAGCTGCACGGCCATGTGAAGCGCGGACGGCATGATGGCGAGTCCGAGGTGCTGCTTGAAATCACCGCCGTCAATGAGTTTGCCGACATCCATAAGGTTGTCGACCTCATCAATCAACGTGGCCTGCGCATTCTGACGACGCAGCTGCATTATCCGCTTCGTGAGGCGTATCAGTTCAGCGTGATCTTTTCCGAGGTGTGTCAGAACATTGTGGAACACGCAGAAGCCGGTGGCTGGGTTGCGACGCAGACGTACAACTGGTCGAAGAAGCTGGGCAGGAAAGTCGTGATCATCGCAGTCATGGACCTCGGTGTCGGTTTCCGTCAGTCATTGAGCGCGACGCACGCGGCGCGCTTTCCTGAAGGGTGGACGGACCTGAATGCCCTTGAGACCGCGTTCCATCAAGGCAAATCGCGACACCACGATCCTGGCCGCGGCCAGGGTCTGAAGCAGATCCGCAAGCAGGTCGACCGGTGGGATGGCCGCATGACAATCCGCAGCGGTAATGCGCGCATTGCGGATGTACCGTCGTGGGATGACACACGGCTCACAGAGACGGGACTCGCAGTGCTGCCCGGCTCGCAGATCGGGATCGTACTGCCGGCGCGCGTACCAGTTCTGAACGCAGCACCAGTGGCCTCCACCGTGACACGGCGATGATGAACGAGCAGCCCGAACGCGTCTTCTCCTTCGACATGTCGGACCTCGTGCAGAAGTCCGTAGCGACGCTGTATTCGCATCTCATCACGAGACCGACGGGCAAAGCGATCCGTCTCGGCATCGAGAGTCAGCTGTGCGAGCATGGTGGTCGATGTGTCTGCGTTCTCGACTTCACACAGGTCGTAATTCTCGATTACAGCTGTGCGGATGAGGCCGTTGCGAAGCTCATCCAGCGCTTCCACGGGGCAGACCGTCCCGCTGATGCATACTTCATTGCGAAGGGCCTGGCGGAGCAGCACCGCGAACCGCTGGAAGAGGTCCTTATCCGGCACGGCCTCGTCCTCGTCGCGGATGCAGAAGGCGTGGGGAACATCCTGCTCGGCGCACCCAGCATGATCGAACAGCTCGCGTTCGCCGCGCTCGAACTTGCCGGCTTTGCAACGGCAGCCCAGCTCGCCGACGGTGCACATCACACCGAAGCGGAAGTCGCGTCTGCTCTCGAAAGCCTGACCGACCGCCGCGCACTCGTACCCAGCGAAAGACCTGAAGGGTTCTTTGCGCTCACTGCGTTACTGGCTGTGGCAGGATGAGAACGGACCAACAACGGACCAACAACGGATTAACGGCATTCAATCGCAGAGGACGCGGAGGTTTGGGAGGGTTTTGAGGTGAGTGCCCGGTCAGAGTTTCGCCCGGCGCGCGACAGCAAAACAAAAAAAGGCTCTTCAGACTTTAGCGTGGGTTCAGGTCTAACCGGCCGCAGTGAAACAGGATCGCCATTCGGAAGTTGTCGCGG
>JBDSPG010000141.1:0-6934 GCA_039912685.1 Longimicrobiales bacterium | reverse complement strand
GTCGCATTCTCCACCTTCAAACGCTTCGCCTGTTCCATCAGCTCAGCATCGGACGCCGCCACTGCATCGAAACTGCCATGCTCCGACAGCGCGCCCATGAACGTGATGCGGCGGAACGGCGGCGTGTAGTCGATCATCTGCTGCTCGAACGGCAGTTGCAGTGAATCACCCGCGAGCGTGCGCACGGCATCGACGATCATCGCCTCCACCATGTTCATCATGTCCTCGTAATCCGCGAACGCCTCGTAGAACTCGAGCATCGTGAACTCGGGATTGTGCGTACGGTCGATACCCTCGTTGCGGAAGTCCTTCGAAATTTCGTAGACGCGTTCCAGTCCGCCGACGATCAAACGCTTGAGGTAAAGCTCGTCAGCAATGCGCAGGAAGAGCGGCATGTCGAGCGCGTTGTGGTGCGTGGTGAACGGCCGCGCGTTCGCGCCGCCGTACAGCGGTTGCAGCACAGGCGTTTCCACCTCGATGTAGTCGCGCTCGTCGAGAAAGCGACGGAGGCCGGTGACAATTCGTGCACGCTGAATGAACACGTTGCGCACAGCTGGGTTCACAGCGAGGTCGGCATAACGCTGGCGGTAGCGCTGCTCTACGTCCGTGAAGCCGCCGTGCATTCGCTTCTCGCCAGTTTCTTCGTCGACCTCTTCCTTGCCGAACGGCAACGGTCGCACGCCCTTCGACAGCAGCTGCCACGACGAAACTTTGAGTGTGACTTCGCCCGCGCGCGTGCGCATCAGCTCGCCGTCAACGCCGATCCAGTCGCCCAGGTCGAGCAGCGAAAGATGCGCGAAAGAATCAGGACCGAGGTCCGCCTGCCGCAAATACAGTTGCAGTTTGCCTTCGCGATCACTCAGGTCCGCGAACGTTGTCTTCCCATGTGTACGAATCGACGTGAGACGCCCCGCGAGACTCAAACAGATCGGCGCCGCTTCGGACGTCGAAGGATCATCTGTCTGCAACGCTGCAGCCGCCGCTTCTGCTGCAACAAATGCGGCACTCGCCGACTGCGTGCAATGCGAGACGCGGTAGGAATAAGCGAATGGCTCGATACCCTGCTCCCGCAGTGCATCGAGCTTTGCAAGACGATCTAGCACAACCTGGCTACGTCGCTCCTCCATCACGTCTCCTCACGCCACGCGGGCGCCATACTCCTTGAGATACGCCTCGATGAACGGGTCGATGTCACCGTTCATTACGCGCTGCACATCGCCCACTTTCAGGTCGGTGCGGTGATCCGTTACCTGTGTGTACGGCTGGAACACGTAAGACCGGATCTGGTTCCCCCACGCATTGTCGGTCTTCGTAGCCTCGAGCTTGAGACGCTCCGCCTCGCGGATCGACAGCTCGCGTTCGTACAGCGCCGCCCGCAGCATCTTCATCGCCATCGCCTTATTCTGGAACTGGCTGCGTTCGTTCTGACACGCGCAAACGATGTTGGTCGGAATGTGCGTTATACGCACGGCTGAGCTGGTCTTGTTGACGTGCTGACCACCCGCACCCGATGCCCGATACACGTCGATGCGCAGGTCACCCTCGTCGATGTCGATCGTGATGCTGTCGTCGACGACGGGATACGTGAACACCGATGCGAAGGATGTGTGGCGGCGGCTTTGCGAATCGTACGGCGAGATGCGCACGAGGCGATGCACGCCCTTCTCCGCCTTCAGGTACCCATAGGCGTACTGGTGGCCCGTGAACTCGAGCGTGACACTCTTAATGCCCGCTTCATCACCCGGCAGCAGATCGAGGATGTTGACGGTGTAGCCGTGGGACTCGCCCCAGCGCGTATACATGCGCATGAGCATCTCGGCCCAGTCCTGCGACTCGGTCCCGCCCGCCCCCGGATGGATGGTGAGCAACGCATCGCGACCGTCATCTTCGCCGCGCAGCATCGTGCGCACTTCGAGACGTTCGGTGTCCTGCTCCAGTTTCGTCAGCTCATTGATGAGATCGGTCTCGAGCGACGCATCATCCTCGTGCTCGAGCAGCTCCGCGAGCTCGTGAAGCTCGGTTGATTTCGCCTTAAGATCTTCCCACGGCTGCAGCCAGCCCTTCAACTCATTGGCTTCGGCAATCGTGTCCCGCGCACCATCCGGACTCTCCCAGAAGCCCGGCTCCGCCATCCGGCTTTCGAGCGCCGCTATACGCTCGCGTTTTGCCGTGAGGTCAAAGATAGCCTCCGAGCACATCGATGCGCTCTCGGCTCTGGTCCATTCGCCGCGTTGTTTCGTTATCCATACCGTGCTCCATAAACGAAGGGCCGCCCATCTCTTGGACGGCCCGCCTCGATTGCGCAGAATCTAAGATGAGGGCCTAAAAACGAATACCCCTCAGAAGACCTGTTGGCCCTGCGCGAGGATGTCGTTAAGCGCGTTGCGGAAATGGGGGGTGGATTTTGCGACGTCGTTTCCGACCTGGGCGACGTATTCCTCCCAGCTCTTCATGATCTCCTCACGGAAATCCTGCCGCATGGTGCCCTTCTCGATCGACTCGGCCAGCTTCTTCTTATGGTAGGCAACGATATCGGAGACGAGGGCGCGTGCGATCCGGTGCGCTCGCGCGCTCGGATCCTTGGTGCCGAACGTCACCGGCCGCGGTGCGTCGGGAGCCGAGGGTGCCTGTGGCGGAGCCGACATTGGCGGAGGCACCTGCCGTGGTGCCATCGGCGGTGCTGGCGCGGCAGGAGCGGCAGGAGCGGCAGGAGCGGCAGCAGCCGGCGCCATCGGAGGCGGTGTCATGACGGGCGCAGCGGGCGGAGGCGCCATTGCGGCCGGTGGTGCCATCGCGGGAGGCGGTGTCATGACCGGCGCCGCTGCCATTGCAGGCGCCTGGGTCGTCCGCGGCGCAGTCATCGGAGCGGCCGCAGCCATCACCGGCGCAGCGGACGCATTGCCCGCCTCGGGATGGGACACGGGAAACGTCGCGCCGCAACGCGCGCAACGGGCGCGCACGCCCCCGGCGGGAATGCGTGCGGGATCCACGCGAAACGTGGTCTGACAGCTCGGGCAGCGAATATTCATGGTTCGGTCGAAACCTCCAGCTCGTCGGCAGTGACGAGGGAACGGCCGTAGAAGGTCTGCGCATCGGAGCGGCGATCAACGGCATATACCGAGCCGGGCAGCTTCTTCGCGAAAGTCTTCATTTCGGTGGCCAGCTCGCTCACACGTGCCGAATGCGTGAATGTTCGATGCTCGTTCGTGACGACACCGATGGACAGTGTCATCAGCGGCACCCAGAGGATATTACCACGACGGTCGCGCCCGAGGAAATACCCCGCACGGCGGTCGTCTTCAGTGTATTGATACACGATCAGCTCGTCGAACAGCTCGATGATCTCTTCACATGCAACGCGCATCTGCTCGAGCGCTATGTTGAAGATGAAATCGTCGCCGCCGATGTGCCCGATGAAGCCGTCGGGCGAATGGCCTTTGACGAGATCACGCAGAATCCTCGCGAGCATCCGGATGACACGATCGCCCTCGTTGTAACCGTAGCGATCGTTGAATTCCTTGAAGTGATCGAGGTCGGCGTAGCAGACAGCGAAGGTTTCGCCGCGTCGCATGCGGACCCCGATGTCGCGCTCGATCTGGACGGTGCCAGGCAGGCGCGTGGTCGGATGCACACTCACATCCCGATCCGCGCGGTGCAGCATCATGCGGAGGCGAAGCAGCTGCTCGCGCGGCGCCATGTCCTCCGTGATCACTTCGTCGGCCCCGGCCTCGAGCCCCGCCAGCACGACATCCTCGCGGGCGGTCGGTGCCAGCAGTACGATCGGGACGATCCCGCTGAACGCGTCCTCTTTCAGGCTGTGGCACAGCGAGACGGCGTCTTCACTGCGGTTGCTGTCGAGAAAGATACCCGCAGGCATCATCCGGTTCACGCAGTCGAGAACTTCGCTCGGTGACTTTACCTCATGGACGAGGAGGCGCTGATCCTCAGCAAAATTGCGCAGGACCTCCGGCACACCACGGCGGCCAGGCGAATAGAATAACAGTACCGTTCGAGAGCTCATCGCACCGAAGAAAGACCATGTGCATGGGGAGAGTGGAACCCAAGGTAGTCCCGCCTCCATGCAGTGTCAAACGGGTCTGTAACGGGGCGTCGGCGGTGTCCTGGACCTGGGTTCACCATGTCAGCCGGAGCTGGGCGTCGAGCCGTAGCGGCGCCATACGGGGTGGAATCCGCCCTCCGAGGGGGGCGAGCGCATCCGGTGACAGTCCGCTTTCGAAGCGCAGGTTTGCACCTGTACTGCGCAACCGGGCACTGATCAGCGCGTCGACCGCGCTCGTCAGATGATTGGCCAGAATCAGACCGAGCATCCGGGTCGCATCGCGGTACGCAGCATCGCTTTCGGTGATCGCTTTGCTGTAGACCTGCTGCTCAAGGCGGCCCGCGTTCCACGCGAATGCATAGGCATCGGGTATTGCGTGCGCCTCGTAATACGCGATCGCCGCCGCGTAGTTCGCTGGACCTGTCGCGCCTGCCGGCAGGAACAGTGACGCAGCGAGGTTCCATTGCTCGCCGTTGTACGTCGCAGGGTCGAATTCCGGCTGGACCCCCGGCGCATTTGGATCCACATCGAACGCGCCGCTCGCCGGATAATGGATCAGCACCTCGTAATACGGAAACGTAGTGTCCCTGCGCTCACCCGTGCTCACGCGGCGCGCAATCGACCACGCCAGATCCTTATACCGTCGCGAGAGACGGTGCGCCGTGTTGCGCTGGTCGATGTAGCGGATCCACGCCCACGTCTCCACCGCCGCATACGGAACCCAGCGGTTCTGTTTCAGTGCGTATTGTCCACTCCCCGGTATTGCCAGTGATGCCAGGAATGCGACGTCGGTGATTCCGCCGATGCCGACGGGTGGACTCGGAACGCGCAGCTCAGCGCTGCCGGCAGACGGAAACCGCGCGGCCGCACTATTCCCCTGCGCGATCACATGCAGCGGCGCAGTGAGGAGGAGGATGATTACGCAGCCGGTCGTAATGCACGCGGCAGTGATTGCGCGCCAGCTCATCGCAATGCGTCGCACGATCAGAACCGGATCGCGAAGGTGACCTGGATCGGCGGATCCTCATCAGCCGACACGAATGACTTCGCGATACTCACATCGAAGCGTTCATAGATGAAGCCGACGCCAAGTGCCGTACCGGTGCCGCGTCCGGTGCCGCTGGACAAGCCGCCGCGCAGAAACAATGTGCGGTCGAGCGACAGCTCGAGGCCCGTGCCGATCTGCGGATCGATTCCTTCATGCCATGAACCCGTACCGTCAAGCGACGCCCACAGTGTCGTCGTGCTGTCCTTGCTGAACAGGTGTCCGAGCTCATACGCGCCGCCGACTTTCACACGCGCAGGTGTGAGTGCCGCCTGGTCTGCATTGTTCACCTGCAATCGCAACCCTGCATGGTTCACCGCGGCGCCGAGCTCCAGATACGGAACGCTCTGCGGTTGCACCTGCACGCCGAAGTCCACGGCGTGCGTCATCGCCTTGAATGCGGGCTGGCCGCACGCACCCGCGCAGTCATACAGATTGTACGTAACGCCTGCACGGACGCCTCTGCGGACTTCCGTCGCAAACGTTGCATAAAACGCCTGATCGGCGACGTGCAGCACACCTGTGGGATTACCCTGGTTGTCGGACGTCTCGATGTCACCGTTGTCCACCGTGCGGAACGACACGCCGAGTGTCCCGGCACGACGCACGCGGAACAGCGCAGTTACCGACGTCGCATTCTCGATGTCACTGCGGCCGTTGTGGATGCGCAGCTCGCCGGCGGCGAGGCTCGCAATGGCTGCGGGATTTGTGAATAGTCCGTCAGCGGCGCCACGTGCCGTGAGTGCACCACCGAGTGCGAGGGCCCTGCCGCCGACCGGGAAGAGCATGGTCAGGCAACATTCAGACGCGCCGACGCCTCCCGTCTGTGCCACACCAGCGCGCGGTACAGCGAGCGGCGTGAGCAGAACGGCGAGGGCTGTCACCAGACATCTGCGCGTAACATTCCGCACAGCGGCTCCGTCTGCCTACCTGCACCGCTTCAAAACGGGCGTGCCTCGTCGATCAGCATGATCGGAATGCCATCGCGTACTTCGTAACGCAGGCGGCACGCTTCGCATACCAGTTCGTTGTCCGACTCGCGATAGTCCAGCTCACCCTTGCACTTCGGGCACACCAGAATCTGCAGCAGTTGTGGATCCAGCATTCGTGTCTCCTTTTACGCTTCGTTCGATTTCGTTTTCGTTGCGGGAACGCTGCCGCTGTTTGCGTCCCGTCCGGTTGCGGCCGCCCTGCGCAGCGCCGATCTCCGACCGCATTGCAGCCGGCACCGGAAAGCCGAGGTACTGCAGCGTCGCCACTTTCTTCCGCCAGTTCGGCAATGACTTCACATTCAGATCGAGATACACATGCGCGCCGATGAATGCTTCGATCTTCTGGCGTGACCGCTCCCCGAGACGCTTGATTCCCGTTCCGCCCTTCCCGACCAGGATCCCCTTCTGACTCTCGCGCTCCACATAGATCGTCGCCCGGATGAACACCGGGTCCGTCGATTCGCGGTACTCGTCGATCGCTGCAACTGATGCGTACGGCACTTCGTCCTCGTACTCCTCGAAGATCGTTTCACGGATCATCTCGGCAACGAAAAAACGCACCGGCTGCACCGCCAGGTCATCAGCGGGATAATAGAACGGACTCTCCGGCAGAGCGGCCGTCAGTGCACTCAGTACAGACTCGACACCCGCGCCCGTCGCGGCGGTAATCTCGAGCGGCGCGCGATCGAGCTCGCGGCGCGACCACTCGCGCAACAACTCCACATTATTCTCCGGCGCCACATCGAGTTTGTTGATGGCGACGTACAGGGCCGCCCCCTTGGACCGCAACGCCGCCAGTGCCTCGCCGCCCGGCACCTCGTCCGGCCGTGTCGCATC
>JBDSPG010000124.1:0-3812 GCA_039912685.1 Longimicrobiales bacterium | reverse complement strand
ACCAGGACCGTCCGGCCGTCCCGGACCGCGGTCATCGCCTTGTCAGCCATGGGCTTGACGTTGATGAACCACTGCGTGAGGACGACAGCATCCGGCCCCTTCACCTGGAGCTGGATTTGCTTCGGGGGGCCGAACCCACCCGAACCGAGCGCCGCTTCGACACCACTCATGTGTGCGACGCGGTCGCGAAGCGCATTGGCGATCTCGTCCTGCCGAACCGACCGCTCGCCCTTTGGCGTGAGCTTCACGAACACATTGCCGGCATCAACCGAACCGCTCTGTCCGCCGATCGTGGTGTATGTCTGCTTCACACCCTCCATACCGCGCGCAATCGCTGCGACTTCCTCCGCCTTCAACCGCGTGTACTCGAGGCTCGATCCCGGCGGCGTCTTGATGACAACGTCGAACTCCGCAATGTCCTGCTGTGGGAAGAACGCGCTGCCGACGAGACCGACCGCAGGCATGGCGAGCGCAGCGATGAATGCGGTGAGTGCGATCGCAACCATTGCAGCACGGTGATTCAGCGCCCATCCGATCACGCGCTTGTAGTCATCCGTACGACGTGCGAACCAATGGTTGAAGCGATCGAGCTTGCGCGCGACCCAGCTTCGCTGCTCGATCGGAACGTCCGGGTCCGGCCAGTACGCCGAGAGCATCGGGTCGAGTGAGAACGACACGAAGAGCGACACGAGCACCGACGTCGCAATGGTCAGTGCCATCGGTTTGAACCATTGGCCCGCAACACCATTAATGAACCCGATCGGAACGAAGACGACGACAATCGAGAACGTGGTTGCAGCTACGGCCATGCCGATCTCCGCGGTTCCTTCGCGTGCTGCAGTGAAATGGTCCTTCCCCATGTGCATATGCCGCACAATGTTTTCTCGAACCACGATCGCGTCATCGATGAGGATACCGACCGCGAGCGACAGGCCGAGCAGTGACATCGTGTTCAGCGTGAAGCCGAACGCCTTCACCATGATGAAGCTGGCGAGCACGCTGACGGGCAGTGCAAGACCGGTGATGACGGTCGAACGCCAGGAGTTCAGGAACAGGAACACCACGAGGACGGTGAGCAGGGCGCCTTCGATCAGCGTCTTCTGAACGTCCGTCACGGATCCAGCCACGCGAATGCCGGCGTCGCGAATGACGTTGAGCTCTACGCCGGCAGGAAGTGTCTTGCGCACTTCCTCGATGCGTGCACGCACGCGATCACTGACCGCGGTCGTGCTCTCGTTCGTGGTCTTCATGATGTCGAGACCGATAGCGGGACTGCCATTGTACAATGCGAGGGTGCGCGGTTCCTCCGTCGCATCAGAAACTCTTGCGACCTCGCCAAGACGGACGAGTGTGCCATTCCGCTCGAGCACAGTGATACGCGCGAAGTCCGCGGGCCCGTCGAGACGGCCGCGGAGCCGGATCGTGCGCTCGGATAGACCTTCGCCCACGCGTCCGACGGGCGCCGCGAGGTTCTGGGACTGCAGTGCCTGCATCACCTGGCCGACGCTGACGCCGGCCGCCTGCATTGCCTGCGGCATGAGTTCGACCACGAGCTCGCGGTCGACCTTGCCAGCCATGTTGACTTGTGCGACGCCGTTGATGCTCTTCAGCTGACCTGTAAGGCCGGGGTCCGCAAGACGCGTGAGCTCGGCCGGTGTCATCGACTTCGACGACAGTGTCAGCGAGACGATCGGGAACTGACCAGGATCCCAGCGCTGCAGGATCGGCTCCTCCATCTCGGGCGGTAGTTCGCGCCGGATTTCGGAGATCTTGTCGCGGATATCCTGTGTTACCTGCTGCACATCCTTCTCGAAGACGAACTCCGCGATGATCATCGTGTAGCCGTCCATCGACTGTGACGTGATGCGCTTGAGCCCCGCGATCGCGCTGATGCCTTCCTCGATCGGGTTCGTGATCTCGCGCTCCACGGTTTCCGGCGATGCACCCGGATACGGAATCGAGACCACCACGACCGGAGGGCTGATCTCCGGGAATTCGTCCGTATCCAGACTCATTGCGGAGAATACGCCGAACAGCACGAGGGCCAGCATCGCCACGACTGTGATGACGGGCCGGCGAATGGAGAAATCAGAGATCCACATAGTCTCTCCTACTTCTTTACAGGTGCGGGCGATTCCGGCGCGGGCCCGACACGAACGGGTGTGCCCGGCGTCAGGCTGCGGGACGTACCGACGAGCACGGTGTCGCCTGCGACCAGGCCCGCCGTGATCTCGATGCGGTCATTCGCATCATCGCGGATGCCGACGCCGACCGGTATGAGCGTTGCCTTGCCGCCCTTGAGCTGCAGCACCGTCGGCGCTGCGCCCATCTCGACTGCTCCGATCGGGACGATCAACGCATCGCGTGATTCAGTTGCGACGCGGCCTTCAGCAAACAGACCCGCGACGAGTGCACCGCCGCGATTCGGAATCGAAACCCAAATCGGGATCTGTCGTGTCACCGGATCCGCGGTCGGGCTGATGCGATCGATGCGGCCGCTGAAGACGCGACCCGGATACCCGCGCACTTCGAACTGCACGGACATTCCGGCCTCGAGCGATGCGAGCTGCTCGGACGGTACGGACGCCATGAGCCGCATGCTGCTCGGGTCGACAATGGTGAACAGCAGCGTGCCCGGCGAAACAACGTCGCCTGCATTGGCCGGCCGCATGCTCACAACGCCGTTGATCGGAGAGCGGACGGAAGCGTTCTCCACCATCTTTCGCGCACTCGCGAAACGCGCGCGCGCGTCATCCAGCATTGCACGCGATGATGCGAGACCGTTGGTCGCAACTTCGACGTCGCGATCGGCAACTGCGCCGGCCTTGCTCAGTGTCTGCATGCGCTCCGCATTACGCGTCGCGACCTGGAACGCCTGCTCCGCGCTGCGCACCTGCGACTGCGCGGACAGCAGCGCATCACGCGCCGTCCGATCCTCGATACGCGCGAGACTCTGACCACGGCTCACCGCCTGGCCCGGCTCCGCACTCACTGAGAGGATCGATCCGCCGATCTCGGCGCGCACTGCTGCCTGATCGCGCGGCTCGAGCGAGCCCGAAATACGCGGTCCTGATTCGATTGGACCGCGGGTCACAACAACAATGCTCTCGGTGCCCACCGCCATCTCATCATTCCCCGCCGTCGTCGCAACCGCGCCCTTGTCCTTGCCCTTGCAGGCAAAAAGCACGAGGGAGAGCAGTGCGACCCTTGTCACCGTCCGCATGGATGAACCCTTTCTATCTGTCATGTATTTGCTTGTCATCGTATACCTCCGCCGGTCGACTGCGTACCCATCGAACCCGTGCTGCCTGTTGCGGCGCCCTGTGCTGCGCTGATGCCCATATTGCTCGCACCCGCACCCAGCGGGAGGTCCGGCAGCAGCACGATCTTGATGCGCGCCACCTGCAGGTCCCTCGCCGAACGCGCCCGATTCGCTTGTGCCTGCTGCAACAGCAGACGCGCATCGTTCAGTTCGAGCTGTGTCGAGATGCCTTCCTTGTAGCGGAGCTCCGCGATGTCGTATGCGCGCTGCGCCTGCGTCACCGTGCCCGAGCTCGCCGACCACGCTGCTTCGGCAGCCGCGAACTGCTGATACGCACTGCGCGTGTCGAGTGCGGACAACTCCTGGATCTGGCGGAGCTGTGCACGCGCTTGCGATACGTTCGCCTCCGCGACGACCTCATCGCCCTTGATGCGGCCGCCGGTGAAGATCGGAACCTGCAGGCTCAGGCCCATCGACCAGTTCGTGCGCAGATCATTAAACTGTGGCACAATGTTGGACGGGTAGTTCACGCGAGCGTATTGGGACGTCA
>JBDSPG010000112.1:0-18754 GCA_039912685.1 Longimicrobiales bacterium | reverse complement strand
GAAGTGCGTGCGCAGTTCCTTCCGCGGCCGCGAGCAGCGAGAGGTTGCCGCCGATCAGTCGACCTTCCGCGACACCGTTCTGCCACACCTCGAGCGGCGCACCGGAAGGTGCCGTGAGCGCAGTCGTGTCCGATGGATCGAAGAGAATGCGGCGGAACCATTCCTCGGCGAACGGCGGAAAATCCCCGCCGGCGTGCGGTGCATGAAAAGAAACGACACCCGCGAGCGCGAGCGCGAGATGCACCGATGTGTTGTCGCTGAATCCGATGTACGCGCGCGGCTTTGCGCGCAGTGCCTCGAAGCGAAGGCGCGGCAGCAGCCGCATTGCGCCGTATCCGCCGCGCAGTGCCCATATCGCATCGATCTGCGGATCATCGATGGCAGACTGCAAGTCCGCAGCGCGCGCGTCATCGGATCCCGCGAGGTAACCCGTTCTGGCGAGGGCTGATGCGCCTGCAACGGACTCGAGCCCCAGCTGCGAGCATAAAGACACCGCCCGGTCGAGCCGTTCCGCGTCGATCGGACCCGCAGGTGCGATCAATGCCACACGGGATCCGCGGCGGAGACGCGGTGGACGCTGCAGGTCTGCGGGCATGTGTCTCATGACGGGAAGTATGGCCGCACGCACAACGCACCACAACTTGCATGAGGTCCGCTTTGTCCGCCGCCAGCATGACGTTATTATGCGACCACACTGATATCGGAGCACCGACATGACGAACACGGCCGCTGCGGAAGCCAACCGCCTGTACTGGGAAACAGAGAAACCCGTCGCCGAGATCGCGGCCAGCCTCGACCTGTCGCGGCGCGCGCTCTATGACGCGATCGAGCCGATCTCCGCCGAGGACACGTGTCCGGCATGTGGGGGCGCCATGCATTACGCCAACCGATCCGCGCGGGACGCGAAGCAGGGCACCTGCTATGCGTGTGCGACCGCGTCACCGCAGGCGTTGCCGACCGAGCCGGAGGCGTGGACCTGGAGCCCCGACATCAACACGAAACCCCTCCCGTCCAGCCAGCAGGACCTGGGAGCACGCGCCCGCCGCCTGGGTGGCGCTGCCCTGCTCGGGGCCGTCCTCGGCGCCGCCGCGACGCACCTGCTTCTCGGCCGCGACTGACGCGCGCATGACGCGCGAGCCATACGCGCTGCCCGCGATCCGGACCGACATTCCAGGTCCGGCGTCGCAGGCGCTGGCGCACCGCCTCGCGCGCGTCGAATCACGCAATATCACTTCGCTGCGGCCGCAGCCGCCGATCTTCTGGACGGAGGCGTGGAACGCAAGTGTCGCTGATGCCGATGGCAACACCTACATCGACCTGACGTCCGGCTTCGGCGTGGCATTCGCCGGTCACAGCAATGCGCGCGTAGCCGCGGCGATCGCATCGCAGTCGGCACGCATGGCGCATGGTCTGGGCGATGTGCAGCCGCCCGACGTGAAGGTCCGCCTCCTCGAAAAGCTCGCGGCCATCGCGCCCGGTGACCTGTCCGTATCCATTCTCGGGAGTGATGGCGCGGACGCGGTGGAGGCCGCGCTCAAGACAGCGGTCATGCGCACGGGAAGGACCGGTGTGCTCGCATTCGAGGGCGGCTACCACGGCCTCAGCTACGGCGCGCTCTCGGTTACATGGCGCCACGATTTCCGCGATCCGTTTCTGCAGCAGCTGAATCCCGGCATTCACTTCGCACCATACCCGGCCGGACCCCCCGATGACGACGCGGGATCCCTCGATCGATGCATGACCGCCGTCGCAAGAATCATTGCCGAATCAGGCGATGCGATTGGCGCGATTATCGTTGAGCCGATTCAGGGCCGCGGCGGTTTGGTGGTGCCGCCCGAAGGATTCCTGTGTCGGCTGCGAGAGCTGTGTAACGGCGCAAACCGCGTCCTGATTTTCGACGAGATCTACACGGGGATGGGTCGCACTGGGTCGTGGTTCGCGTGCAGCGATGATCCTGCCATCTGCCCGGACATCTTGACGGTCGGCAAGGCGCTGACGGGCAGTATCCCCCTGAGCGCGGCGATCGGCACACCCGCGGTCATGTCGGCGTGGCCTGCCTCCGCGGGCGAGGCGATCCACACGAGCACGTTCCTAGGGAATCCAGTGGCCTGCGCGGCGGCCCTGGCGCAGATCGAAGAAATCGAGACGCACGGATATATCGAGCGTGCGAGCATTCTCGGCTCACGGATCGCGGCCCGATCGAACATTTGGGTATGCGACGGCCTTGCGGCCGGGGTGCGCGGTCTCGGTCTGCTGCAGGGAGTCCGGCTCGACTCACGGTCGACAGGCCTGAAAGCGGCGGACGCACTGCTCCAGCGTGGGATCCTGATACTGGCTGAAGGGGACGGGTCCGTTCTGGCGATCACGCCCCCGGCCTGCATCGGCGATGCCCAGCTCGACCATGCACTGGATGAGATCGAATCCGTATTGCGGACAAACACTTGACGCAACCCGAATCTACCCGAAGCGGTGCCGTAACCCGACCTGAGTGATTAGCTTGAGTGCCTCTCCCAGCGGGCTTTTTTTCGGGTCAGCGAATCGCTGCGGCCAGGTCCGTATCGCGAGCCGTGATTCCGCCAGCGCTGTGGGTTGAAAGAGTGAGTGTGACGTTGCGGTATTCAATGAGAAAATCGGGGTGATGGTCGGCAGCCTCGGCGAGCGCCGCGACACGATTGACGAATGCGATGGCATTGCCGAAGGAATCGAAGCTGAACGTGCGGCACAGCGCGTTGTCGGCGCGGGTCCAGCCGTCCAGGGTTGCCAGCCGCTCCTGAATCTGATCTTCCTCGAGGCGTTTCATGGGTGCTCTCCGTGCATGAGTTCGGTCCGGTAAAGTGGCCGGCTCCGCAGCACTGGAGCAAGGGCGGAAGAGGGGGTGGACCATTGCCTTTTGAGGTTTTGCGGCACAGCTTGGAGCCAAAGTCGTGACAGCGCGAGAGGTACTCCTCACCGGTGTGACCGGATTTGTCGGGCCGCACGTCATCGAGGAGCTCGCCGGCCGTTCTTGTCGCGTTCGCGCGCTGGTACGCCAGAGCAGCAACACACAGGCGCTGCGTGATCTCGGCATCGCTCTGACAGTTACAGAGCTGAGTGATACGGCGGCATTGAAAGCGGCGATGGCGGATGTTGACGTAGTCATCCACATGGCCGCGCTGACGCATGCCCGCACGGAGTCCGAACTGACGCGCGTGAATCGCGACGGCACGGCGGCGCTTGCGGATGCAGCTGCAGAGTCGGGACGCGTGCTCAGGTTCGTGTATCTGAGCTCGCTCGCTGCAGTGGGTCCGAGCGACGGCAGACCGGTGACGGCAGACGACGAGCCACATCCGCTGACGGCGTACGGCCGCAGCAAGCTCGCCGGTGAAGCAGCGCTGCAGACGCGATCGGTTGCGATGCAGACGGTAACGCTGCGGGCGGCCGCGGTGTATGGACCAGGCGACCGCGAACTGCTGCGTTTTTTCCGGCTGGCGAAAGTTGGTGCACTGCCGATACCGGCAGGACCGGCGAGGCCGTTGCAGCTGGTGCATGTAAAGGACCTCGCTCGCGCGATCGCGGACGCGGCGCTGCACGAGGGTGAGCTGGGCGGTACGTATCACATCGCGGATCCGCGCGCATATCCGTGGAAGGATGTGTGCGGGCTTGTCGGTGATGCGGTCGGAAGGAAGCCGGTTTTCCTGCCGGTGCCGCAGACCGCGATTGCAATGGCAGCGGCGGTGAGCGAAGCGATGTCGAGCGCGCTCGGCCGCAGCACAATGTTCAACCGGGACAAGGTGCGCGAGCTCCTGGCGCCCGGATGGTTGTGTGAAACCGACGGCGCACGACAAGCGTTCGGTTTCTCGGCAGAGATTCCGCTGCCGGCGGGTCTCCGCAACACGGCTGACTGGTATAGATCTAAGGGATGGTTGTAAGCGTCAGGCTTCAGCCAGCATGGAGATAGAATGAGCCTATTCGAGAAATGCTACCGTTACACCATGGCCCGCGAGGTTCAGGCGGCCGGGTACTATCCGTACTTCGCACCGATCGAGGAGTCGTTCGACACCGAGGTCATGATCCGCGGCGAGCGGAAGGTAATGGTGGGTTCCAACAACTATCTCGGCCTTACGCATCATCCGAAAGTAATTGAAGCCGCGAAGGCAGCGCTGCACCGCTACGGCAGCGGTTGCACGGGAAGTCGCTTTCTGAACGGCACGCTCGATCTGCACGAGCTGCTCGAGGACCGTCTCGCGAAATTCATGAGCCAGGAATCCGCGCTGGTATTCAGCACGGGCTTCCAGGCGAATCTCGGCGCACTTTCCGCACTCGTCGGTCGTGACGATCATCTGTTCTCCGACAAACTGAATCACGCCAGCATCGTTGACGGCTCGCGCCTCAGCTTCGGCGTCGTGCATCGTTTCCCGCATGGTGATCTGCGTTCACTGGAGCGCGAGCTCGCGCGCACGCCCGCGGAAGCAGGTAAGCTGATTGTCACCGACGGCATTTTCTCGATGGAAGGCAGCATCTGCGATCTGCCGGGCATCATGGCACTCGCGGAGTTGTATGGAGCTGAAGTTCTCGTGGATGATGCACACGCGTTCGGCGTGCTCGGCGAGCGCGGCGGCGGCACTGCACAGCACTTCGGTCTCGAGGATCGCGTCTCGCTCGTCATGGCGACTTTCTCGAAGTCCCTCGCATCCATCGGCGGCGTGATCGCGGGTCCCGAAGATGTCATTCACTACCTCAAGCACCACGCTCGATCGCTCATCTTCAGCGCAAGTATGCCGCCCGCTTCCGTTGCAGGAACGCTTGCGGCGCTGGATGTCATCGAGGAAGAGCCGGAACGCCGCGAAAAGCTGTGGGCGAATACCCGTCGCATGCAGGACGGACTGCGCAGTCTCGGATACGACATCGGCAAGAGCGAAACACCGATCATTCCCGTGCAGGTCGGCGAGCTGCAGCGCATGCTCGTGTTCTGGCGCACACTGTTCGATGCAGGCGTATTCACGAACCCCGTAACACCGCCGGCCGTACCCGAGAACTCGTGCTGCCTGCGCATCTCCTGCATGGCCACACACACCGACGATCACATCGACTTCGTACTCGATGCGTTCGCCAATATCGGGAAGAAAATGGCCGTCATATGAGCGCTCCCGTGACTGTTCGTCCGGTCACGGGTGACGCCGATCTCGACGAGTTCATAAAGCTGCCCTGGCGGATCTACCGCGATGACCCCGCATGGGTCCCGCCGCTCCTCATGGATGTACGGGCAGTTCTGAATACGGCAAAGCATCCATTCCATCGGCATGCCACCATGCAACTGTTCGTCGCATTACAGGGCGACGAAGTCGTGGGCCGCATAGGCGGGATTGTGAATGCCACACACAACAAATTTCACGACGACACTACCGGCTTCATCGCACTGTTCGAGTGCATTGATGATCAGGCCGTGGCGAACGCGCTGTTCGCTGCCGCCGAGGCATGGCTGCGTGCGCAGGGTATGACGAGCGCGCTGGGACCGATGAGCCTGTCGACGAATGAAGAGCTCGTGTCGCCCGGTGTTTTGATCGACGGGTTCGACACACCGCCCAGCATTCTGATGGGCCACACGCCGCGCTACTACGTCCCGCTCTTCGCCAATGCCCGATATGACAAGGCGAAAGATCTGATCGCGTACTGGGTGCCTGGTCACGACGTCGCCGGCCGCATCGAGCAGACCGCGGAGCGCCTGATGAAGCGCAACCGCCTCACGATCCGGCCGCTCGACATGAAGCGGCTGGACGAAGAAGTCGCAACGATCCAGCGCATCTACAACACCGCGTGGGAACGCAACTGGGGATTCATCCCCATGACGGGCGACGAAATCGAATACATGGCGAAGCAGTTGAAGCCCGTAGTGAATCCGAACCTGTGCGGCATGGCAGAAGTGGACGGCGAGGCGATTGGTTTCATTCTGGGGCTTCCTGACTACAACCAGGCTCTCAAGCATGTGAACGGACGTCTCTTTCCGCTCGGTCTGTTCAAGCTTCTCTGGTACCGTCGCAAGATCAACGCGATCCGCGTGATCACGCTCGGTCTGCGCCCCGAGTTTCGCGGCAAGGGCATCGATGCGTTGCTGATCCTGCATGTCTTCCGCGAAGCGCAGAAGCTCGGCATGGCTCGCGGCGAATGCTCGTGGATCCTCGAGGACAACATGCCGATGCGTCTCGCGATCGAGAAGATCGGCGGCGATGCGTACAAGACCTACCGCATCTTCGAGAAGCCACTTGCAGGCTGACACGACCGACCGCATCGTCGGCAATCCGCTGCACCGCATCTGGGCGATGTACGCGTTCATTGCGGGCTTCGCAGTTCTGTTCCCCAATCATCCCTCGACGTGGCCCGCGCTTCTGATGATGCACCTCATGATCATCGCATTGTACTGGCCGATCACACCGTTCAAACAGGGTTGGAATTTCTTCACGCAGCGCTGGCCGAAGCCGATGCGTATCATCTTCGATTGGCTCCCGCTGCTGCTCGTGCCCGCGCTCTACGAAGAGCTCGCACCGCTCAACCTCATGGTGCACGGCGGCCGCTACTTCGATTCCATCATTCTGTCCATCGAGCACTCCGTGTTCGGCATGCCGAGCCAGGATCTCGCGGCAAACTTTCCGAAGCTGTGGCTCTCGGAACTGCTGCACTCCGGCTACCTGTCGTACTACTTCATCATCTTCATACCGCCCCTGATTCTGTATCTCATGGGCAGGACGAGGGACTATCGGCGCGCGGTCTTCACGATCCTGCTGTCCTTCTTCATGCACTACCTGTTCTTCATCTACTTCCCCGTGCAGGGACCGCGTTATCTGTTCCCCGCGCCCAGCGGCGAGATTGCGCGAGGCAGCATGTACCAGTTGACGCACAAGCTGCTCGAGGCCGGGTCGAGCCGGGGTGCCGCGTTCCCGTCCTCGCATGTCGGTGTAGCCGTAACGCAATCGCTCATCATGATGCGATACATGCCCAAACTGTCGATTTTTCTCGTCGTGCTGACGATTCTGCTCGCGAATGGCGCAGTGTACGGGGGTTTTCATTATGCGACGGATGCATTCTTCGGTCTCGTTCTCGGCACGATTGCGGTGCTCATTGCGCCGCGCGTGTACAACCTGCTCGGTGGCACGTGGGGCCGGGCATACTGATTGCTACGAGGGTTGATGTGGAAAATAATGACAGGAAGCTGAACGACGAGCCGGGACTTACCACGCTGCTGCGCCAGCTCGGCGCGGATGGCACGGCGTTGCTTCGCAGCGAGATCGCGCTCGCAAAACTCGAGGCGCGCGAGATCGCGCGTGTCGCCGCACTTGAAGGCCTGAAGGTCGGCGCCGCCGTCGCATTGCTTGCAGTCGGCGGACTCACACTCGTCGCATGGCTCGTGCTCGTTATCGGCGACCTGATCGGTGATCACTACGCAACTGCAGCCGCCGTCATTGGTCTGCTGTTCGTCGCGGTCGGTGGTGTTCTCGCAAAGCGAGGCGTGAGGGGATTGCGCTCTGGCGCGCTCGCACCCGACGAGACAATTCAGACGCTGCTGGAGGACACGGCATGGGCCGCTCAGCAGCTGCGTGAATTCAAGACCGACATCACTCATCGCCGGTAACCGACTTCGCGAAAGGATCGGAATATGGATCAGTCACAACCTGACGCCGCTGCCGACGCCGCTTTCGGCGACGACCTGCCGCGGCCACGTCGCTTTGATCCCACGCGCGAGCTGCCCATCCCGCAGCCACGCGAATCGCTGCAGCTCGAGGACCAGGTCGAGCATCACGTGCGCAAGGTGGAAGCGCATGTGCGTGCACGGCCCTTGATCACGGTTGCGCTCGCTCTCACCGCGGGCTTCCTCCTCGGGCGGGTACTCCGCGACTAGAAGTGTCTCTGTAGACGAACGCACGGAACGTAATGTGCCTTCAGGTATATGAAGCATCGACGGCACAGGCCACACACTGACGGAGAGTCCGGCTTGATTCTGTACTGCAACTTCGAGGAGCTCGCGGCAATTTCCGCGGGAGGGCACCGGCTGGTTGGCGAGGCGACGGGTGGAGATCACCCGGTCATTGCGCCCCCGCAGGGTCTCGTCGACCTCGAGCAGCTGTTGCCCAGACTCGTCGGTGACATCGAGATCGCCACACTCCACGATCTCCGCAGCATCCGCAGGGCACTTTCATACCTGATCGCGGACCTCGGAATCCGGATGGACGAAGCCATTGTGAGCCAGCACCCGGCGGCCGAGGATGCCGTCCTCGCCTACTTCGACTATGCCCACGTCCGCGCAACCCTCGCCCGGATCGACCAGATGGGTGCCGAAATGGAGGCCATCATCGAGCTGGCCACCGGCGCACCTGCGGACGAAGCCGCGGCCAGAGGATTCTCCTTCCTGGAGTAGGCGTTCCCGACATTTTGAGGGTCCTGCGTTCGCTATTTGTTCCCGCAAGCACGATTCCTGCACTACCTCTTCCGTGCCGTCAACTATGATTAACTCGTTGATTCTATTATATTTAGCCGTAAGAGAACATTGTGGTCCGCGCTGCGGCCGAGGCCGTGGATGCGATACCTTTGTAATTCCCCTGAAACGGGAGGATAGCCTGTGAGAAAAATTCCCCTGAAGAAGGGCCTCGAGAAAATGCTGGCGCGTCCTGCAGTCAAGCAGGTGTTGCTGGGACTGGCACTGCTGGTTCCGGCGGTAGGCTTCATGGCGCGCGTCCCCGAAATGAACGATGGACTCACGTCAGTTCAGGTGATAGAAGAGCGCTCGCGCGCAGACCTCGTATCGGATGCCTGGCGCGCGCGGATGGACGACATGAGCAACCAGCAGGTCGTGAATACGCTGGCTGCAGAGTTTAATGTACCGGTGACGCTTGCGCACGACATTCACGAAGCGGCGCTGGTGGAAGAGATCGACCCGCGCATGGCGTTTGGCCTGGTGCGCGCGGAGTCACGTTTCCGTGAGACGATCGTATCGCCGGTGGGCGCGGTTGGATTAACGCAAGTAATGCCGGCAACGGCGCGCTGGCTGGTCCCGGGCACATCGACGGCGGACCTGAAGAATCCGGAAACGAATTTGAAGGTGGGGTTCAAGTATCTGCGGAGCCTGCTGAACCGTTACGATGGCGACAGAAACCTGGCGCTGACCGCGTACAATCGCGGACCGGGAACGGTATCCAAGCTGTTGAAGACGGGACGCGACCCGGACAACGGGTATGCGGAGATGGTGATGACGGGGCGTAGCTCGAAGCATGTGAGCCTGATGAACGCGAAGTTCGGCACGAAGTCGAGCAAAGCGAAGCCGCCAGTCAGGAAGCGGTTGCGTAAGTCGCACAGCTGAGCACACGTGCTTAGTTCTGGCGCTGGACCAGAAAAGACCCGGACTGAGAAATCAGCCCGGGTTTTTTTAATACCCCGATCTTACTTCAATCACCGAACGAGACGCCGAGGTCTCGCGCGGTCTGCACGGTGTCTGATAGCGGATCGACCAACTTGAGCTGATCGATGGCGTCCTTGAGCGGGACGGGCACGATGGTGTCGTTGTGCACTGCGACCATGGTCCTGAAATCACCGCGCTCAACGCAACGCACCGCGGCGGCGCCGAAGCGGAGTGCCATGAGCCGGTCGTATGCAGCCGGTGATCCGCCGCGCTGGAGATGACCGAGGACTAGCGACCGCGTTTCATGGCCGGTCAGTTCCTCAATCTCTGCAGCAATCCGCTCAGCAATTCCGCCATAGCGTTTTTCGCTGCCAGGCCGTGCCTCCTCGACCACGGCGTGATCGCCGCTCACCGGTTTTGCACCTTCGGCGACGACGACTATGGCGAAGCGGCGACCGCCGCGATAACGAGCGTCGATCTTCTCGCAGACCTTCTCGATACTGAACGGGATTTCGGGGATCAGGATGACATCGGCCGTACCGCTGATGCCCGAGTGCAGCGCAATCCACCCCGTGTGCCGCCCCATGACTTCAACAACCATGACGCGCTCGTGACTCTCAGCCGTGGAATGGAGCTTATCGAGGGCATCCGTCGCAGTCTGAACCGCAGTATGGAATCCGAAGGTGACCTGCGTAACGGCCAGATCGTTGTCGATGGTCTTGGGCACACCGACCACGGGCAGCCCCTTCTCGGCCAGGCGGTCGGCGATGCGCAGGGATCCGTCGCCGCCGATCGCGATCATGGCGTCGAATGCGTGCTCCTTAAAGGCGGCAATGACCTCGTCTGACCGGTCGACCGCCACGATTTCGCCATTCTCACGCCGGACGGGCCACTCGAAGGGGTTCCCCCGGTTTGTGGTCCCTAGGATGGTCCCGCCGGTGTGGGTGATCCCGCGAACGGAGTCCCGATCCAGCCGGACAATATCGTCCTCGCCGAGCAGCGCGCCGTAGCCGCGGCGGACGCCGAAGACCTCCCAGCCGCGGCGCAGGCAGGCATGGACAATGGCCCGGATAACGGCGTTCAGGCCGGGGGCGTCGCCCCCGCCGGTGTTGATCGCAATGCGTTTATGGTCGCTCATCGGGGCAAACCTGACCCGCCGGCGGAGGCCCTGTCAACCGAACTCTCGCAGTTTGATGGTACCATTCCTATATTGGGGGGTCTGAGATAGTCACAGACGAGCGGTTCCGCCCTCTCCCCGGACCTCTCGCCGGCACCAGTATGTCATTTTTCAGGAGGTAATCTGTGCGAACGCTTCGATTCGCGCTCGCTTTGCTGTCCGTCGTGCCAATGGCGCTGGCGCCGAATGCATTGCGCGCACAGCAACCAGTCACGATCGCGATCCTGCCATTAAGCGCATTCGCGCTCGGTCAGGATGCAGCATCGCAGGCTGCGCTCGCGTCGGCATTGCGCGACATGCTGATCTCGGAATTCGCGCAGAACGCGAAGCTCAAGGCCATCGACCGCAATGCGGTGGACGAGATCCTGAAGAGTCGCAATATGTCGTTGTCCGGTAAGCTCACGGATGATGATGCGAAGCAGGTAGGTCAGCTGCTCGGCGCACAGTACTGGATCGGCGGCGGCATGACGGTTTCCGGCAACACTGCACGCATGGATCTGCGGCTTGTCGACACCGAGTCGTCGGAAATCGTGTCGACGGCGAAAGAGACGGGCAAGAAGGACGACATGATTGCCACGGTCGAGAAGGTCGCAGCGGACTTCAGTACACACGCGAAGTGGAAGCCACGCGTCGTCGCCGTGGTCGTACCGGTTCCATCCATATTCGCGTACTCGCGCGGTCTCGATTATGAGCGGCGCGGCAACAAGACCAAGGCCGCCGAGATGTACAGGTCGGCGCTCACGCTGTCCCCGGCCAACGCCGCCGCAAAGGCTGCGCTGGACCGCGTCAAATAGGAGATGACCATGAGAATCCGAAAGCTTCGCGGCGCACTCATCATTGCAGCGGTATCACTGCCGTTGATCACGAGCAGCGCATCGGCCCAGAAAATTGCGTTCAAGAGTCAGTATCCTCGCACCCTGGTGTTCATCCAGGAGAAGGGTGACGGGACGACAGCGTCACGTCACGTGTCGGATTATCTGCGGCAGGCCGGGTTCCCGCTGATCGATCCTGCACTCGCCCACTCGGCCGCGCAGCGCGAGCTCGTGGCAGCTGCAATGAAGGGCGATGAAGGCGCTGCAGTCGCGCTCGGGCGCGATTTCGGCGCGCAGGTCATCATCCTCGGTACTGCGGACTGGGGCACCGGTCCGAATCCGGGTGATCCGCGCACACTCGTCGGCACTGCGGAAGTCGACGTCCGCGCAATACGCCTCGACGGCGGCAAGGTAGTTGGCACATCGAAGCGCGGAAACGCACGCGCCCAGGAAGCGACAGAACAGAGCGCACGCTCGCTCGCGATTCATCGCGCGCTCGACAACGTTTTGAACGAGACAGAGTTCGTCGGAGCGATCGCGAACAACTGGGGTGAAGTGCCCTGGTCGCCCGACGATTACTTCAACGCGGATCCCGGCTCGCTCGGCGCAGTCAACAACGGCAGCACGGGCCCCAAGCTCGCCATCATCCGCACTGACATCCTGCCGCCGATCGGCGCTGATGCAGCATCGCGCGGTATCGGTATCATGAAGAAGGGAACGAACGCGACGGTCGTGAATGAAGTCGACATCGAAGGTGTCGTTGTCGGCAAGGTCGCAGCCGTGATGGTGGAAGGCAAGGACGCGAAGCTGTCGGCCCTCGATGATGAATCGAAAACAAAGCTAGGACTCACAGGGCCCGCGACCCGGTTCCTCGCGCGAATATCACTGCCGCAGACGCAGGATACCGTGAGCGTGATGGCGATCGGTGAGAGCGGTGAGAAAGCAATCGCGCGCGCCGCGCCGCGCATCGGACAGCGGTGGGCCGTCATCATCGGCGTTAGTGAATACGTTTCGCCCGACATCCGCGACCTCGCGTACGCGAGCAAGGATGCGCAGGCCATGTATGATTTCCTGAGATCCTCCGCAGCCGGCCCGTTCGCAGAGGATCACGTACTCATGCTGAAGGATGGGGCCGCGACTGGACAGGCGATCCGTGAAGCGATGTTCGTGTTCCTGCAGAAGGCGCAATGGAACGACCTGGTCGTCGTTTACTTCGCGGGCCACGGCGCAGCCGATCCTGCGCTGCCCGACAACCTGTATCTGCTGCCCACGGACGCCGACGTGAAGTCCCTCGCTGCAACCGGCTTCCCGATGTGGGATGTGAAGACCGCACTGCGTCGTCAGATCCGCGCTGAGCGCGTCATCGTCATTGCCGATGCATGTCACTCCGGTGGTACTGCCGCATCCGAGAATCCGATCAGCGGATCGTTCTCCGAACTTTTCACACCATCACGTCGTCTTACATTGACAGCGGCCGCAGAGAACGAGCAGAGCCTCGAAGACACGAAGTGGGGCGGCGGTCACGGCGTATTTACGTACCAGCTGCTCGAAGGCCTCAAGGGCGCCGCTGATGCCGACAACAACGGCATTGTGACGTTCAATGAAGTGGCGGACTATGTCGGGACCAGGGTGAAGACCGATACGGGGAACAGGCAGAATCCGGTGCGATCTGGACTGGGTGATGTGCCGCTGGCGGAAACCAATAGACCCGTGTCCGGTGCGGGCGCCGGGAAGTAGCGCTGGCTGCCTCACGTAACAACGGCGTAACAAAAAACGGTCGCTCCCTTAAAGGGGCGACCGTTTTTCATCCGGAGCGGGTACGCGTTGCTAGAGTTCGCGCCAGTCCTTCTCCAGCACCTTCCTGTAAAGCTCCCCTTCAATGACAATCTCAACAAGCTCGCTATCGAGAAGCCCCTGACCAGCCTCCATTTGCAGGATCGACAATGCGCGTTCAGTTGAGAGCGCGCGCTTGTATGGGCGATCGGATGCGGTCAGGGCGTCGAAGATGTCGGACACGGTCATAATGCGTGTCTGCACTGGAATCTGGTCGCCGGAGATTCCGCGAGGATAGCCTTTGCCGTTGAGCTTCTCGTGATGGCCGTACGCGATATTCGCGAGGTTCTTGAGATCGTCGGTCCAGGGGATCTCCAACAGGAAGCGATATGTCTGCTCCACGTGCGACTCGATTTCCTGTCGTTCGTGTTCGTCGAGCGAACCCTTGGGGATGCTCAGGAAGTGCAGCTCTTCCGAAGTAATGAACGGCGCTTCGTCGCCGCTGGGCGTGCGGTAACGGCGTAACGCGATCTCGTCGAGAATGCTGGCGGCGGCTTCGGGAAGGACTGCTGGTTCATTCGCGGTCCGCACGGCGATGTGGAAATTCGACAGCTCCGTCAGCTCGTGCTCAAAGGCTTCTTCGGCTTTCGTGAGCGCCTGCATGTTGCCAATGCGTATGTAGTCAGCGCGCTTTCGGAAGTACTCGGCCTCCACTGTGCGACGGATCAGGTCGAAGCGTGATTCGACGCGCTCGAATAGTGATGGCGGCAGCTTCTTCGCCTTGACGAGCACTTCCTCGCGCACGCCGACCTTGCCGAAATCGTGCAACATCGCGGCATAGCGCATCTCGCGAATCTGATCGCGCGTAAACTTGGTGCCGGCGTACGTCCCTCTGGTGACGCGCTCGAGTGCCTGTGCGATGTCAACAGTCAGCGCAGCAACACGGATACTGTGACCGGCCGTGGTCGGGTCTCGTTGATCGATCGCGGTAACGGCGGCTTTGACGAAGCTCTCGAAAAGGTTCTGAATCTGCGCGTACAGCTGCGAGTTCTCGATCGAGATGGCGGCCTGTCCGGCGAGTGACTGCACAAGCTGCAACTCGTGCTGGCCATAGGGCAGCACGTACTCGTCCGCGGAAACGTTGTCCGTAATGATCGCGAAGGGATCGGACTTGCTGTTCATCAGCTGCAGGATACCGACAACTTCATCGTGATGATCCACCATTGGCACGATGAGCATGGACTTCGTGCGGTAACCGAACCGTTCGTCGAAGCTGCGATTGAAGGTGTAGGGTGCGTCCGCTGCCAGCTCATAGACGTCATCGAGCACGAGCGGTTTTCCGGTCGTCGCAGTATACCCAGCGAGACTGCTCTCATCGATCGGGAGTGTGAACTCGGTGAACGGCAGGTTCTGCAGTGAATCGTTCTGCGACATCTTGAAACGCAGCCGGCCCGGCCCGTCGGTTTCCTTCTCGACGAGATAGAGACTGCCCGCGTCCGAGCTGGTAAGACGCTTCGCCTGATCGAGAATCTGAACGAGCAGCGCGTTTGGATCACGCTCTGTCATGAGTGCAACGCCGATGCGGTGCATCTCCGACAGCTCGTTCCGCGTGCGCTGCAGCTCGCGCTCTGCACGCTCGGTATTGAGTCGCGTGGCCGACACCTGGTAGGCACTGCGCAGCACACGCAGGCTGCTGGACGCGGTGCCGCCTTCGGGGAGCGTCAGCACAATGCGGTCGTTCAGCGATACGGTCTCCGCGGTCTGCGGCGTCGTAACGATGACGAGGTACGCAGGCAGCAGAGCGGCTTCCGACGAGATGTCGTAAGCCGTAAGCGCGATCGTGTCGTCCAGAATCAGAACGGCAGGTGTATCACCAATCAAGCCGACATCGAGCAGGGAAAGTGCATCGCGTCGCTCGATGTTCTCGGATTCAAGCGCGTCTGCGATCGCGCTCAGATCGTAACCAGGACTGCAATACAACACGGCCGTCGCAGAGCGGGCCGCGGCTTCCAGAGGTGCAGCCAGGGTCACGCGCCGTTCTCCGTATCCGCGGCCTTGAACTCGCGGGATGCACCTTCGAGATCGCCGAGTGCATCGAGCACTTCGCCGCGCAGCAGATGATAGACCTTACCGATGCCATCGCCGGATGCAGCCATGCGCGCGAGTGCGCTGTTCGCCTCGTACATGAGACCCGCATCGCGATACGCCAGTGACAGAATGAAGAGACCGTCCGTCCACGGGTCAATGCCCGCCGACTGCAGGTCTTCCATCAAGGTGGCAATGCGCGAGAACTGGTCGCCTGTGATGACCCGGAACTTCTCTGTCTTCGCGACACGACTACCCTTTGCAGCCACGGTCCACTCATATGTCGCGCCGGGAATGAGGGGCGGTGCCGACGTCGGATACGACCATGACGTATCGGATCGCGCCTGGAATCGGACGGGCTTCAAACCGGCAATATCCGTTCGCTGCAGCTGCACCATGTAATCCGATGCGGCCGGCAGCTTGAACCAGACGAGCGTGGGGCGCACATCGAGAATGACGATCGCGTTGCGCGGCGAGATCGCGCCGGGCGAGCCCTCCACCGGCCGGATCATTCCCTGACGGTTCGGCTGACGCGCGGCATCGGTCGACGCAACCTGCGTGATCGTACTGACCGTCCGAGTATATAGTGATCCCGTTTCCTTGCGTTCGGGCTCCGCAATCGTCAGTGACTGTGCGACCGTCTGCATCTGACCGGTCTTGTACATCACGATTACCTTGTCGCCGGTCTGCACCACGACCTTGTCTCCAGCCTGCAGGGCGAGGCCGGCCGCCGCGGGGAGCGGCTTCCCGTTCCCGCGTTGCACCTCGACCTTGCCGGTCACCTTCACAACGACAGCTACCGACTCCGCACGGTCACGCTCGAACGTGAATGCACTCACGACTACCAGCACCAGTACCACACCGATCCAACGTTGCCGGGTCAGCATGAAACCCTCCCTTTCTCTGTTCCCATCGGGCCGCTACTTCACCGAGCGGCGCTCGACAAAATCCCAATCCGCGGGCGGCGGATGGCGCATGTACTCTTCACTTCTCTCCAGATACAGCAACGACGGTCCGTCTTTCGGTGCAACCTCGAGTGCGGCCTTCCAGTACTGCACGGCCATTTCGAAGTCGCGGTTCCGGTGGGCTGCGAGCCCCTTGTCATACAGATCCAACAGCTCGGCAAGCTCGCCGAGATCCTCGCCGGCCAGCGCGACCAGCTCATACACCGCCACCGGCTTGGCCTTGCCATATACCGCGAGAAAATCCAGCTCGCGTGCGATAATCGCCTCGCCCGCCAGCCGACGGGTTTCCTCCGCGATCATGATGCCGACACCATAGTTCTTGCACGCCGGCTCGAGCCTCGCCGCGAGATTCACGGAATCGCCCAGCGCCGTGTAATCGAAACGGCGGTCACCACCGATATTTCCAACTACTGGCGACCCTGTATTCACGCCGATACGGATATGCAGGTCACCCCATTCCTTGCCCGCGGCGCGCCACGCAGTATTCATCTCGGTCAGCCGCCGCTGCATCAGCAGCGCAGTACGGCACGCGTGCACCGCATGATCCGGCAGTGCTGTCGGCGCGCCATACAGTGCCATGACCGCGTCGCCGATGTACTTGTCGAGCGTGCCGCCCTCGTTGAACACGATATCCGACATCTCGTTCAGATATTCGTTCAACACCGCCAGCAATGTCTCCGGCGCGAGCACTTCCGACATCGACGTGAACCCCTGCACGTCACTGAATAGCATCGAGATGGTGCGTTTCTCACCGCCGAGCCGCAGCTTCGACGGGTCCGCAACCAGCTCATCGACCACGCCCGGTGGCACATACTTCGAGAACGCGCCGCGGATCATCCGCTTTTCCTGACCTTCTACGATCGACACGTACGCGGCCGATGACATGAACGCGAGCAGCGCTGCAATCGCGGGTGCGGTCATCGGCACAATCAGGAACGACGCATCGAACGCCTGCAGCGCACCAAACCAGGAAACAGCCACGCCTGCCATACCTGCGAGTGCACCCCACTTCGCGCCCTGCCAGAATGTTACGCCAGCCGCGAGCAATGAGACCGCGAACAGGAGCAGCACCGCCCAGCTCGCGTCGAGCGGCCTGATATACTTGCCGGCCAGCATGTTCTGCAGCGCGTTCGCATGCGCTTCGACACCGTACAGCCAGCCTGCCAGCTCACCCTGCCTGCCGTCGGTTCTGCGTTCCTCGTAATACGCGTTGCGGAACCGCTCCGACTCGTGGAACGAGCTGCCCATCATAACAATGCTTCCACCGAGCATCGACGTCAGGAACTCCGAGGTCCCCATCGCGCCGAGACCCATCACGACACTCGACGGATACGCGCGAAACGAACCAAAACTTATGGCACGGCCCGTTGCACTGTCGATTGCCGCACCCGTCGCCATTTCGCCCGGCTTCGTCGGCGGACCGACAAACCGGATCGGGAACGTCATCGCGCCTGTTGCCGGCACGCGCCGGTAACGTTGCGGAAGGCCGGGCAGATCCAGCGTCGAATCCGCGGCTGCAGCGCGCATCAGCGAATCGAGGTCGATCCTCTTGCTCACTGCATAGAGCGCGAGCGCGAACCCGGGAATAAGTCCCTCTTCCGTGCGCACTGCAAGCGTATTGTCGCGCAGCACGTCCATCGGTGTCGGCAGATCCGCCGACGCGACCGCGGCCGCGACATCCGCGAAATACGGATCAGGCCGCTTGAGGTGACGGACCCGGTCCGACCCCTCCGTCGGAGCCACAATCACGACATTGCCGGCCTTTACGATTGCATCACGCAACCGCGCATCGCCGTTGTCCTTCTCACTCAGGCCCGGATACTGCTGCCCAAGATATACGTCGAGCCCGATTGCCGTGGCGCCGTTCTGCGCCGCTGCCGTGATCAGGTCGGCGAGCACGGCGCGCGGGAACGGCGATATGTACGGCCACTCACTCACTGACGCTGTATCGAACATCACCATCGCGATCTGCGAATCCTGCGCGACCCGTGCCTCACTGCGCAGTCGATAGTCGACCGTTTTATTCTCGACCTGACCGAACGTGCCCTGGAAAACGGTCGCGTTCGCGAGTATGAATGCAACCGCGGCCGACGCGGCAGCGATCGCGCCTGCAACGGCGAAACGGCGAAACTTCATTGCTACAGAACTACTTCTTTTCGATCGTGTAGACGAGTGCTGCTGTGCTCCAGTTGTTCACGGGCATCGCTGCGACCGGCGTTGCTGCGCCCACCGCAGTGCGTAGTGCCGCAGCCACCGCTTTCGCATCGCCGGTGCCATTGCCCGTGTGACGGAGGTTCATCGGCTTCTGCGTGACGAACGCGCGCACAATGCCGCGACCGAACGGCTTCTGCGCATAGAAGCTCTCCTCCGGCGGAAGACGTACCGCCTGCCCAGCCTTCACGCGGTTGCTCTTACCGTCCGACGGATAAAGAATTGTAATCGCGCCGTCCGTACCGAGATCGACAATCGTCAGGTAACCTGCTGCAGGCGACGTCAGGGTGAATACGATGGGATCGTCTTCATGGAAGTCCGCACGGTTTCCCGCGAACGAGAATGCGAGCGGCTTCGATTGCGCCGG
>JBDSPG010000096.1:0-3367 GCA_039912685.1 Longimicrobiales bacterium | reverse complement strand
GTCAGATGTTCGCGATGTTTGCCCAGAGCATACTGTACCGTCGGATCCGCACCGAGCGCCATGCCGATACGCAGACGGTTGTGATACACTGCGGACATCAACGGCATCTCCTCCAGCTTCTTCGCCTCGCGTTCGACAATCGATGCGAGCGTGACAACTTCGCGCTCCGACATTCCAATCGAATCCGCGCGCGCCTGCCGGCTCGCATTCCACGACTTACGGTATGTCGACGTCAGGCGCGTCAGCACCGAATCGAGCGCCGCCTTCACCGGAAAATTGTACGTCGCAGGATACAGATATCCTTCGAGCGTTGGGCCCGGCACGCTGAAACGCGCCGCAGATTTCTTGGCCAGCAGAACTGACAGCACCGAGTCTTCGCTCACACCTGCAACCTGCGCGATACGCGGTGCGAGAGTGAACACATCAAACGCTTCGGGAATTGTGAGCTTCGCGGTCAGGACGCGGCCGGCGCGCATGTCGGCCAAAATGCGATTCCATGATGTGCCGCGTTTGAACGCATACGTGCCGGGCTTGAGCGATCCGCTCGCTCCCTTGATCCGGCCGTATGCCTGGAACGCTACTTTCTTCGAAATGATGTCGTGTCTCGCGAGCGAG
This sequence comes from Longimicrobiales bacterium, assembly GCA_039912685.1. Classification (GTDB taxonomy): domain Bacteria; phylum Gemmatimonadota; class Gemmatimonadetes; order Longimicrobiales; family RSA9; genus DASUXU01. The sequence goes on along the minus strand of JBDSPG010000096.1, from coordinate 2,752 downwards.
TCTGCAATCTGCGAGAAAGACGCACCCGCGGGCACGTCTACCCGGATAGGCTCACCTTCACCGGCACCGCCGCATGCGGCGAGCGAAACAGACAACGCGAGCGGCAACGCGAATGAAAATGTCGACGGCTTGCACCGTTCGCGCCGGCCCATCCGGCATGTGTCTGGCTCAGTCTGTTGATCCGTCATTGAGCTCGTCTGATGTCTCGTGCATGTGTCTGGCGCGTGTGTTCAGGTACGACTGGAGAATAACGGCGGCCGCTGCCGCATCCACCCGTTCCTTTTCCTCACGCTGTGATTTCTTCAAACCCGATGCACGCACAGCGCGTTCCGCTATGACGGAGCTGAAGCGTTCGTCGACAAGCGTGACCTTGCGTCCCGAGCGGGCGCCGAGGGTAGCCGCGAACTCCCGTACGGTCGTAGTCCACTCGCTGTCGTCCCCCGCGAGTGTGAGCGGGAGGCCGACAACGATCTCGACCACTTCCTGTTCATCCATGATCCCGAGCAGCGCCATGATCGGCGGGCGTTTGCCCTTGCGGCGGGGCAGGGTAGTGAACGGCGAGGCAATCGTCGCCCCGGGGTCGCTGAGGGCGACACCCAGGCGCCGTTCTCCAAAGTCGACGCAGAGGATACGGCCGATCACGCGAGCTGTGTGACCGCGGTCTCGGCGTTCTCGCCATGTAGGAGGTTGTCGTAGACACCCCGAAGCGCTTCCGGACTGCCGAAGAGGAAGCGGCATTCCGCGTCTCCGCGGGAACGGCACTCGACTTCGAGAACCGCGACATCGCCGCCCGCGGCCTTGCCGAGAATGTTCGCGAGGATGCCAGTCATGAAGTGACAGCTGGGTCGCGCATCAGTGCCCCCGGCTCCCGCCTCTGCGCAGTCGGACGCCGACAGCGTGGCAACGCCTGGGTGAATATTCGCATGGGCGAACGATCCCCAGCCGCGGCCGGAGAACAGCTGGTTGAAACGTTTCCAGAAGGCCGCTTCATCCAAGTCGGCCAGAGCGTCTCGACCGGCGCCGGAATCGCTCTCCTTCGCCAGGATCTGGAAGAAAGCATCGCCCGCTTCATGGCCGGCTGCACGCAGCACGCGCGCGGCGGCATCGGCGCCGAGCTCCGCAACGAGCGCGTTGCGCAGCGCAACCAGCGCCGCAGCAGGCAGCGCGACTTCCGACTGGCGTGATGTGGTTGGACTCATTTTGCCAACTCCAGAATCATATGTTGTATCATGCGTTGTCGATCAGGCTCACCAGACCATCCTCATCGAGCACTTTGACGCCGAGCTCATTCGCACGATCGAGTTTCGAGCCGGGACTGTCGCCGGCGACAAGGTAATCCGTCGTCCGGGAGACGCTGGCTGTCACCCGCCCCGCATGCCGCTCGATGAGACCCGTCAGCTCTTTCCTGCTCGTACGATGCGTCCCCGTTATCACGAATGTAAGCCCTTCGAGCGTGGAATGCTCCGAACGCTCGACGGGCTCCTCTAGCAGGAGTCCCGCTGCCGCGAGACGGTCGATCAGCTGACGATTGCTCTCCTCGGCCACGAATCCGGCCAGCGCCAAGGCGGTTGTCCGCCCAATACCGTGGACCGCGGCTACCTGATCCTCCGTGGCGGCAAGCAGGCGGTCCATTGTCCGGAACTCTCGCGCCAGCACCTGGGCGACGTGGGACCCGACGTGCCGGATCCCAAGTGCAAAGAGCGTACGCGACAGCGGCTGCCGCCGCGACGCACCAATCGCATCCACCAGGTTACGTGCGGAGACCTCACCAAAGCCGTCCAGCTTCAAGAGGTCATCGACCCCGAGGGCGTATAGATCGGCATAATCCTGAACGAGGCCGCGCTCGAGAATCTGTTTTGCCGTGCGTTCACCGAGCCCGCGAATATCCATCGCATCCTGTGAAACGAAATGCACCAGCCCCCAGAGGATGCGGGCAGGGCACGACGCATTCGAGCAGTACACCATTACTTCGTCGGGCGGATGATCGACCGGCGTGCCGCACGCAGGACATGCGTCTGGCGGTACGAACGGGATTTCATGGCCGGTACGGCGTTCCAGCACCGGGCCCACGACCTGCGGAATTACATCGCCCGCGCGTTGTACCACGACCCAGTCCCCCGTCCGCAGATCCTTGCGGGCAATGTCCTCGAAGTTGTGCAGCGTCGCCTGGCGCACGGTTACGCCGCCGATCTCCACCGCGTCCAGCTTCGCCCACGGGTTCAGGGAGCCCGTGCGTCCGACATTGAGTTCGATGGCAAGCAGGCGAGTCACGGCGATATCCGGCGGATACTTGTATGCAATGGCCCAGCGGGGCTCTCGTTCACCAACGACACCGAGCTCTTCCCACAGGTGGAGCGGCTGCAGCTTGATGACGACGCCGTCGATGCCGTAGTCCAACTCACTGCGTTGTTGCGCCGCGCGTTCCGTGAACGCAATCACGGCCTGCATCGACGTGCACGGCTGCCGGTTCGGATTCGTAGGTACGCCCCATGATGTGAGCAGTTCGAGAACCTCCTGCTGCGTGCGCGCCCCTATGCGGTCCGTTGTCGCCGGATCAGTCTGCACCTGGAAGCCGAAGAAACGCAGCGGTCGCTGCGCTGTGAGACGCGGATCCAACTGACGCAGTGCGCCCGCAGCAGCATTGCGCGGATTCGCGAACTCGGGCTCCCCCTGCTCGGTGCGCCGCGCATTCATGGCTGCGAATCCGGACAGTGGAATGTAGACCTCGCCACGTATCTCCAGAACGCGAGGA
>JBDSPG010000073.1:0-5130 GCA_039912685.1 Longimicrobiales bacterium | reverse complement strand
AGTGACGTGCGTGATGCGGTGCGGGATTCGGAGCCGCATGCCGGCTCCGCCCGCGACGCTTGAATTCGCAACCTCGGGCGGCAACGATGCAACCGTCGCAACCTCGAGTGCGACGAGTCCTGCGCCGAGCTCGCCGGGACCGTAGATCGCAACTACCGCTATATGGAATCCGTTCCAGTTGAACGCAGATCCCTCACGTGCTACCCGCAGTTCACTCGCACGGCCCAGCTTCAGACTCAGGCGAACGACATCGACCGGCTTCTCCGTGCTCGAGTCTGTTGCTACACTGATGACGTTGACGGTGAGATCATGGAATGCAAGTGAGTCGCCCGCGCGCTTGTTGCGCCGTGCCGCATCTGCAGCATACCCGACCGGTGGCTTCAATTGCCATTCCGCATGCGGAATGATTTGCGGTTTGGGCACCGCATGACCCGCGCGCCCAGCCGCGCATCCAAGGGCACTGGCGACGGCGACGAGCGGTAACAGGCGAAGTGGAATCATCTAGGAGGCGGCCTGTCTGAGGTGAATCCGGTAGCGCGAGCCGAACATGATGAAGGGTATCGGCGTGAAGGCAACCAGGCCTGCCCCGAGCGCGAGCACGGCGACACCCCCGGTATCCAGCGCGAATCCACCGACGATCACGAGAACCGAACCAGCCGCTCCGGCGACAAAATCATTGAAGCCGAGCAGCTTGCCACGCTCGGCGGCGGTGGAGAGATCGACCAGCTGTGTGGTCGCCGCGACGAACGATGCGTTCCAGCCGAGTCCCAGCAAGAACAGCAGAATCGCAATCGGGACGATCGAATCGAGCCAGGTCAAGCCAGCTGCGGAAAAACCGAGCAGCGCGAGACCAGCGGCAAGCGTCTCACGACGCCCGATCCGATCGACGATCATGCCGACGACGGGCATCAGCAGATACATCCCGAGAACGTGGGCGCCAATGACCGGGAACACGAGATGCTGCGCGTGATGATGGTGCTGCACGATCACGTAACCGGTGAGGTTCATCACCGTGGCCATCACGGCGAAGCTTACGACGCTCGCGAGCACTGCGCTCGCTGCACCAGGGCGGCGCAGAATTTCAGCCAGCGGGGCTGCCGGTTCAGAAACATCGTTAACGAGTCCGAGCGATTTCTCGATCGCTTCGGCGATCCGCTTCGGATCGGGCCGTACGCTCATCACGATGACTGCCGCAATGAGCAGCATTGCGCCGCCGGCGAGCCAGGGGATCAGGAGCGCTTCCGGGGATACCTCACGTCCGCGGAAGATCGGCGCAAATACTGTCGGGCCGAGTATGGCTCCAAAGACCGAACCGAACATCACGTATGCTATTCCGCGAGCGCGGTGAGCCGGCGCATACATATCTCCAGCCGCGGCGCGCGTGAGCGCTCCGGTCGCGCCAGCCGCGCCGAGAAGTACGAAACCGGGCATGGCCAGGAGAGGTGACCGCAAGAATGATCCAATTGCCAGGAGAGCGCATCCGACGGCTCCTGCGAGGAATCCCACGACCAGAACAGGCACTCGTCCAACCCTGTCCATCATCCGTCCGGCTGGTTGAGCGGTGACAGCAGCCGCGATCATGCTCAGTGCTGGTCCAAGCCCGAGCAGACCTGAAATCCCGGTAACCAGTGCGAAAGTCAACGAAGACATTGCCGCGCTGAGCTGCAGGGCAGCGGATTGCATCGCCATTGCGCCGGCAAGCAGCGAAGTATTGCGGCGAATCGGAAACTCAGGCATGGATAAATATGTCGACCGCGAGGAGGCCGGCGCTTCCCCGCTGAGAACGAAGCAGGTTGAAATCGGACTCGGCCTGAGTATCGAATCGGCCCCATCATCCGTGGCCGCTGCAGAGCCAGATTGCGCGCTGACCCCGGTTCTAGCATCTCCCTTGCGGTAGTGAACTGAACGGGAGGTCACAATGTTTACGACCCTGATCGAATCCACGCCGCACAGGCAACCGAATAATGGCGCCCGCCTGGTCAGCGCGGTGTTCCATTCCGCGCTGATAGCAGGGGCTATTTACGTTACGGCTTCAGGTGCGTCAAACGCTGTCGCAACTGCGGCGACGCAGGCGGAGAAGATTCTCTGGGTAAAACCGTCGGCTGAGCCGAGCGCACCCTCTCGCCCCGCTCCGAAGCCTAAGGCGCGTCCGGTCGTTGCTCCGACCAAAACTCCGACTACGATGCCGGCCTTCGATCCGAACGCGCAACCGACGCCTGAGCCTGACGCGGGTATTGCGACCAACCCTGCCGTAGGTGGGGCTCCGGGGGCGTTCAATTCCTTCGAGGTCGACTTCGAGGTAGTCGCCATCGCGGGGACGGTGCGTCCGCAATATCCGGACAGGCTCAGAGCATCCGGCACCGAAGGGCAGGTCATCGCTCAATTCGTCGTCAATGAGAAGGGCCGCGCTGACCGCAAGACTTTTCGCGTTCTGTCATCGACGAACACGCTCTTTGACGATGCGGTCAGTCGAGCCCTGCCGCAGATGCGGTTCAAGCCAGCCAAGATTGGCGGGAAACCGGTGTCACAACTGGTTCAGCAGCTCTTTGTATTCAAGCTCGACAACTAATCAAAGCTCGTCCCAGTGGGACGTCCAGCCGCTTCGGTAGCGGAGAACATTCGCGATCAGGTTTACCGGGTCAGTCTCTTCAATGCACGACTCCCCTGTGGAATTGTGCCTCTGCGCTGTCGATGTAGGCGCGGTAGCCATCCGGGTCGATGAACGGATCGGCGGGACTCTTCGCGGTATCACGTGCGATGAACTTCCGGTATCGGCCCCACTGTCTGGCGTGCGATGTGACCCAGGCGTCAGCGTGGAGGCTGCGCAAGATCCGAAACGTGCGCTCGAAGTCGGCCTCATATCCCGGATACCGCGACACACCCATCACTAGCAGGCTGCACGCGCTCACGACATTCAGCACCCGGCCGGCATCTCGGACGGGAAACGACCATGAGGTGCAGCCCGTCGTGTGGCCCGGAGTGATATGAGCGGTGAGCGCGATCGGTCCCACGCGGATGGTGTCTCCATCCTTGAATCGATTGTCCACGCGCGCTGGCGGGTACCTGATGACCCTGGTCCAGACGAGTAATCTGATCGGAAGAATGTTGCTGGGATCATCTCCACCGGACTCGATGACGCCGGCACTGGCAGCGCTGGCCCACAGCTCTGCGCCCGAAGCCTGTTGCAGCGCGGCGAGTCCGCCTGCGTGGTCGTAGTGCGGCTCCGAGTTGAGGAGAACCTTCACGTCCCTGATGTTGAAGCCAAGCTCGGCGATGCTCGCCATGATCATCGACGCGGTTCCGGGATAGCCTCCGTCGATCACGACGTGGCCCTCGGGCCCGGTAACAAGGAACGAAGCGATATCATTCGCACCGATGTAATAGAGGTTGCCGGCGATGCGGAACGGTTTGGCGTACTTCTGTCCGCCATTGATGCCTCCCTCCCGCCATTTGATGAAACCGAACACAGCGAGAGGCGTGGCCAGGCCAAGGAGGATCAACAGCCAGCGTCGCTTTCTGAGATGACGCAACATTTACGACTCTGAGCGGCGGGTGAGCGGCGTACTACCTATAGAGTAGTGCATCGTTTGTGACAGCTCGAACAGGGCTGAGCCCGGGTCTACTTTGCAGCACAAAGTACACTGCGCTTTCGCGGAAGTCAAAGCTCGGAGAGAAGATCGATGTCGGATGCCGTTGTGCTGTCGAGCTACCCCCCGCCGGTTCCCCGCCTCATCCCGAAGCTGAGGATCCTCGAAACGAGATCGCCGTAGGTCATCCCCACCAATGCTGCCGCGGACGCGATCTCCTCACCGTCGGAGATGTCCGGATTGGGGTTCGCGTCGAGAAAGTACGGCACGTTGGAGGCGCTCAACCGGAAGTCGATGCGCGCGTAGCCGTCCAGCTCGAGCGTGCGGTAGATGCGCTTCGCGAGGCGCGCGATCCGCTCCCTCACCTCCGGTTCCATCCCCTCGGCAGCCGCGAGCGCGATGCCGCGCCTGGCCTGGTAGGCGAGGTCGTGCTTGACCTTGGCGGTGGCGATGAGTGCCGCGTTCGCGGGCATGTTCTCGAAGACCAGCTCGAGCGGCGGGAGCGCCACCAACCGGTCGTTTCCGAGCACGCCCACGTAGATCTCCCGCCCTTCGATGAAGCGCTCCGCGATTGCATCGGTGCCGATGCTCTCGTGCACGAAGGCCACGCGTTCTGCCAGCCGTTCGTCGTCCTCGACCAGCGAGGCCTGCGCGATCCCGTACGACGCGTGCTCCATGAGACTCTTCACGAACAGCGGGAACTCGAGCTTCCGGGGGCGGCGCGTGCGGTGTCCCCGTGGAATGACGAGGAAATCGGGGATCGGAATGCGATGGTACGCGAGAAGTTTCTTGGAGAGCGACTTGCTGCGCGCGAGGATGAGCCCGCGCGGATTACAGCCGGTGTACGGAACGCGCAGCAGCTCGAGCAGGCTCACCACGTTCTGATCGAAGAGGACGTTGTTGTGAAACTCCTCGAGCAGGTTGAACACCACATCTGGCTTGAACTCCTCGACCGCATCGCGAATTGGAAGGAACTCGTCCTGCACGCCGAGCGCGCGCGCCTCGTGGCCGAGTTCGCGAAGACACTGCACGATGTCGTATTCAGCCTTGAGGGCGAGCGCCTCCTGGGGCGTGAGTCCCTCCAGTGAATCCGGTGGAACGTGGTCGGGGTGCATGAGCACCAGAACGCGCAGCTTTTTCACAGCGCGATCCAGTCCCGGCGTGCTTCAGTATAGAGAAAGTGCATGGTCTTCACGGTGAGGAGTACGGCGAAATCCATCCTGAGCTGGCGATCGCCTCCAACTGCGCGCAATCGAAGCTCCCGCGAGCGGCGGAGCATCTGAGCGAGCACGACATCGAGCGTGAACTCGTATTCGCCGGTCCACTTTGCGACCATTCGTCTGATCTCGGTGCGATTGCGTCGCAGAAAGGCCGAGGCGAGTGGTTGATTGCGATGTGTCGGCGCGTCCGAGAAGATGCGCCGCAGGTCCCGATCGTAGATGTCGGGTAGTACCTCGGTGTACTTCGCCTTGCGCTCGGCATAGTGTTGCGCGAGCGTCTTGGTGAGTGTGCTGACGGGTTCCATCCGCTTTCGGGTGGCGAT
>JBDSPG010000069.1:0-2968 GCA_039912685.1 Longimicrobiales bacterium | reverse complement strand
CGATGGATGTATTCGCGCTCAGGACTCTGGGGAGCTTCCTGTACAACGACCGGAAATGGGCGGAAGCGGAAATACTGCTGCAGCGCGCCGGCCGCATCGAGGCGGATGGCATCACGTGGAGCATGCTTTGGGTTGTTCAGTACACGCGCGGCAAACTGCCCGAGGCGAAGGCCACACTCGATACGGCGCTACGCCGGTTCCCGAGGAATGTCCAGGTGTATACGGGCAGCATCGTATTCGCGGCGGCGCAGCAGAAGTGGGACGAGGCCGACTCGCTTGCAATAGCAGGGATGGAGCGGTTCAGTGACAACCGATCGGCGCAGGGAACACTGGCCGGGATGCGAGCATCGATCGCAATCGCGCAGGGCCGTATCCGCGATGCGCTCTCATTTCGTTTGGAATCCCGGCGTCTGAATCCGAACGACTCCCCGGCGACTGCATTGAACAACATGCTGGACGAAGCTTCGTTTTCACTGCATCTCCGCAACGACATTCCGCGCGCGAAGCGCGAGCTCGCTGCCGCGCTCGCCACCCTGCCACGCGAGTGGCCTTCGCGTCCGGATCGGCCCGCGACGACCGTTGTTGCGCTGTGTGCCCTGCTGCAGGACTTCGCGTGTGCTGACGCAGGGCTGCGTTATATGGAGCAGCGTGGCACGACGTCACCGTCAGTGATGGATGCCGCACGAGGAAGGTTGCTGCTCGCGAAGGGCGACGCAGCTGCCGCGATCCCGGTGCTGCAGCACATGGTCGCAACCTCGGCATGCAACGACTGCGGCAACGACCTGCTCGCACGCGCGTTCCTCGCCGCCGGAAAGCCGGATTCCGCGCTGGTACACTTCGAACGTTATTTGAACGCGACAGAGCCGTCGCAGTATCAGCAGGCGCTGTACAGAGTGAACGACCTCATCGCCGTTGCACAGCTCCACGAATCGGCCGGCGACACAGCAAAGGCGATCGCGCGTTATTCCGAAGTGTGGACGCTGTGGAAGAAGGCCGATCCCGAGCTGCAGCCCCGCCTCGAGCAGGTCCGGACGAAGCTGTTGGCGCTGCGCGGCAAGGGATGATCCCTGCGCACGCAGCGGGATGATCCACCAACGCTGAAAACCCCCGGAGGTCGTTGTGTTCAACGCCCCCCGGGGGTTTTGCTGTGATCATACGAAATGGAGCCGGCGGGAATCGAACCCGCGTCCGTAAAGAGATCCCTCAAAGCATCTACGTGCGTGTCGTGCGATTCTTAGTTTCTCATTCGATCAGTCGGCTCTGCACGCCAGCCTCTCACGAACCAGCCTTGTTAGATCTCATCCCGGCCGACAAGGCGGCAGTCCGGGACCAGCCCGATTTAGCGACGCCCTCTGAACGGCCTCGGGCCGGGTCAGACAGAAGACGGGCACGTAAGGTTAGTTACGCAGCCAATGCCAGTTGATTGTTGGCACTTGAATTGTTCCCATTGATTTACGAGGTAACGGGTCCTCGGCACGCAGCTCCGACTTCACCATCCACGTCGAATCCTGGTCGGCCCCTGCACTTGCAAGATAGGGCAACCCGCCTCCCGGGTCAATGGTCCGAACGTGTAATACGCTGTTGTCAAACGACTTACGGGGATCGGAAACTTTCGCACGAAGACACGGGGATAAGGAGAGCCGCGGAGAGTCGGCCCTGCGTGTAAACAACATGCCGGTTGGCCTCGTCTTATTATCACGAATGACAATCGTCGACGAAGCCCGGAACAAGGATCGCACGATCCGTGGATGAGCTTAGAGTTCTGGCACAGCGCGCTCAGGCGCGAGACAGCGCTGCGGCGGAGGAACTGCTCACACGTCTGCGTCCTCTCGTGTACCGGTGGGCCTGGATTCAGACGGCGGATCGGGACGATGCAGAGGATGTCACGCAGGCCGTCCTGCTACGCGTGCATCGGAGTCTGGCCGGTTTCGAGCGGCGCGCATCACTGACGACGTGGTTGTTCCAGGTGACCAGGCACGCGTCGATCGAGCTGCAGCGACGACGTGGTTCGTGGGACCGGCTCCGACAGCGGTGGTCGCAACAGTTCAGCGATGAAGTGAGGATCGATGCGTGGCCTGCACCGACCAATGAGGAGGCAGCCTCGCACGAACGGACAATCGCCATCATTCGCACGATCATGACACGGCTCACACAGAAACAAAGAACAGCGCTGGACCTTGTCGACCTGCAGGGCTATGAGCCATTCGAAGCAGCACAGATGGTGGATATGAACGCGGCGACGTTTCGCACACACCTGTTACGCGCGCGCAGGGTCGTTCGCCGCGAGCTGTTACAAGAGGAGGCATGATGAATAGATGTGGATTGAATGAAGCAGACGCGGCGCTTTTGCTGGAAGCCGATCTGCACGAGCTGCGTGGCAAAGGTGAGAGCGCACTCGCTATGCGGATTCGCAATGAACCGAATATGAGTCGCGCTGCGCAGCACATCATTGCACGCCTCGGCGCCATCAATACTTTGATCTCGACGACCGCGGAAGCTTCCCCACTTGCAACCACTGGTCGCACCCGCCCTGCATCGTCGCGTCACGCGGTTCGCGTGAGGCGTGTGATGCTGGTTGCAGGCGGTCTGGCTGCAGCCGCGCTCGCCGGCATCATCCTGTATCGCGGCTCGCCACGCTCAGCGCCGATCATATCGAGCCCGCCCCTGACTGCAACGCTCAACGCGTCGTCAACACGTCCCTTCGCAGTACTCAGCACGGACAATCCCGACATCGCTGTCGTATGGCTCTTTTCCAAGGAGATCAAATGAGAACCAGCATCATTTCGTTTGCACTGTTTCTGATGTTCGCTGCGACAGGCCTCAGTGCGCAGCAGGATCGAGCGACACGCCCGACGCGCGCGGATCCCGTGAATGTTCGGCTGACATTCATTCTGATCCAGGCGGATGGATATACGAATGAGGATCCGGAGATTCGTCCGATCGTGACCGAGCTGCGCAAAATTTTCAA
>JBDSPG010000005.1:0-10984 GCA_039912685.1 Longimicrobiales bacterium | reverse complement strand
CGCCCGGCGTGTTGTCCTGACAGACCTGGTCATCGCCACGAACGTTTGTCCACTTCGCACCGGCGCCGAGTGCCAGATACGGAAGGAACTGTGCGCCCGTCCATGTGTCAGGCACCGAACGAAGGCGGAACAGAAGATCGGCCGAACCGCTGTGCATATTCAGGCCATCCAGCAGCGTCGCGTCCGTTGCCTCGTTCTGTACTTCCGAACCCATGAACTGGTAGTTGGCACGGAGGCCTAACTTTTCGGTGAACCAGTACCCGAGCGTCGCACCGAAGCGCGGCTTGTTCTTGAACTTCACCTGCGTCGAGCCGCCGCCCAGTGAATCCGAATTGATCGAATTCGTGAACATGCCAAAGCCGGCTGTTGCTCCCAAGTCCCACTTCCAGCTCTGCGCGCTGGCGGGCGCTGCAGCCGCAGGCACCAGCAGTGCCGTTGCGAGTGCGATCCTGTTGAACATCTTCATACATCCTCCTGTGAATCAGTATTGCGGACGACTCCAGCCCCCAAATAAGAGCCTGCGTCCGGCCCGCACCAAACTTCCTAAACGGGACCGCCGGCACTCCTTGCATGAAAGGGACCACAACGTCCACAAATTCGGGGCTTTCCGATGTTTAGGTCGGCCAAAATAGGTCGGCGAACGGCTGGCTCTGCTGGTAAAACGTTGCAGGAGTTAGGTTTACGACTCAGGAGTCACCAGAACGAGGGCTGCATTAATACCGCCAAATCCGAATGAATTTGACAGACTGATCCGGGGCTTCAGGAACCGGCCCGACCCGGGGACGTAGTCGAGGTCACAAATCTCGTCGCCCGCCTCGAAGTTGATGGTGGGCGGAATCCAGCCGCGGGTCATGGCGAGACAGCAGACAGCGGCCTCAATCGCACCGGACGCGCCGAGTGCGTGTGCGTGGTAGGGTTTAGTGCCGCTAATCGGAACATCGTACGCGTGATCACCGAGCACAGACTTGATCGCGAGTGTCTCAGTCGAGTCGTTGAGTGTCGTGGACGAGCCGTGTGGGCTGATGAACTCGATTTCGTCCGGCTGCACGTCCGCAGCATTCAGCGCGAGTGTCATCGCCCGCGCGGCCTGACTTCCATCGGGCCGTGGCGCAGTCATGTGATACGCGTCATTGGTGGTGCCGTACCCGGCGAGCTCTGCGTAAATGCGGGCGCCGCGGGCGATTGCGTGGTCGAGACGCTCGAGCACGAGTGTGCATGCGCCTTCCCCCATGACGAAGCCATCGCGCGCGCTGTCGAACGGTCTGCATGCGCTCTCGGGATCATCATTGCGCGTGCTCATGGCGCGGATCATTGCGAATGCGCCGAAGCAGAGAGGTGCGAGCGGTGACTCGATGCCGCCTGCGAGTGCGACATCAACAGTACCGTCACGAATGAGGCGCCACGCTTCACCGATGGCGATGGTTCCGGAAGCGCACGACATGGCGTTTGTGGAGTTGGGTCCGGAGAACCCGAATTCAATTGCGACTGAGCAGCTGGCAGCGCCACCGAAAGTGGTGAGTGCAATGCGTGAGTCGACTGCGCGCGGCCCTTCGAGTGCGAGCTTCGCGCCCTGCACTTCGCCGTACGCGACACCCCCGAGTGCAGTCCCCATCTGAACGGCCACGCGATCCGGGTCGAGGTGATTGGTTTCGAGGCCGGCATCGCGCAGGGCCATGCGTGAGGATGCGACGGCGAAGTGACCAAAGCGGTCCAGCCGACGGATCGCCTTGCGCTCGATGTAATCCTCCGGGTCAAAATCATCGACCTCGGCAGCAAGCCGGGAGCGCCAGATGGACGCATCGAAACGGGTGATACGGCGGATCGGTGACCGCTCGCGCCGGAGTCCGTCCCAGAAGGCTTCGAGGCCCGAGCCCACAGCGGTAATGGGCCCGATGCCCGTGACAGCAACGCGAATGGGAGCGCGTGGCTCCCGCTCGCGCGTACTCTTCGTACCGTCCGAGGTGTTCTTCTGGCTCATTCCTGTGTCCGGCGAAGGTGACGATGTTCTGCTGCGGCTGCGACACCGGCGAGCGTGCGAGCAGCAATATAACTGACAAAGCCGCGTGCGATGACGCGTTCCCATGCGAAGCGTCCGATGAGAGGCCACGGCGGGCCATCCCATGAATGGGAAATCCGAACATGGGTGCCACCATCCCGCGCATCGAAGGACCATTTCACTACCATACCCTTCGTTACGCCTTCGATGTGCGTGTAGAACACGGCCGGCTCCTGAGCGTCGACATGCATGTCTGAAACCCACCATGTCGGATAGCGCAACGGCCCAACGAAATCGCGGTATGCCGACATTTCCACGACACCCGTGCCGAAGCCGTCCTTCTTGCGGAACCGCACGAACCGGTAGTGGGGCAGGATCTCCGGCCAGTGTTCGACATCGGCGGCTGCCTGGAAGCAGGCGTCGACGGGAGCGTCAATCGTGAGCTGATCAATGATGGTCATACGTGGTGCACTCTGCGCGCAGTTCCGACTTTCACCGGGAACAACACGCTACGGGCGACGCTTGCCGATAGCAGTGATACGACGGGTGCAACATCACTGGTCACCTGAATCAGTGCGCGCGCCGCTGCCGGTGCGCGGGCGAGACGCGCGATCGCGCGGTTTGCAAATGCGGGTCGTGCAAGAACGGAATCGATGGCCTTCTGAAGGCGGCGCGGACCGCGCAGCAGTGAGCGCGATGCATCGGTGTATCCCGCAGCGGTTACGGCACCATGCGGCGTCGAATGCAATGCGTCGATCAACGCGTGTGCGAGAATTTCGGCCGCGCGCATTCCGTGATAGATGCCCTGGCCCGTGAACGGATCGAAGTAGCCGGCGGCATCACCGACGAGCGAGGAGCCATTGAATTCGATCCGGCGCATCGGCGCGTCGAACGGTCCCGATGCGAGCATCTCGATACCGTCGGGAACCACGTGCGCAATTCGACCGCGCAATCCCGGCAGGGTTTCGAGCGCATGACGAAAGAATGACGCAGCATTATGAGCGACAACGCGACCGTAGCGGTCGGAGTCGGCTACAACCGTGACATTCCATCGGTCACGCGCGGCACGAACCGGCGCTATGCCCGCGCACAATCCCTCACCGACGTGCATCTCACCAAAATCATCGAACGGCAGGGGTCCATCGATGTGAGCGGTGAGCGACAGTTTGCGCAGTGCGGGTGGGCGTGCAACGGCGCCGAGTCGGCGCGCTACCAGAGAACGCAATCCATCCGCGCCGACAACATGACGGGCCGTCAGGCGCATCACTTCCACATCAAGGAGACTGTGCGCCGATACGCCGCACACTGAATCGCCATCCATGCACACATCATCAACCCGTACGCCTTCGCGCACGTCCGCTCCCGCGGAGCGCGCAGCGTTGAGCAGCACTGCATCGAAGAGCGACCTCTCGATGGCGAAGGCATACGCATCGGCTTCCGGGTGCGCACCTTCGTCCTGAAATGTTGCGGCGAAATGTCTGCCGTCGGGTGCAAAAATGCGCCAGCCGCGCAGCAGTGCATGTGGTATGCGTACCACGTCCTGCAACAGACCGTGACGCTGGAGAAGTCTTGACGCTTCGGCACTGAGGCAGTCACCGCATGGCTTGGGTCGCGGGAACAGCGCGCGATCGAGCAACAGAACGGAGACTCCAGCGCGAGCAAGAATCATTGCGGTCATCGAACCCGCGGGTCCGGCACCGGTGACAATGACATCGTAGTGTGGATTCAAGTGCGCGCAGTGCGGCCTGTGAGCAGCAGGCGGTAGAACCAGCGTCTGCTCACGACGATATCGGCCAGTCCAGCCTGGCGTGCAACGGCTGCGAGCTCGTCGACCGTGAATGCGCGACGCACGGACAGCGGGCCATCGTGTCGCGTGAGCGGGTTCATGCTCCACAGCGTGCTGCTGAGGAGACGAGCGCCGGCATAATTGAGTCGTGCACGCTCGAGTTCATTGATGACGACGAGTCCGCCTACGCGCGCGGCTTCGCGCACTGCTGTGGCCGGTGCGTCATCCTCGAAGTGATGCAGAGTCATGGAGAGAAGTACGGCATCAAACGAGCCAGCGTCGAACGGGAGCGCGAGTGCGTCCGCGGCATCGACGCGGATTTCCGGGAACGTTCTGCAGCGCACGCGTGCGATCTCGCACATCTGCGGATGCACATCAGTCGCGACGATCTCGACATTTGCGCCGGCCAGACGGGCGGCGCGCGCGACAACTCGCGGAATATCTGCGGAGCCGGTGCCGACATCGAGAATACGGACGTTCGCGTCGCGCTGCAGCAATGGTGCAAGAACGGATAGAATGACCCTATGTCCGCCGAGGAACCGGTTGACTTGTGCGACGTGTTCCAGACTCTGCTCGAGGACCCGCGCATCATGGGACATTTCGTCCAATCGCTCCGGTGCGTCGCGCAGTCGGTTGCGGATGCCGTGAAAGATCATGTCTCGCTCGCTGCGGCCACGCGTACGCGCGTGCCGAGGACATCCATTCGCGTGGCGAGTGTGGCAGTGGCGAGTGTGCTCTCCACGCCACGTCGGTAAATCACGCGACCGCGAACTGCGGTCAGCACGACGTCCGATGCACTTGCCGACATGAAGAGCGTGCCGACCGGGTCGAATATTGGAACGGAATGGATGCCGTCGAGCGCAACGGCGCAGAGGTCGGCATCCTTTCCGATCTCGAGGCTGCCGGTGACGTCGTCGAGGCCGAGTGCCCGCGCACCGTCGATGGTAACGAGGCGAAGCAGGGCATGAGTGGGCAATACATCGGGTGATCCAAGGCGCGCGCGCTGCATGAGCTGCGCAACACGTGCTTCTTCGAGCATGTCAATGCGGTTGTTGCTTGCGACGGAGTCCGTGCCGATTCCTACAACAGCGCCCGCTGTCATCAGTTCCGTGATGGGTGCAATGCCATGCCCGAGGCGTGCGTTGGCAACGGGGCAGTGTGCGACAGATGCACCCGCGGAAACAATCATTGCAATATCATCCGCAGACACGCGAACGCAGTGGATCAGGAGCGGTGCCAGATCGAGGATACCGGTGCGCTGCAGCATGTCGATGGTCGACGCGCCGCGCGCGACCGTTTCGATGCCGCGGGCACGCAGGGCATTCGCGAAGAACCCGTCGCCAGAAGTAACAAGTTCCTGCTCGGTCGCCGACTCTGCGGTATGGACCGCGACGGGGAGCGACTGCTCGTGCGCGAACCGCGCAACCGCAGTGAACAGCGCATCAGACACGCTGTATGGTGCGTGAGGCGAGACGCCGACGCGAACGAGTTCGGTCTCGAGCGTACGCATAGCACTGACATTGTCGCGAAGACCCTGCAAAGCCGACGTCGCATCGGCAGGTGCAGGCGAAAAGACTTCACGGTATACAATGCCGCGCATGCCCGCATCGCGAAGTGCATGCAGCGATGCATCGGAGTCCTCCGTCGCACCAACCGTTGTTACGCCTGCGGCGGCGCATTCGGCGAGGGTCCAGCGCGCGGCATCGCGCAGATCATCAGGCGAAAGAACAGCGGCCGCCTTTAATTGACGGAGTCGCGGAATCCACAGGTGAAACGGCAGGTCCTCGAGTGCGCCCCGGAGCAGCGACAGCTCAGGGTGTGCATGCACATTGACGAGACCGGGGAGCAGCACGGCCTCGCCGAGATGGAGGTCTTCGCCACCGTCCGGCAACGGTACGCTGGCTGCCGGCCCGACAGCCGCGATTCTGCCATCAATGACCAGCACTGCGCCCCGCTCGATCGGTGCAGAGGTGGCAGGAAGCACCCACCGCGCGCTGTATCTGACCGGCCTCGTGGTCGTCATGCGGGTCAGCGGGAGGACGGGAAGAACTGACCGGCGGCGCCCTGCGGCCGGGAACGGGAGAGCTGAACATCCGGGACGCGCGGGTTCATGCCGAGCGGCTCGCCGAGCGAGACCTGGAGCCGGAAGTCACCGGGACGGACGCCGCGCTCGAGCGGCCAGGCAAAATCGACGCGATAGATGGTGCGGCTTCCCGCAGGAAACGAGAGTCGCAGGCCGGCGCCGGCGGATCCACGCCACCCGGAGTCAATGCCGAATGGAACGTCTCCGGACCAGATGCGGCCCGCGTCCATGAAAAGCGTCGCGCCGAGGTCGAATGCTTTGGGCCAGCCGAAATACATGCGGTCCTCGAGGTTAAATACGGCCCTCTTGCCGCCTGGAAAGCGCTCGATGTCGTAGCCGCGGAGGCCGCGTTCACCGCCGAGGGTGAGCTGAAACGGCGTTTCCGTACGCGACGCGGAAATTCCAGCGAGCCGGAGGAACAGCAGATGATGCTCGGTGCCGCCCGGCCGGTAATAGCCGAGGACCTCTGATTCGGCATAGAGATCCTGCCACTCGTCCTCATCGATACGCCCGCTCAGGGAGCGCAGGCCATCGCCCCGGAATTTGGCGATGACGAGGGCATCTCCGACCTCGGTGCCTGTGTACATGGACAGGGTGCTGTAGACGTCGTTGTCGCGCTCGAGCGAGGAAATTGAGTGACCGAAACCGAGTCCGATCTCAGCACCCAGACGGACATCCTCCTGACCGTGCATGCTGTCCATGCCGCGGCGCCGGACCCAGCGGACGGTCCGATGCCCGACCAGCGCGTACGCCCGAATATTGTTCCGCACCGCGTGCTGGGCAGATACGATCGCAGCGCTCGCGGAGTCAGCCGGTACCCGCTCATCGATGTTGCCGGTCGGTGCGTACTGCAACTCGCCAGGATAACTGAGCCGCTGATAGCCGAGCGCGAAGCCGAGCATTGTGGTATTGCCGGTCGGCCCGAAGCGGCGGACAACGGCCAGGTCGAACGACTGGTCGCGCAATGGCAGAAAGTAGCGCGGGCCATGGAGTTCAGGGTCGTCCGCACCGATATAGTCAAAGAATCGGTCTACCCGGACGAAGGTCTGAATGCTGGCCCAATGACTGACCTCGCCAACCCACGGGTACGAAATCGCCTCCCTGACAATCGTCCCGGCCCGCGATCGACCAACATCGGATTGCAGGTTCCACCGGGTTCCGAGCAGCTGGGGGGTGAAAAACGAGACGCCGTAATCCCGCGCCACATCACTCTCGACATAGAAAACGCCGATGGCCTGACCGGTGCCAAAGAAGTTGTCCTCGGTGATGCGGGCACCGACGCTGCGCGAGCTCAAACGGATATCGACCCGTGTGCTCCATTCATCATGCGTCTCCACCGTGAGGCGGTGAGCACTGTCGGGAAGTATGGAGTCCGTGATCGACACACGGGAAAGGCCGTTGAATCCACGGAGCAAACGCTCGGACTCGGTCACGCGAAGCGGGTCGAAGCAATCCCCAGGGGCGAAAAGGATCTCCCGGCGGATGACCGACTCACGGGTCTTGAAATGGACGGCATTCGCCGCACGGGAGAGCCAGCTCAGGCGTCGGTTCGCGGTGGAGTCGCGTTCCGTGAAAATCGATGGGTTGTTGACTACCACTGCAGCGATAAGGCCGCGAGGACAGCTGTCGGCCGGTGCGTCCGGGAGCGCAGTCGCCTGAAGCGAGAGACCGAGAAGGATCGCGAACGGAGTCACCCGCGCCATAGTACCGATAGCGGTGGGAATGGACCAGAGGGGCGGTCTGGAGAGGTGCGGCGCCAGCTTGACAGCCCTCCGCAATCGTGCGTACCCTGTGCCTGTCAAACGCCTTTTTGGGAGCAGGGAAAACGTGAGTACAACAGGCAATTCGAGTCTGGCGCAGCACGGCATCAGCGCCAGCGTGGAACATAGAAATCTTTCGCGGGCCGCGTTGATCGAGATGGCGGTCCGTCGGAATGAAGGCCAGCTGACATCGGACGGGTCGTTCGTGGCGATCACGAAGCCGCACACCGGGCGGTCGCCGAACGACAAATTCGTGGTGCGCGAGCCGGCAACGGAATCGCAGATATGGTGGGAGAAGAACGGCTCGATGTCGGTCGAGCAGTACGACAAGCTCAAGGCGGAGGTGCAGGCGCATCTGTCGGCGCAGGAGTTGTTCGTTTCGGACCTGTTCTGCGGCGCCGATCCGGCCCATCGCCTGAATGTGCGTGCGATCAGCCCGAATGCGTGGCAGTCGCTGTTCGTCAACAACATGTTCATCCGGCCGCCCGCATCGGCGCTGCCGCGGTTCGAGCCGGGATTCACCATCCTGCATGCACCGGAGTTCGAGGCCGAACCGGCGAAGCAGGGGACGAAGACGTCGACGTTCATCGTTCTGAACTTCGCGGACCGCACGGTAATGATCGGTGGCACGCGGTACGCCGGCGAAATGAAGAAATCGATCTTCACGGTGATGAACTACCTGATGCCGCAGCAGGGTGTGCTGCCGATGCACTGCTCGGCGAATACCGGCGCGGGCGGCGACACCGCGCTCTTCTTTGGTCTGTCCGGCACTGGCAAGACCACACTCTCGGCTGACCCGAATCGCGCTCTGATTGGCGACGATGAGCATGGCTGGTCCGACCACGGTGTGTTCAATTTCGAGGGTGGCAATTACGCGAAGGTCGTGAAGCTCTCCGCGGAGGGCGAGCCGCTCATCTGGGAGGCATCGCGTCACTTCGGCACAATCCTAGAGAACGTTGTGATCAACCCGGATACCCGTGAGCCTGATTTCGACGACATCTCGATCACAGAAAACATTCGGTCGTCCTATCCGATCGAGTTCATCCCGGGCGCGGTACTCGAGGGTATGGGCGGGCACCCCAAGAACGTGATGATGCTGACTGCGGATGCATTCGGTGTGCTGCCGCCAATCGCGAAGCTGACACGCGAACAGGCGATGTATCATTTCCTGTCCGGATACACGGCCAAGGTCGCTGGAACCGAGCGTGGCGTGACGGAGCCGTCGGCAACATTCAGCACCTGCTTCGGCGCACCGTTCCTGCCGCTACTGCCCAGTGTGTATGCGAACATGCTTGGCAAGAAGCTCGAGCAGCACGATGCACAGTGCTGGCTGGTGAACACCGGCTGGACGGGTGGTGCATTCGGCGAGGGATCACGCATGAAGCTGTCGTACACTCGCGCGATGGTGACTGCAGCGTTGAGCGGGCAGCTCGATAATGTCGAGACGAAGCCGGATCCTGTTTTCGGTCTTCCGGTTCCTGTCTCCATTCCAGGCGTGCCGTCAGAAGTGCTCGAAGCACGTGGTACGTGGAAGGATTCCGCGAAATACGATGCACAGGCTGCCAAGCTCGCGGGGATGTTCCGCGACAACTTCAAGAAGTTCGAGGCCGGCGTCAGCGAAGGCGTGAAGCAGGCGGGTCCTCGCTAGACGCGACGTCATGGCAGGATTGACGATACGCGACCCGCTGTGGGACACCATACGTCTCGATCCCACAGCGGTTCGCATCGTCGATTCCACCGCGTTCCAACGTCTGCGTTTCATCAAACAACTTGGTCATGCGCACCTGATCTATCCGGGTGCGACGCACACCCGTTTTGATCATGCGGTCGGTGTCTATCATCTCGCGCGTCGCACGCTCGGCGTGCTGCGTGAGCGAGGCGGTCTCGCGCAGGTCGAGGCTGCCGACGCCGCACTCATTCCCTTCGCGGCATTGCTCCACGACATCGGTCATTATCCGTTCTCGCATGCATTGGAGGAGCTGGAGCCCAACCGCATACCGGGTCATCACGAAGCGCTCGTCGGTCACTTCTTTACAGACCCGGATGTCAGTGCTGCGCTCGCTTCTGTCGCACCAGATGCCGCGTCGAATATCGAGCAATTGATTCGCGGACGATCAGCGAACCCTCTGCAGGGACTCGTCTCGGGAAGCCTCGACCTCGACAAGATCGAATATCTGAAGCGCGACGCACGATTCTGCGGCGTACCCTATGGCGAAGTCGATGTAGATCGGTTGATGCACGGTCTCGTAGTACTCGCGGATCCGGAATCGGGCGCACTCGAAATCGGTGTGCACGAGAAGGGTGTCGCCGCACTCGAGTCGTTGCTGTTCGCGAAGTATCAGATGTTCAGGAACGTTTACTGGCATCACGCAGTGCGCGCGGCGACCGTGTTGTACAAGAGAATTGTGGATGATGCGCTGCGCTCGAGATTGCTGAGTGGCGCCGAACTCGTCGGGCAAACTGATGAAGGCGTACTGTTCCTGATCGAGACGCGCGCGGCCGCAAGCAAACACGATACAGGACGCGACGTGAGCAGCGCCGTTGCAGAACTGCGCTCGCGCCGGCTCCCGAAGCGGGCTGCAGAAGTTGTCGCAGCCGATCTCGGGGAACCCGCAGGCGCACACTGGCTGGACACCGACTCATCACTGAAACGACAAGTCGAAGAAAGACTCGCTGTTGAACTCGAGCTTCCACCCGGCTCGGTGTATCTCGATTTCCCCGAGAAGTCCGCAATGTTTGCGCTGAACATCCTGCTGCAGACAACGGCTGGGGATGTGGTGAGGCTAGGGCCGGAGGGAAGAACGGGATTGATCAATCTGCCGGCGGTTGCGGGTGAGTTGTATCGCTCGGCACGGGTACTTCGACTCTTTACGCGGGGAGGGCGGAGGGAAGTTGCCCCTGCCGTGTTGGCCAGGCTGGCATCGTGGGGGGATCTGGAACTGCAGCAACGTCTCGCCTCCGGGTCCACCCTTTCTTAAGCTGACCGCTCGTTGGACGCTTCGTAATAAGCGCGCTTGTTCGCCGCCAAAAGACGGGGTCCGCGTTACCCCGCGAACCCCGCCCAGGCACGAGCCGAAGCGGAACGGGCAGGGTTACGAAAGCGTGACCGACTCTACCGTCACCGGATTGAGCGGCCGATCCGACCCACCCGTCTTCACCTTACCAATCTTGTCGACGACATCCATACCGTTCGAAACTTTTCCGAAGATGGCGTGCTTCTTGTCGAGCCAGGGTGTCGGCGCGAGGGTGACGAAGAACTGCGAGCCGCCAGTGTCGGGGCCTGCATTCGCCATGGAAAGGATTCCTTTAGAGTCGTGCTTCAGATCGGGGTGGAATTCGTCCTTGATCTTGTAGCCGGG